>CALWLK010000049.1 GCA_944381505.1 uncultured Lachnospiraceae bacterium
TACATACTTATGATGTATTACACGACTATCTCAGGATGGCTTCTCTATTACTTCCTTAAGTTTGTGAAGGGCGATTTCGCTCAGGGCATGAGCGCCGAGGCGGTGAGCGGAGAGTTCTCCAACATGCTTGCGGATCCGGTTTTGATGTCCGCCTTCATGCTCTTTACAGTCATAGCCTGCTTTTTGGTATGCTCAAAGGGCCTTCAGAAGGGTGTGGAGAGCGTATCTCAGAAGATGATGGTATGCCTTATAGTGCTCATGATAGTCATGGCAATAAACTCCATCATGCTCCCGGGAGGCAAGGCGGGACTGGAGTTCTACTTGAAGCCCGACTTTGGAAGGATGAAGGAGGCAGGCATTTTCAACGCTCTCTATGCGGCTTTAGGCCAGTCCTTCTTTACCTTGAGCATAGGGATAGGCGCATTGGCTATATTCGGGTCCTATATCGGAAAGGAGAGAAAGCTCACCGGAGAGGGGATAAACGTGCTGGTGCTTGACACCTGCGTGGCCTTTACAGCGGGGCTTATAATCTTTCCCGCCTGCTTTGCCTACAACGGGGGCGAGACCGGACAGGGCCCCAGCCTCATATTTCAGACCCTTCCGAACGTGTTTACTCACATGCCCTTCGGAAGGCTATGGGGATCGCTTTTCTTCGTGTTTATGACCTTTGCAGCATTTACGACTGTAATAGCCGTATTCCAGAATATCATCGCCTTTATGACGGATCTGACAGGCTGCTCCACGAAGAAGGCTATCATTATAAACGGGATCGCTCTGGCTCTATTGTCCTTCCCCTGTGTTCTGGGGTACAATCTGTGGTCGGGCTTTGCCCCCTTCGGTGAGGGATCGACTGTACTTGACTTTGAGGATTTCATAGTCAGCAACAATATCCTTCCCATAGGATCCATGATATATCTCTTCTTCAGCACCCGCAAATTCGGCTGGGGCTGGGACCGGTTTATCGAGGAGGCCAATACCGGAAAGGGTATCAAATTCCCTACGGGAAAATTGGCAAGGTTCTATGTCACATGGATCATACCTCTCATAGTGCTCATAATACTTGTGATGGGCTATAAGGATAAATTCTTCGCATAATGAAATTGAAGGAATTTCGGCTTGCCTGCCTCGCTGTTTCGGTGTATTATATTCGGAAGACGGATAATATATGTTTTTCGGAGGAAATATGACGGATATAAACAAGCTGATACTCATAACCAACAACAGCGTGGTGGAGGAGGCCTTTGAGGGAAAGATAAAGCTTATCCATGTGGAGACTCACAAGGATGTGCTCATAAAGGCGAGAGACTATGTTTACGAGGGCTACAAGTTGGTGACCCACCCTATGGCATCAAGCATCAAGCCGAATCAGACCCCTTTCAGATCCATAATGGTGATGCCCAAGGGCAGCGATGACAATAACGACGATATAATACTCATAGAGGAGGCTCTCGAGAATTACAGGAAATTCGAGAGAGACAAGGCGGCTACGGATTGGTACAGGAAGGAGACTGATAACGACTTCAAGCTTATCGACTACTATCTGATAGAAGACGCCATACCCCATCTTACGAGATAAAAAAATTATTTGACAATTTGCATTATATTTATTATACTATGCTTTGTGCTTTACGGCAGCGGCGGAGATGTTCCGCCGCAAAAGTCGAGGCGTGGCTCAGCCCGGTAGAGCGCTGCGTTCGGGACGCAGAGGTCGCGTGTTCGAATCACGTCGCCTCGATTGATAAGGCCTTGTAGTCAAGCGGTCAAGACGTCGCCCTCTCACGGCGAAGGCCCGGGTTCGATTCCCGGCAAGGTCATTTGATGAAGCTCATGTTGTCCATGAGCTTCATTTGTTAAAAGGCTTCCGTGGCTCAGTTGGTAGAGCAACGCATTCGTAATGCGTGGGTCGGGGGTTCGAGTCCCCCCGGGAGCTTTAAATTTCAGTGAGACCCGGATATCATGATTTGATTTATGATATTCGAGTCTCTTTTGTTATGATTTATATTGCATTTTATTTCACATGATGTTAGGATATGTATATAAATTAACAAAAAGTTTACAAATAAAACAGTTTTTCGGGAGAACCGTATGTTGAAGGAAAAGCGGGAGCACTGTTGGAGCGAAGTGCCCTTGATATTGATATATAGCATTATAATCGTCGCCTTCGCTCAGTTTAATTTGAGTATCCTTGCCGAGTACTTCACGGTATCTATAGGAATAATCCTTCTGCCTGTTTTTTTGAGGCTGGTAAATAAATTTCCTCTGATCTCCGTTTCTGTAGTTTCGGGCCTTGGCGTGGCGCTTTCGAGGGCGTTTGCCTCCCTTGCGCTTACCGGGTCTATGGGCAATTTTATCACGGCCTATATGCCGGAGACCGCGTTCTATATATCCTACGGCTTCCTTTTATATCTCTACTATGACAGCAATCGCAGAAATCTCACCAAGATAAATGAGATGTACGTTCTTGTTCTGATAGACTACGTCTCAAATATGGTCGAGATCTTCCTCAGGATGGATGTATCTCCCTTCACCCTCGAGACCCAGTGTATGCTCATATTTGTGGCTTTTATCAGGGGTATTATAGTAACAGTCCTTTTACAGCTTATAGAGGGCTATGAGGTGGCGCTTTTGAAGCGAGAGGACATAAAGATATACAGGAAGCTTTTAATGACCGTCACAGAGCTCTCGGGTGAGACTGTTTGCATGAAGGAAAACATGGACATGGTGGAGGGCACTATGAGTAGGGCATATAAGCTCTATGACGGCCTCAAGACGGATAAAAGCCCCTTTGCGGCCGAAGCTCTGGGATTGGCCACGAACGTTCACGAGATAAAGAAATCCTACGGCTCCGTTATGAGAGGAGTCAGCAGCGCCCTTGAGAGCAATATAGACAAGGAAGGGATGGAGCTTTCGGAGATAATTCAGGTTTTGCTCAACAAGACCGACGAGTACGCCCGTGCGGAGAAGGTGGAGCTCCATTGGACCGCCGATTGTCCCGAGGGGATAATTACTCACAAATATTATTATCTCATGTCGGTATTTAACAATCTGTTCACCAACGCTGTGGAGGCGGCCGAGGAGGGGAGGCTTGTGCTCTCGGTGAGGGTGAAGGAGGCCGAAGGGACTTATATTACGACTGTCGAGAACGACGGAAAGCAGATCCCTGCCGACCGGATAGGAGATATATTTAACGCAGGCTTCTCCACAAAAATAAATTATGAGACCGGTGTGGTCGGAAGAGGCTTGGGGCTTCTCATAGTTAAGAACATAATAGAGAAGGAGTTTGCGGGAGAGATAGAGGTGACTTCAGGGGACGGCATAACGAGATTCACTGTAAAAATACCAAAGGACAGGATGGAGGCATAGATAATGAAAGTCTATATTGTGGATGACGACAAAAATATTTGCAGTATACTTAAGCAGATAATAACCGAGAGGCAGCTGGGGGAGATATGCGGAGTTTCCGATAACGGCAGGGACGCTCTTGAGGATGTGCCTTTTTTAAAGCCGGATATCGTTATTGCGGATCTCCTGATGCCTGAACTTGACGGCATAAGCTTTGCGGAGAAGGTAAAAAAGATTGCTCCCGATGTTTCTGTTATCATGCTCTCTCAGGTGGATAACAAGGAGATGGTGTCAAGGGCCTATGAGAGCGGTATAGAGTTTTATGTCCACAAGCCTGTCAACAGCATAGAGATAGAAAGCGTCCTCAAAAACGTCGAAGCAGGAAGGACCATGAAGAAGCTTATAGCCAAGGCCCAAGATCTCTTTGCGGAGGATAATATCCCCTCGGCGGCAGCTGCCTCGGAGAAGCCCGGGAAGGCTCGCAGCGGAAAGGCCTACATGCAGAGGCTCAGAAGCATACTTCAGGGCATAGGAATATCGGGAGAGTCGGGAAGCAAGGATATTATGTCTATCATAGAGTATCTCATGGAGAATGACATGGAGGTATCGGACGCCACCTTAAACGACCTATGCGGAAGGCTCCACAGAAATCCCAAGAGTGTGGAGCAGAGGATAAGGAGAGCCGCATTCTCGGGAATGGTCAATCTGGCAAACAAGGGCCTTGAGGACTATGCCGATCCCGTATTCAACGAGTATTCAGCGAGGCTCTATAACTTCGAGCAGATAAGAAAAGAGATGAATTATATCAGAGGAAAGTCAGACAAGCACGGAAACGTGAGGATAAGGAACTTCCTGACAGGGCTGCTTTCATATTGCAGAGAACTCTAAAAAGCCTTTAATGTCGCCTGAAATTCTTTTATAATTTTATTCATAGGGCTGTAAATGACGGGCCAAATGTGGTAATATATGCAATTGGCTGATACAGCCCTGACATTTTCTACAGGAGGAAAATCAAGTGATAAAAGCAATAGTGGGAGCAAACTGGGGTGACGAGGGAAAGGGCAAGATAACAGATATGCTTGCCAAGGAAGCTGATATAGTCGTCCGCTTTCAGGGAGGAGCCAATGCCGGACATACCATAGTCAATAACTACGGCAAGTTCGCGCTTCACACCCTGCCCTCCGGAGTTTTCTACAGCCATATAGTGAGTGTGATAGGAAACGGAGTCGCCTTGAATATACCTGTTCTCTTCAAGGAACTTAATGAGTTGACATCAAAGGGTGTACCCATGCCGAAGATACTTATTTCCGACAGGGCGCAGATGGTCATGCCTTACCACATCCTCTTCGACAAGTATGAGGAGGAGAGGCTGGGAGGAAAATCCTTCGGATCCACAAAGTCGGGAATAGCTCCTTTCTATTCAGATAAATATGCAAAAACAGGTTTTCAGGTCCATGAGCTTTTCGACGATGACGCTCTCCGGACAAAGCTTGCCGAGGTCTGCGACACGAAGAATGTCCTTCTCGAGCATCTCTACCACAAACCCCTTCTTGACCCTGAGGAGCTCTATGCGGAGCTCATGGAGTACAAGAAGATGGTGGAGCCCTATGTCTGCGACACGGCGCTTTATCTGTGGAACGCCTTAAAGGAGGGCAAGGAGATACTTCTTGAGGGACAGCTTGGCACCCTCAAGGATCCGGACCACGGAATATACCCCATGGTGACCTCCTCCTCAACTCTGGCCTCCTACGGAGCTATAGGAGCGGGAGTGCCTCCATATGAGATAAAGAAGATCATAACCGTCAACAAGGCCTACTCAAGTGCTGTGGGCGCAGGTGAGTTTGTCTCGGAGATATTCGGCGACGAGGCCGAGGAGCTCAGAAGGAGAGGTGGAGACGGCGGAGAGTACGGAGCCACTACGGGACGCCCCAGAAGAGTGGGATGGTACGACTGCGTTGCCTCAAAGTACGGCTGCAGGCTCCAGGGTACCACTGACGTGGCCTTCACAGTGCTTGACGTTTTGGGATATCTGGACGAGATCCCTGTGTGCGTGGCCTACGACATAGACGGAGAGATAACAAAGGAGTTCCCTACCACCTGCCTTTTGGCAAAGGCCAAGCCTGTCATAGAAAAGCTTCCCGGATGGAAGTGCGATATCAGGGGAATAAAGAACTACGAGGAGCTTCCCGAGAACTGCCGCAGATACATAGAGTTCATAGAAAAGGAGATAGGCTTCCCCATAACCATGATCTCAAACGGACCGGGAAGGGACGATATCATTTATCGCGAGAGTCCGATAAAGGCGGGATTCTAAAGAGTCAGGCTTAAAATAATAAAGTCTTACAGATGAAAATAAAAGCATTTTCCGTGCATGAGGCCTGAAAGATGACCCGGACGGAAAATGCTTTTTAGTTTTCTTGATTTGTTATGATTCCTGCTGTGCACTCTGTGCGTTATATTACATATATATCGCTGTCGCCCTTGGTGTCCGCATAGCCTATTATCCTCGCCTCGGGCACTGACTCGTTGAGCACCTTTATGAGCTCTGAAGCCTCCTCTGCCGGTATGGCGTAGAGCAGTCCTCCCGAGGTCTGGGGGTCAAAGAGAAGATCCGCCACATCCTCGGAGACGGTGGGCGCTATGTCCACCTTGCCTGAGAGGTGATTTCTGTTTTTGTATGCGTTTGCGGGAACGAGCCCCATGGCTGCAAATTCCCTCGCCTTGGGAAGATAGGGGACTTCGGAAGAATCTATATAGATACTGCAGCCGCTTCCCTCGCTCATCTCATAGCTGTGGCCCAGTAGGGCAAAGCCTGTCACATCGGTGCAGGCGTGTATCGTTGAGGCGTTTTTTGTCACCGCCTCAGAGGCATATTTGTTGAGGCGAGACATGCAGTTCACAAGCTTTTTGTGGTCTGCAGCGTCAAGAAGGCCGCCTTTGTCCGCGTTTGTGAGCACGCCTGTTCCTATGGGCTTTGTGAGAATGAGGGCATCCCCGGGCTTTATGCCGTTATTTTTGAGTATATTCTTGGGGTGAACGAAGCCTGAGACGCAGAGGCCGTATTTCGGAACGTTATCCTTGATCGTATGGCCTCCCACAACAACGGCTCCCGCCTCCCTTACCTTGTCGTATCCGCCGAGAAGTATATTGTGCACATCCTCGGAGGGGAGGTTTTCGGGAAACATGAATACGTTCATGGCGAGCTTTGCAACTCCCCCCATGGCCCAAACGTCAGAGAGAGAGTTGGCTGCGGCTATCTGTCCGTACTCGTAGGGGTCGTCCACATTGGGAGGGAAGATATCTACGGTCTGGATGAGAGCCACATCATCGGTTACTTTATACACAGCGGCATCGTCGGCGGTGTCATAGCCGACAAGAAGATCCGGGTCGCTGAATCCGGGCAGATCGCGCAGAACCTGCGCTAAGGTATCGGGACCTATTTTGGAGGCTCAGCCTCCGCATTCGCCCGCAAGGCGCGTGAGCTTAATGTCTGACATATATTTCCCTCTTCTCCTTAATTATATTATTTTTCTTGAATATCTCAAATGCCTTCAATACTTATCCTACTATTATAACATATAAGATATCAGATAACAGGCTTTTCTATGTTGTACTCCTTTATTTTGTTGAATATCTGTCTTGAGCTCATGTTGAGCTTTTTTGCCGTGGCTGAGATATTCCATCCCATGCCGAGAAGCACGCTCTCCAAAAATTTCTTCTCGCTGAGACTCTTGAACTCCTTCCAAGTGAGCACGTGGTCCGGGAAGTCTATGCCTATCTCCTTGTTGACCTGAGGCCTCTTTATATTGAAGAGTATGGGTATGCCCTCGCCGGTTATGGTATTGTTGGAGGAGAGCACCACCATCCTGTCAAGAGTATTCTCAAGCTCCCAAAGGTTCCCGGGATATTCGTAGTTTATGAGGAACTGCCAAGCCTTGTCCTCAATGGTATCTATCCTTATATTGTGCTCCTTTTGAGACTTTTCCAGGAAGAACTGGATGAGATCCACTATGTCCTCCTTGCGCTCCCTGAGGGAGGGTATCCTTATACATATAGTGCTTATCTTATAGTAGAAGGCCTCGTTGATATTCTCCCCGATTATCTTCTGAGAAAAATCCTGGGAGGTGGAGGATATAAGCCTGAAATCCAGCTCATGGGGAGTGATGCTGCCCAGAGGACAGTAGGACTTGTTCTCAATGGCCGAGACGAGCTTCAACTGAGTGCGAAGCTCCATGTTGAGAGCCTCCTCCAAATAGAGGGTCCCGCCGTCGGCGCTCTGGAGCCTGCCAGGCTTTGAACTGAGGCCTGAGGCTCCCGAGGAATACTCGTGGCCGAAAAGCTCGTCCTGAAGTCCATCATCCTTGAACGCCATACAGTTTACTGTAACAAAGGGGTTCTCCGAGCGCTTGCTGTTCAAGTGGATATATTGGGCTATGGTCTCCTTGCCTGTTCCGGGCTCGCCTAATATAAGGACGTTGACGTTGGTGCCCGCCACCTGCTCGCACTCTGTGAGGGTCCTTTTATAGATAGGAGATGAGGTCTTCATATATACATTTTTCACAAAATCCGGTTTTTCCATATCCGCAGCCCTTTCTGAAATTAATATCATTAATATGAAAAATTACATTATTTATTATAATCCGTAATTTAAACAAAATCAAGAAAAAAACTTCTGAAATGTTAACTTTTTGAAATAAAATTCTATAATTTGTAACTAATATATAATTTTTGTTAAAACGTAATATTTCCCCGATGAAATAAAATACCCCCAAAATGAAAGTTAATACACTAAAATTTGATATTTTTGTTACTTTGCGTCATATTCAGTAATCTTACACAAAAATTGGGTAAAATTACCATGATAAAATGTGAAAAACTGTCAAAAATCTATTGCCAAAACAACTTTGCCCTGATATAATGCAGGCGCATGAGAAAAAAATAACAATTCTCTTGCATAAACATTTTTTGGAAGGGGGATTCACCTATGGATTCATTTAACCAAATCATTCTGTCTATTCAGGATGTGC
>CALWLK010000050.1 GCA_944381505.1 uncultured Lachnospiraceae bacterium
AAGGCCTTCAAGGAGCTTTTCGGAGGCGGAAAGGGAGATCTGGAACTTGTCAGGGAGGAGGGAGAGGATATGCTTTCCGCAGGCATTGCCATAACCGCCCAGCCCCCGGGAAAGAAGCTTCAAAATATGATGCAGCTCTCAGGAGGAGAGAAGGCTCTCACAGCTATAGCCCTTCTCTTCGCAATACAGAATTTGAAGCCCTCGCCGTTCTGCCTTTTGGACGAGATAGAGGCGGCCCTTGACGAGTCGAATGTGGGCAGGTTTGCCGGATATCTCGGCAAGCTTACGGACAGGACTCAGTTCATAATAATTACCCACAGGAGAGGCACCATGGAGGCGGCGGACAGGCTTTACGGCGTTACTATGCAGGAAAAGGGCGTTACAGCGTTGGTGTCCGTGGATCTTGTGGCGGACAAATTAGATGATTAGAGAAAGATCAAGAACGGGAGGTTTTTATGGCCGGGTTTTTTGAAAAACTTACGAGAGGTCTCACAAAGACCAGAGACAATATAGTTCACGGCATTGACAATATATTCGGATCCTTTTCCTCTATAGACGAGGAGTTTTATGAGGAGCTTGAGGAGACACTTATAATGGGGGATCTGGGCATAAGGACGACGGACAGGATAATCGCCGACTTAAAGGCCAAGGTGAAGGAACTCCACATAAAGGAGCCCTCAGAGTGCAGAAAGCTTCTCATAGACAGCATTAAGTCTCAGATGCAGCCGGACGAGCATGCCTACGACTTTGAAAATGAGAGGTCGATAGTCCTTGTCATAGGGGTAAACGGGGTCGGCAAGACCACCTCCATAGGAAAGCTGGCGTCAAATTTAAAGGCTGACGGAAAAAAAGTCATACTGGCGGCGGCCGACACTTTCAGGGCGGCAGCCATAGACCAGCTGAGCGAGTGGGCAAAGAGAAACGACATAGAGATGATAGCCCAGGACGAAGGCTCGGATCCGGCCTCCGTAGTATATGACGCTATCTCCGCCTGCAAAAACAGAAATGCGGATATCCTCATATGTGATACGGCGGGAAGGCTCCACAATAAGAAAAACCTTATGGATGAGCTGGCAAAGATAAGGAGGATAACCGACAAGGAGTGGCCCGAGGCAAGAAAGGAGATACTTCTTGTATTGGACGGCACCACAGGTCAGAACGCTTTGAATCAGGCAAAGGAGTTCATGCAGGCCTGCGACGTGGACGGCATTATCCTCACAAAGATGGACGGAACGGCGAAGGGCGGCATTGCCGTGGCTATATCATCGGAGCTTTCCATACCTGTGAAGTATATAGGAGTGGGAGAGAACATTGACGATCTGCAGAAGTTCGATCCGGACGAATTTGTGAACGCACTCTTTGAGGTGAAGGAATAGAAAAGCTGATTAAAAAATTATGGAGTATTTAAAAGGAACCTTAAAAAAATTTGCAAGTGAAACCGGGAGCAATCTCGAATATTTCATAAAATGGAGTTTGTTCTCAGCGGCGGCAGGCATCTTCGGAGGAGTGACGGGGGCCTGCTTTTCCCTTGCCGTGGCGAAGGCTACGGAGATAAGACACGCTTTCCCGTGGCTTCTCTTTCTGATGCCTTTGGCAGGTGTGATAATAGTATTTCTCCACAGTGCAATGTCGGAGAAGGGAAACAGAGGAACGAATCTGGTGCTTGAGGCCGTAAGGGGAGAAGGAAACGTCGATCGGGCCCTGATACCTCTTATGTTTGTCTCCACAGTCCTCTCTCACCTGGTGGGAGCCTCGGTAGGCAGAGAGGGAGCCGCGCTGCAGATGGGAGGCGGGATAGGCTCCATACTTGGCAGAGTCTTCAAATTTGACGAGAGAGACAGGCGTATAGCTGTGATGGCAGGTACCTCGGCACTGTTTGCTGCGGTCTTCGGAACGCCCATAGCGGCGGCGGTGTTTGCAATAGAGGTCATCTCTGTGGGGATAATGTATTTCTCCGCACTGGTTCCCTGCATATTTTCCGCATTTATAGCCTATGGTATATCTTCGGCAATGGGAGCTGATTTCGAGCTTTTCCTCTTGATGAAGGTCCCCGCACTCACGCCTCAGTCGGTGATTTTTATTATCCTGCTGGGCATAGCCTGCGCCCTGACCTCGATACTGTTTTGCTACGTGATGAAGTCTGCAAATCTCATATATGACCGGCTTTTTAAGGACAACTACTATCTGAGGATAATCCTTGCCTCGGCCGGGTTTATAGGACTTACGCTTATTCTCGGGACGGACCTCTATGAGGGCACGAGTATGGGCATTATTGAGAAAGCCTTTGAGGGCACAGTGCCCTACGAGGCCTTTCTCTTAAAAATACTATTTACCGCCATAGCTTTGGGCGGAAAGTTCAAGGGAGGAGAGATAGTGCCGACCTTCTGTATAGGGGCGGCACTCGGCTGTAGCTTCGGAAGGCTCATAGGCTTCTCTCCGGAGCTTTGCACGGCCTGCGGCATGGCAGGACTCTTTGCGGGAGTGACCAACTGCCCCATATCGACCCTCATCATTTCCCTTGAGATGATGAGCCCCGAGGCAATGCCTTATTACTCCATAGTTATAGCTGTGGCCTTCGCCTTCTCGGGATATACAGGTCTTTACGGCTCCCAGAGGATAATGTATTCAAAGACGAGGAGCGAGTATATAAATAAGGTCGTCGGAGAAGAAGAATAAAATGATTTCATAAACAGTTAAGAAGAAGATCAAATCCCTGATATCGGAAGGTTTTAGCCGATATCGGGGATTTTTTAATAAAAGGATTTTAATTATATAAATAAATGTTATTCAATTATGAGTTGACATTTGATTTCTTTATAATTGGAGGACAAAATATTACAAAAATTTATAAAACTTTACTATGCGGGATAATGATTCTATATTTAAAATACTGCGTATTTAAAATATGCTGCAAAACAATAATATACCGAAGAGAAAGGGTAGAGAAATGAAAAGGTTAAAGAAGGTATCAACAGTTTTATTGGCGATCATAGCATGTGCAGGGCTTCTGATGGGGTGCTCAGGCTCGGTGGAGAGTGAGGAGACTACCGCTGCAGCCAAGGAGACGGAAGCGACAGCCGGTGCAGCTGAGAGCTCGGAAGCGGAATCCGAGGAGGCGGCAGTCGCCTCAGACACGGAAAAACAGGTTATTCATATGGGCAGCACCGGAATTTATACTGACATGGTAGAGCTGATAGGTGAGCTGATGCCTGAGCAATACGAGGTTGAGCTTGTAATGGTTGACTCAAATTCAGGATGTGTGGAAGGGGCTGTTTATGGAGATATTGACGGATTTTTGTATAATCATGAGCCTTGGCTGATGCAGTACAATGAAGCAAATGGGACAGATTTTAAGGTTATGGATCATGTTTATTACGGACGTTCTGCACTTTATTCAGACAAATATGATTCAGTGGAGGATTTGCCGGACGGCGCTACGATTGCAATAAGCAATGATTCGGTAAATATGGAGGACAATCTGTTGTTTTTACAGAGCCTCGGTTTGATTACTCTGGGTGAGAAGACAGACGACGAGTCATTCCTAACAACCCTGGATATCGTAGACAACCCCAAAAATCTTGAGTTTGTTGAGGTTGAGATAAGCTATGCTGCAAGAAGCTTGGAAGAATGTGACGCGGCGATAGTAACATCGGCATTGGTCCTTCAGGCGGGAAAGGATCCCGAGGATTTCATTGCGGAAAATGTGGAGAAGAAAAATTATCCTATAGGCTTGACAATACTTGCCGAAGATGAAAACGAGCAGTGGGTAAGCGATATGTTGGAGGTTTTGTCCGGCGATGAGTTTAAGAATGGTTTTAACGAGATATACAAGGGAGCATTAGTTTTATATTAATCCTCTCAGAAGCTTTATGATTCCGGGTGCTTGGCATGATACAGATTAAAAACCTACAAAAAAAATTTAATGAATTTACCGCGCTTAAGGATATATCCATTGAAATGGAAAACGGCGGAGTCTATGGGCTTGTGGGGCAGAGCGGTTCCGGCAAATCCACTCTGCTGCGCTGCATAAACGGTCTGATAGCCTACGATGACGGCAGCCTGACGGTGGACGGAGTGGAGGTCTCAAGCCTATCCGGAAAATCATTACTTGAATTCAGAAAAAACATAGGTATGATCTTCCAGAATTTTTCACTTTTGAACAGGCTTGATATTTATGACAATATAGCACTTCCCATGAGATGCTGGGGATATTCAAAAAATGATATAGATGCCCGCGTAAATGAGCTCTTGGAAATGGTACATCTCTCGGAAAAGAAAAACTCTTTTCCGAGAGAGCTTTCAGGAGGACAGAAGCAAAGGGTTGCTATAGCACGGGCGCTTGCTCTGAATCCGCATATTTTGTTGTGTGATGAAGCTACCTCTGCGTTGGATCCGAGCATAGCAGAGACAATAATGGAATTGCTTATTGAGATAAACAAAAGACTGGGCATAACAGTCATAGTTGTAACTCATCAGTTTTCGATAGTAAAGCGCTACTGCGAAAAGGTCTTTATATTGGAACGCGGAGTTATAGCGGCCTCGGGAAAATGCTCTGATGTCTTTTCATATCCGCCGGAGTCGCTGCTCGCCATAATGGGGGAGAAGGATAAGATGCTACTTCCTGAAACCGGAAAAAATATCCATATTATGATGCCGTATAACGACAGGTCCTCAGGCCTGATAAGCGAAATGTGCTCTGACGCCGAAATAAGCTGCAGCTTGTTATCGGCAGAACAGGAAAGGTTTTGTGACGGAATACTCTTTTCGCTCTTCATCAACGTTTCTGCACAGGACTATCCAAAAGCGGCAAAATATCTGAACGACAGACTGATTTCATGGAAGACAGAGGGGCGGAATGAATGATGAATGAAGAATTTGTCAGATGGTTTGAAAAATATTTTGTGAGACTTATAGCTCCGTCCGTGGTCGATACCTTGATAATGCTTTTTGCGACTATGGTAATCTCCTTTGTTTTGGGCTTGATACTCGGAACTATCCTTGTGGTCACAAGAAAGAACGGACTTCGTCCGAACAAAGTTATTTATTCTGTGCTGAATTTTTTGGTGAATTTTGTGCGATCATTTCCGATAATGATCTTACTCGTGGCTTTGCTGCCTGTCACAAGGGCGGTCATGGGAACTACCATAGGCGTAAAAGGTGCAATTTTCCCTCTTACAGTGGCGGCAACACCTTTTATGGCAAGGATCTTTGAAAATGCCATGGTGGAGGTGGATCCCCAACTGATAGAAGCGGCACAGTCGTTCGGGGCTTCCGATACACAGATCATAACGAGGGTGATTCTGAAAGAGGCTGTTCCATCTATAGTTTCGGGAACAGTATTGGCTACTGTCACCTATCTTTCGGCAACGACTATTGCGGGAGCTATCGGAGCGGGCGGACTGGGATCGGTAGCAATGAATTACGGCTATCACAGATTTGACGACAGGATACTTTATACCGGTGTAGTTATCCTCTGTGTTTTGGTCCAGATAATCCAGTGGATAGGAGCTTATATTTACAAGCGTGTTCAAAAGGAGTGATCAGTATGAAAGATTATACTGTAAGAGAATTGGCAAAAAGGTTGTCATGCGCTATAGACTGGCCTAAAAAACCGGTCGGCATACGGTTTATTTATTCCGAAGATGAGTACAAAAGTATAGAGGCAATCGAGCCTGTAAAGCCGATAAATTATTGTCAATCCGTAAGGGCGGCAACTGTCGGCCATTGCATAAAGCTCAACAAAAAAACCAGCGGATGTCCCGCTGCAACGATAGCCCTCGGAATGGAAGCTCCGGGAGAAGGACATATAAGCGCTCAGAGGGCTTTCGGGAATCAGTTGTATCACGATTTAGGGACCGCAAAGTATTCCAGAGACAGACAGACGCTATGTACTCAAAAAATATATGGAGTTTTGGTAAAGCCTTTGGAGCAATATAGTGACAGCGAGGAGCCGCCTCAGATCATACAGATAATAACAAATCCATACCATGCCATGCGTATTCTGCAAGGCTACACATATTATTACGGGATATATACAAACTTCAAGATGTCGGGCCTTCAGGCGGTCTGTTCCGAGAGCACCGCATACCCCTATATGTCCAATAATATAAATATATCAATGCTCTGCGGAGGCACAAGGACATTTTGCAAGTGGGATGACTCCGAGGTGGATGTGTCGATTCCATGTTCCAAATTTGCACTTACCGTAGAGGGTGTACTAAGGACGATGAACCTTGAAGACCCTGATCCGAAGAAGGCTGTTGCCCGCAAAAAGTTAAAGGAAAACGGTATGGATGAGGAATTCCCGCTTGAGGACGGATTCAATTACTGTAAGCTGCCTCAAAACATTGTGAGTACACCTTATAAGTATTCATTGAATTACGAGAAAAATAAAAAGTGATTCATTTTCATATTGCAATGATAAAAGCTTTTGTGTTACCCACAGAAGCTTTTTATATTATGGGATGAAAATCCGGGGCTGTAAAGAAAAACTACTTGACACCCCTTCCTCTTTCATGTATATTATTCCCTGTTATGGAGAAATTAGTTAGACAGGGAATGCTGTTTGATTTCTACGGAGAGCTTTTGACGGATCACCAGAAGGCTGTTTACAACTCCCTTGTGACTGAAGATATGTCCTTATCGGAGATAGCCGAGGAGCAGGGAGTCAGCAGGCAGGCGGTGCATGACATCATAAAGAGATGTGACAAGCAGCTTGAGGCCTACGAGTCCAAGCTCCATCTCCTTGAGAACTATCTCAAGGAGAATGCAAACGAACCCGAAGGCGAAAGGCAACGATAATCAATATGGCATTTGAGAGTTTATCAGAAAAACTTCAAAATATATTTAAGAACCTGAGAGGCAAGGGACGCCTCAGCGAGGAGGACGTAAAGGCCGCCTTAAAGGAGGTAAAGCTTGCCCTTCTTGAGGCCGATGTAAACTTCAAGGTCGTTAAGCAGTTCATTAAGGACTGTCAGGAGAGGGCTGTGGGTGAGGAGGTAATGAATTCCCTCACTCCCGCCCAGATGGTCATAAAGATCGTCAACGAGGAGCTTGTGGAGATGATGGGAAAGGACCCCGTCAACATAAAGCTCAATCCCATGCCCTCTGTAACCACCATCATGATGGCAGGACTTCAGGGAGCGGGAAAGACCACCACGGCGGCAAAGCTTGGCGCAAGATTCAAGTCCGCAGGAAGGAAGGTCCTCCTTGCGGCCTGCGATATTTACAGGCCCGCGGCCATAAAGCAGCTTGAGGTAAACGGAGAGAAGCTGGGACTTTCGGTATTTTCCCTCGGAGATAAGGTAAGCCCTCCGGAGATTGCAAAAAAGGCCTATGAGCATGCCGTCCAAAACGGATTCAGTGTCCTTATACTGGACACGGCGGGACGCCTCCATATAGATGAGGACATGATGGAGGAGCTTCAGGAGATAAAGAGAGCTGTCAAGGTGGATTACTCTGTGCTCACAGTCGACGCCATGACCGGACAGGATGCCGTAAATGTGGCTCAGACCTTCTCCGATAAGGTTGGGATAGACGGTATAATCATCACAAAGCTTGACGGAGATACCAGAGGCGGAGCGGCCCTCTCCATAAGGGCTGTGACAGGAAAACCCATATACTATGCGGGAATGGGAGAGAAGCTCACCGACCTGCAGGAGTTCTATCCGGACAGGATGGCGGGAAGGATCCTCGGCATGGGAGATATACTCTCCCTTATAGAGAAGGCCCA
>CALWLK010000051.1 GCA_944381505.1 uncultured Lachnospiraceae bacterium
GGTTCAGCAACGTAGAGATTGATGACTGAGCAATTCCTGATTTCTGAGCAAGCCGATATCTGCTCATATGCTTTTTCTCACACAATTTTTGTTGGCAAACTTAGTACCCGCATCGTATGGATACTTATTGCCGGGTTTGTCAATAGGTAGCTCACCCCTGTCAAGCCGTTCTAATATTGAGGCGCGGCAAGCCAAAGCTGCTTTGACTTTTTTCAAGTTTAGTGTTAATAAGGGCACTGGAAGATCATCTTTTGGGATGGTCTTTTTTATTTTCTAAAAAACCGTAATATAATGTTCAGATAAATTTTATTGTATAGAGCAGGACTTTTTTATATAATTTTATCAGGATAAGGGTGAGAATATAAGAAGGAGAGGGAGGACATATGAGAAGGGTGCTAAAAACAGTCCTTGCGGCGGCTATTTTTTCGGGGCTTCTGCCTTTGACGGCCTTTGCTGTGAGGATAAATTCTGTGGATATCAAGGCTGAGGCGGACGACGATGCCCCTGTGGAGGCGGGTAAGTGCGTTGATCCCTACTTTTATACCAACAGCCAGCATTACGACATAGTGAGCGTCGAGGACGTGGACAGCAATTCCAGCCCTACGAGGACTCATACCTATGAGATAGTTCTTGAGGCAAACGGAGACAACAAGTTTTCCGACAATGTGAGTGTCACCCACAGCGGAATAACCGAGGTGACCAGAAAGAGGGTGCAGGATGACGGCTATACCCTTGAGCTTCGCGTGGAGTCATATCCCTTCTATATGTTTCCGGCTCCCCAAAACTTGGAAGTAAGCATGGAGGATGAGAGGGCTACTTGGGACAGCGTGGACCATGCGGACAGATATGAGTATGTGATAAACTGGACGGACAGGAACGGAGACGAAAACACCAAGCATGGCACCACCTCCTCAGAGAGGATAGATATCTCAAGCTACATAAGAAGCTACAATAATGACAGATACAAGGATTGTCAGATCTTGGGCATAGCTGTCAGGGCCACAGGGGACGCGGGAAGCAATCCCAGGACCGCAGACGGAGAGTGGGCTATTCCCGCGAGATATGAAGATGTTGACACAAGCGACTACGATGAGGATTATGACACTTGGACGGATGCTGTGGGTAGATCCGCCGCTACAGGCACCGGCTCAGGGAGCTCGGGAGGCAGCTCCTCGGGGCCTCAGAGTCAGTGGGTTCAGGACATAAGGGGCAACTGGCACTGGAGCACCCCTTCGGGTTACGCCACCGGCTGGATAGAGGTTGGAGGAGGTTGGTATTACTGCAACGAGTCAGGCACCATGCTCACAGGCTGGATAAATGACGGCAGCGGATGGTATTTCTGCGATGCCTCCGGAAGGATGATGACAGGATGGGTGAATGACGGATCCCATTGGTACTACTGCGACGCCTCGGGAAGGATGCAGGCGGGCTGGCTTTCGGACGGCACAAACTGGTTCTATCTGAATCCTGTTACTTCGGACCTTCCCTACGGGGCAATGGTGACAGGCTGGAGAGATATAGACGGATATACCTTCTATTTCAATCCCGTCTCAAACGGAACTCAGGGCGCCATGTATGCGGGCTACCACGTGATAGACGGAGTGGGTTATTATTTCAATCCCGCCCATGACGGCAGCTACGGAAGACTCGTGACAGGATGAAAAAATTGACATAAAATAGTTAATTCCTATCAAAATAATAGGATAAAGTGATGAAAATGCAAAAATCTGTCCTATACTGATGCAAGTTTTGCCGGATTATGCTAAAATAAGCGCTGTGGGAGCCCACAGCGCTATTAATTATAGAGAGGAGAGCCGCTGTATACGGCGGCATATCAATAAATGCTTAAGCTTGAAAACATACGTTACGAGGTGCCCGATGAGAAGGGCAGCGATAAGGAGATATTGAAAAACATCAGCTTGGATATACCTGACGGCAAGTTTGTAGTTATAACGGGACCTAACGGAGGAGGCAAGTCGACCCTTGCAAAGATCATTGCAGGCATATACAAGCCCACCGACGGAAGGATCTTTTTCGAGGACAGAGATATAACAGAGGCCGGCATTACCGAGAGGGCGAATATGGGAGACAGCTTCGCCTTTCAGCAGCCTGTAAGGTTTAAGGGCATAGAGGTCTTGGACCTCATAAGGCTCGCGGTAAGGAATAAGGAGCTCACTGCTGCGGACGCATGTAAGTATCTCAGCGAGGTGGGACTTTGCGCCAGAGATTACATAAACAGAGAGGTGGACGCCTCCCTTTCGGGCGGAGAGCTTAAGAGGATAGAGATAGCCACCGTCCTTGCAAGGCAGTCGAGGCTGTCGGTCTTTGATGAGCCCGAGGCAGGCATAGATCTGTGGAGCTTTCAGAATCTTATCAAGGTCTTTGAGCATATTAAGGAGCTCACCAATGGGACCATTATAATTATAAGCCATCAGGAGAGGATACTAGATATAGCGGACGAGATAATAGTTATAGAAAAGGGCGAGATCGCGGCAAAGGGCGCGAAGGACGAGATACTTCCCAAGATCCTGGGTTCAGATGCCGCGGTATCTATGTGCCGCATTCAAAAGGACGCAATGCCCCAGAGCATTTGATTTCGGAGGATGGATATATGACAGCAATAGATGAGATAGAAAAGAGGATACTGGCCGAGGTGGCTGATATCCACAAGACCCCCACGGGGGCTTACAATATCAGATATAACGGAGCGGCTCAGAGCAGGAACTCAACGGAGAATATAGTTATAAGCTCAAAGGAGGACGGTACCGGCATAGACATAAGGATAAAGGACGGCACAAAGAATCAGTCCTGCTGTATACCGGTGGTGATATCAAAGACCGGACTTAAGGATGTGGTTACAAACGACTTTTACATTGGGGAAAACTGCGATATTCAGATAGTGGCGGGCTGCGGTATACACAACTGCGGCGATCAGGACAGTCAGCACGACGGCCTGCACAGATTTTTCGTAGGCAGGAATTCAAAGGTTAAATATATAGAAAAGCACTACGGGGAGGCGGACGACGGATCAAAGGGAGGCAACATCATGAACCCTGTCACAGAGATATACCTGGACGAGGGGGCCTACATGGAGATGGAGTCCACCCAGATAAAGGGTATTGATTCCACAAACAGAGTCACAAAGGCCGAGGTCAAGAAAGGCGCCTCGCTGGTTGTGAGGGAGAGGCTTCTCACAAACGGGGATCAGGTGGCGGAATCAAGGATAGACGCCGACCTCATAGGTGAGAATTCCTCTGCAAATATTATAAGCCGTTCTGTGGCTACGGACAGGTCAAAGAGCGTATTCTACTCCCACATAGTGGGGAAGGCTCCCTGCTCGGGACACAGTGAATGTGACGCCATTATAATGGATGACGCGAAGATATTGGCGCTTCCGGGGCTGGACGCTCTCGACCCTGACGCCGCACTCATACATGAGGCGGCTATAGGAAAGATAGCGGGTGAGCAGCTCATAAAGCTTGAGACTCTGGGCTTAAGTCCGGAGGAGGCTGAAGCGGCCATAATAGACGGATTTCTTAAATAATATCGAATGACGGATTACAACGGATACAGCTGCATAAGACAGATGCTGGAGGCTCGCGAAAAGGCGAGCCTTAGCCCTTATGCGGCTCTCTCCGTTAACAGCTCGGGAAGAGACCGCGAGGAGGAGCCCTGTGATATGCGGACTTGTTATCAGAGGGACAGGGACAGGATAATCCACTCCAAGGCATTCAGGCGCATGAAGCACAAGACTCAGGTCTTCCTTGCCCCCGAGGGAGATCACTACAGGACGAGGCTCACCCACACTTTGGAGGTGTCTCAGATAGCGCGAAGCATATCAAAGGCCCTTCTCTTGAATGAGGACCTTACGGAGGCTATAGCCCTCGGACATGATCTGGGACATACACCCTTCGGGCACAGCGGAGAGTCGGTCCTTGACAGCCTGTGCGAGGAGGGCTTTGAGCACAGCGAGCAGTCTGTGAGGGTAGTGGAGGTCTTGGAAAAAAACGGAAAGGGACTGAATCTCACAAGGGAGGTCAGAGACGGGATTTTGAACCATCAGTCGAGCGGCCATCCCTCCACCTTGGAGGGGCAGGTGGTAAGGCTTTCGGATAAGATCGCTTACATAAATCATGACATAGACGACGCCATAAGGGCAAGGCTTTTTACGGAGCGCGACATACCTTCCAAGTTTACCGATATGCTTGGGAGAAGCGTAAACGAGAGGCTTAACAGTTTGATACACGATGTGATAAAAAACAGCTTCGGAAAGCCAGAGATAATGATGTCCGAGGGCATGGAGTCCGCCATGAGGGGATTGAGGACATGGATGTTTGAGAACGTGTATATAGGAGGCAAGGCCAAGGAGGAGGAAAAGAAGGCAAAAAAGATGATAGAGCTCCTCTTTAAGTATTACATGGACATGCCCGAGAGGATGCCTGAGGAATTTGTAAGGATGTACAGAGAGGGCGTGAAGAAGGAGAGGGCTGTGTGCGACTATATAGCCGGCATGACGGATAATTATGCCATAGAGAAGTTTGAGGAGCTGTTTGTTCCCATAGGATGGAGGCTGAGATAGTTTGTATTATCCCGAGGAGATAGTAGAAAGGGTGCGGGACGCCAACGATATAGTGGATGTCATAGGTCAGTATGTCCAACTCAAGAAAAAGGGCGGGACGTATTTTGGCCTATGTCCTTTTCATGGAGAAAAGACACCCTCCTTTTCTGTGAGCAGGCAAAAGCAGATGTATTACTGCTTTGGCTGCGGTGCAGGCGGAAATGTCTTTACCTTTCTGATGGAGTACGAGAACATGAGTTTCTCCGACGCCTTAAAGCATCTTGCACGTAGAGCAAATATAGAGCTTCCGGAGGGGGATTTCAAAAGCGACGGCTATAACGCCAGGCTCAGAGACAGCCTCCTCGAGATACACAAAAAGGCGGCGGTCTTCTATCATGAAAAACTCAAAAGTGAAAAGGGAAGGATAGGTCTGGAGTATTTCAAGACAAAAAGGGGACTTTCAGACAGGACGATAGTCCACTTCGGCTTGGGGTATGCAGGCAAAAACTCGGGAGAGCTGTACAGCTATCTTAAGTCCGAGGGCTACGGTGACGAGCTCCTTTCCGAGACAGGCCTTGTTGCCATAGAGGAGAGAGGCGCCCACGACAAATTCTGGAACAGGGTGATGTTCCCCATAATGGACGTAAACAACAGAGTCATAGGCTTCGGAGGCAGGGTGATGGGAGACGGTGAGCCGAAATACCTGAACTCACCTGAGACAAAGATATTTGACAAGAGTAAAAATCTCTATGGCCTCAATTTTGCCCGCAGATCGAGAAAAGACTATCTCCTTCTCTGCGAGGGATACATGGACGTCATTGCTCTTCATCAATATGGCTTTACCAACGCGGTGGCCTCATTGGGCACGGCCTTTAATGAGAAGCACGCGAGGCTTTTAAAGCGATATACCAACAAGGTCGTTCTCACACAGGACAGCGACGAGGCCGGGATAAGGGCAAAGCTTCGCTCTCTGCCCATACTCAGGGCGGCGGGCATATCTGCCAAGGTCTTGGACATGAGTCCCTATAAGGATCCTGACGAGTTCCTAAAGGCTCTGGGCCCCGAGGCATTCACAGACAGGATAAACAAGGCCAAAAATTCCTTCCTCTATGAGATAGATATGCTCAAGCGAAATTACGATCTGACGGACCCTGAGGGAAAGACAGATTTTTATAACGCTGTGGCGGAAAAGCTCTGCGGATTTACGGAGGCTCTGGAGAGAGACAATTACACTCAGACTGTGGCGAGAGAGCATTTCATCCCCTATGAGGACCTGAAAAGGCTTGTGAACAGAAAGGGCCTCTCCATGGGGAA
This sequence comes from uncultured Lachnospiraceae bacterium, assembly GCA_944381505.1. Taxonomy (GTDB): domain Bacteria; phylum Bacillota; class Clostridia; order Lachnospirales; family Lachnospiraceae; genus Avilachnospira. The sequence continues at coordinate 5,873 of CALWLK010000051.1, forward strand.
ACAGAGGACTGTGCCGGAGCCGGAGAGAGTGAGGGAGAGGCGTGAAAAAAACAAGAGAGATACAGGACTCCTCAAATCGGAAAGGCTGATTATCCAAGGGCTCTGCGAGCATCCCGAGCTGACAGAAAGAGTCAGGTCCGTCATAGGCCCCGAGGACTTCGGGGACGAGCTTTACAGGGAGATCTGCGGGGAGATAATTGAGAAGGGCAGGGGCTTTAATCCCGCGGCTCTGATAGACAGGTACGCCTCTGATGAGGAAATGAGGAAAAGGGTAGCGGAGGTGCTCAACAAAAAGCCCTTCTTAAGCGAGAAGGATGAGGCCGACGAGGATATGTTGAAATCCTTGGAGGATGCGGTAAAAAAGCTGAGGCTAAATTCCATAGAGAAAGATATGGAGGCGGCGGTGGACACAGGAGACGCGGAGCTTTTGCAGCGGCTTCTGGGACTTAAGAATCAAATTGAAAATAACGGTGTCCTATGATCTTATCTGAGAGACTTGAAAAAATAATAGAGACAGTGCCTGACTGCGAGACAGCGGCGGATGTGGGCTGTGATCACGGATATGTGCCCATAGAGCTTATAAAAAGAGGGAAAGCTCTGCATGTGACAGCGGCGGACGTAAATCCCGGACCCCTCAAAGCCGCAAGGGAGAACATAAGTGCGGCGGGGGTTTCAGACAGGATAGACACGGCCCTTTCCGACGGGCTCCTTTCTATAGATATACCTGAGTGTATCATAATCTCCGGCATGGGGGGAAGGCTTATGAGGGATATTCTTTCCTTCACTCCCACAGGGTCAAAGCGTGAAACCGGGGCGGGAAAGGAGTTCTCCCTCTCAAAATGCCGGTATCTCATACTTAGCCCCCAGTCCGAGCCTGATACAGTGAGGCGATTTTTGATTGAGGAGATAAACTTTGAGATCACAGAGGAAAAGATGGTAAGAGACGACGGCAAGTTCTACGTCATCATCAAGGCTGAAAACAAAGGAAGCTCTGAAAACAGACTGTCGCCATACAAAAACGAGGCGGATTTTAAATACGGAAAAAGGCTCATGGAGGGAAGAGACGAGGTGTTTTCGGAGTATCTTTCAGCGCTTGCGGGAAAATATGAGGGAATAATTTCGGAGATGGAAAAGCACCCCTCCTCGGAGAGAGCCATGGCTGAGCTTTCGAGAATAAAAAGAGAATATGATGAGCTTCAGGCTATCCGCAGGGATAGAGAAAGGAAAAGTCTATGAGAACGTATACTATGGGAGAACTGGCTGTGGAGCTGGAGAAGCTTGCACCCTTAAGCTACGCCTGCTCTTGGGACAACCCCGGCCTCATAACCGGAAGAAGGGACAAGGAGATAAGAAGGATAGCGATAGCACTTGACGCCACGGAGCCTGTTATCGAGGAGGCTGTAAAAGCCGGAGCCGACCTCCTCCTTACCCACCACCCCATGATATTTAAGGCTGTGTCAAAGATAAACGACGATAACTCCCTTGGAAGGAGGATCATGGAGCTTATACGGGCGGATATGTGCTGCTATGCAATGCACACAAACTTCGACAGCGCTCCGGGCTGCATGGCGGATATAGTGGCCCGGATGATGGGAATAGAGAAGGAGGGCCCTTTGGAGCCTGTGGAGGGCTTTGAGGGAGAAAGCTTCGGAATAGGCTTTGTCGGAGAGCTTAAGGAGCCTTTATATCCCAATGTGCTTGCCGACCGCATAAAGGAGAGCTTCAACCTTCCCTTCGTGCTGTATTATGCGGGGGACGGGACGGATGTTCCTGACCCTGAGAGGCGTCTTCCCTACTCGAGGAAGATAAAGAGAGTGGCTGTGTGCCCGGGAAGCGGCAGAGGCATGGCGGAGGCAGCCCTCAAAAAGGGGGCGGAGGCCTTCATAACCGGAGATATGGGACATCATGACGGGCTGGATGCCGTAAGCGAGGGCATGGCACTCATAGACGCGGGGCATTATGGCTTGGAGAGAGTCTTCGTGCCCTTCATGGCGGAATATATAAGGAAAAACGGATTGGGAGAGGTCGCTTTGATAAAGGGGGCTGATTTTCCCGCCCAGGCGGTAATAGACGAAAACTACGCAAGGGGAGGCTTCGCGGCTTACAGAAAGGCCGCCACAAAGGAGCACAGAGAGCCTTTGCTTTGATCTTATTAAGCTTTCACAGGAGGGCAGCATGGAATATAAAGTAAGCTGTATGGGGAGAGAGAAGAGCTATGAGGAAGGCACGAGCTGGGAGCGCATAGCCGAGGACTTCTCCGATCTCTACTCAGACGATGTTCTTTTGGTTTTGGATACGGAGAATAATACAGTGCTTGAGCTTGGCAAGGGCATTGAGTGCGACAGGAGTGTGCGCTTTCTTACCTACAAAGATAAGGAGGGCAGGACTTCCTATGCCCGCTCCGCTATATTTATGATGCTCAAGGCATTTTACAATATTTTGGGCAGAGACCGTATAGAAAAGATCGAGGTTCAGTTCACCATAGGGGGAAATTTCTTTATCCTTCCGAGAGGAAGATTCATCCCGGACGAGGAGCTTATATCAAAGGTCAGGGACAGGATGAAGGAGTATGTCAATGGAGATATGGCCTTTGAGAAGGTCAATATTCGCTCTGATGAGGCTGTGGAGAGATTCCATCGCTTCGGAATGTATGACAAGGAGCGTCTTTTCAGATTCCGCAGATCCTCGAGGGTAAACATATACAGGCTGGAAAAGTTCGAGGACTATTTTTACGGACCGATGTGCCCGAGCACAGGATATATCAAATGCTTTGACTTGAGGATATTCCATGACGGCGTGGTGCTGATGCTCCCCAAGGACGAGGATCCCCATGAGCTCAGGGAATTTAACCCCTCCGAAAAGCTTTTTAAGGTCCAATATGAGTCCTTCAAGTGGGCAGACGAGATAGGAATCGACAATATTGCATCACTGAACAGAGTAATATGCGAGGGGAGGGCCAATGATCTCATACTCACTCAGGAGGCATTTTTCGAGAAGAAGATAGGCGAGATATCTCAGCGCATTTCCGTGGGAGATAAGAGGATAATACTTTTGGCGGGACCCTCGAGCTCCGGAAAGACCTCCACGGCTCACAGGCTTGCAATACAGCTTCGGGCCTACGGAGTGAGACCCCACGCCATATCGGCGGATAATTATTTTAAGGATCTGGCCACCAGGCCCTTGGGAAAGGACGGAAAGCCTGACTTCGAGTCCCTTAATGCGGTGGACACGGAGCTTTTCAACAGAGACATGCAAAGGCTCCTTGCGGGAGAGACCGTGGAGCTTCCGAGATACAATTTCAAGACGGGAATGAGGGAATATAAGGGAGATACTCTCCGGCTTTCAGAGAAGGATGTGCTGATAATAGAGGGCATACACTGTCTGAACGATGAGTTTTCCTCGGGTCTTCCCGCATCGGAAAAATTCAGGATATACGTGTCCGCCCTGACTCAGTTAAATATTGACGAGCATAACAGGATACCCACCACGGATCTCAGACTTATAAGGCGAATGGTGAGGGACAATGCAAAAAGGGGCTACAGCGCCCGAGACACCATAAGGAATTGGCCTGACGTAAGGGCGGGCGAGGAGGACAATATTTTCCCCTATCAGGAAAATGCGGACGTCATATTCAACACTTCCATGATATACGAGACAGCGGTTTTGAAGCTCTTTGCGGAGCCTCTTTTATTCAGCGTCCCGAGGGATTGCGAGGAGTATCTAGAGGCAAAGAGGCTTCTCAAGTTTTTTGACTATGTGCTTCCCCTAAGCCCTGAGATGATACCGAGGACCTCTATAATAAGGGAGTTTATAGGCGGCTCCTGTCTGGACGTGGGATGATGGACTTAAGATTTATATAAGGTATATATGCCTTCGGAAATAGTGACACCGGAAATCTTTTGTGTTAATATAGATAAGATAAACTTCGGACTTAAGGAGAGATTTCACAGATAATGACCGATTACAGCAGAGATGCGATCATAGATAAATTGGATGAGGTGCTGGGAAGCGAGCAGAAGGACGAGAACAAGAGGGCAAATCTTGTCAAGAAGTCCCTGTTACTTCTGGTGCTTTTTGTCGCCGTGTGCATAAGCGCCTTCGGCATAGGTATGTTCAAGGGGATAATAGATAATGCTCCTGCGGTGGACAGCCTTCAGTTCGGGCCCTCGGGCTTTGCCTCCAAGGCTTACGATACAGAGGGCAACCTCATAGCGACCCTTGTTCAGGAGGGATCCAACAGGGAGGAGGCTACCTTTGAGGAGCTTCCCGAGGATCTCATAAACGCCGTGGTGGCCATAGAGGATCAGAGGTTTTGGAGCCATAACGGAATAGACCTCAAATCCATAACCAGAGCCGTAAGAGGCGTCATGACCGGAAACAATGAGGGAGGCGGCTCCACCCTCACTCAGCAGCTTATAAAGAATAACGTATTCAAGGGCGGAATGGAGAAGGGCTTCGCCCGTTACGAGAGAAAGTTTCAGGAGTGGTATCTGGCTTTGATGCTTGAGAATCAGCCTGACGTGGACAAGACGGAGCTCAAGAAGGAGATAATCACAGACTATCTGAACACTATAAACTTGGGGAACAACACCCTCGGAGTGAAGGTGGCGGCCCGCAGGTATTTCAACAAGGATGTGAGCGACCTGACTCTCTCAGAGTGCACCGTCCTTGCGGCCATACCTCAGAACCCCACAAAGTATAATCCCCTCACAAATCCCGAGGAGAACCAAAAAAGAAGGAGCCAGGTGCTCAAGGATATGCTTGAGCAGGGATACATAGATGAGGATGAGTATGACTACGCGCTGAATGACGACGTCTACAGCAGGATAAAAGCCGCAGATGCGGTAACAAGCGAGGAGGATAAGCCCTACTCATACTTCGTGGATGCCCTCATAGACAACTGTATCGAGGTGTTCACCGAGGAGCTAGGACTTACAAATCAGCAGGCCCACGACCTTTTGTATTCGGGAGGCCTGAGGATAGAGACTACACAGGACCCCGAGCTTCAGGCCATCGTTGACGAGGAGATAAACGATCCCGACAACTACGATACCTTCAAGTATTCTTTTACTTGGAGGTGTTCTGTGGAGCACCCCGATGGAAGCCTCACTCACTACAGCGAGCATGATATAGAAAGCTACAGCAAAAACGTCAAAAACGAGAATTACTCCGGACTTTTCAGGAGCGAGGAGGCCATATCCGAGCGCATAGAGGAGTACAAGTCCACGGTGCTCGGGGAGGAGGACGAGATAATCGCCGAGACTCTGGACACCACGCTGCAGCCTCAGATATCCTTTGTGCTTATGGATCAGAGGACCAAGGAGGTGAAGGCTCTCTCGGGAGGAAGGGGAGAGAAGAAGTATTCTCTCGGACTAAACAGAGCCTCAAATGTCGTGAGACAGCCGGGATCTGTGTTCAAGGTAGTGTCCTCCTTCGCCCCCGTCATAGAGGAGTGCGGGGCCACTCTGGGAACAGTGTATTATGACTCGGAGTACAGCATAGGAGAGAAGGAATTCAGAAACTGGTGGACC
>CALWLK010000052.1 GCA_944381505.1 uncultured Lachnospiraceae bacterium
TATGAGATCCGTCTTTACCATCCATGTGCCGCCACAGCAAGCCACCTTCCCGGTCGCGAAATAGTCCTTTAAGTAGTCGGCATTCACTCCCCCGGTGTGCATGTACTGAAGCCCCGGAAATACAGCGGATATGGACTTTATCATGGCAGGGCCTCCCCCGTCCTTTGCCGGGAAGAACTTCATCACCCTCAGTCCCCTCTTGTAGCCGTAGGCAAATTCCGTGGGCGTGAGAGCTCCGGGATATACCGGTATATCCCTCTCGATGCAGTGATCCACCACCTCGGCGTCAAAGTTGGGGGCCACTATGAATTTGGCTCCCGCCTTTACCGCTCTGTCGGCCTGCTCCACGCTCAATACGGTCCCCGCTCCCAAGAGCATCTTCGGAAAGCGCTCGGATATGAGCTTTATGGCCTCCTCCGCGGCCGCCGTCCTGAAGGTCACCTCCGCCACGTCAAGGCCTCCCCCCATGAGAGCCTCGCACAGAGGAACGGCATCCGCAGCGTCGTCAATAACCACCACGGGCACAACTCCGCATTCCGAAAGTTTCCTGTTCATCTCTTCAAATTTCCCCATAATTTATTCTCCTTTCAAAGGCGAGGGCCTGAGCTCCCGCCGTTAATTCTCAGGCTTTCCTCCCAAGAGCTTTTCTATGGTGGCAAGCTTCACGCACAGTGAGATAAGCCTCGCCGCATCCCTTATCTCCTCTATGGAGGGGTAGGTGGGAGCTATCCTCAGATTCTTGTCCTCCGGGTCCTTTCCGTAGGGGAAGGTGGCTCCCGCAGGGGTCAGCTTGACTCCCGCCTTCTTCGCCTTCATGGCTATGTTTTTGGCGCAGCCGGGCATAGAGTCGAAGGAGATGAAATATCCCCCGTTGGGCTTTGTCCATGAGCATATCTCAAGCTCTGAAAGCTCCTCCTCAAATATATTTTCAAACTCCTCGAATTTGGGCCTTATTATGTCCGCATGGAGCCTCATATGCTCCACAACTCCGTGTATATCCTTAAAGAACCTCACATGCCTTAACTGGTTCACCTTGTCGTGGCCTATAGTCTGATATTTGAGCTGCTCCATAATATCCTCAAGATTGTTCTTTGAGGCCGCGCAGGCCGCTATCCCCGATCCGGGGAAGCTGACCTTAGAGGTGGAGGCGAATTTATATACCAGATCCGGATTTCCCGCTCTCTTGCACTCGGCAAGTATCTCTATGAGATGATCCTGATGGTGATCGTAGAGGTGGTGGATAGTGTAGGCATTATCCCAGTATATCCTGAAATCCGCCGCCGCGGGCTCAAGCCTCGCAAAGCGCCTTACTGTCTCGTCGTCATAGGAGTTTCCGGTGGGGTTGGAGTATTTGGGCACGCACCATATGCCCTTTATGGTGTCGTCCTCGGATACAAGCCTCTCCACCATATCCATGTCGGGGCCCGTGGAGAGCATGGGCACGTTTACCATCTTTATTCCGAAATACTCGGTGATGGCAAAATGTCTGTCATAGCCCGGCACCACACATAAGAACTTCACCTCCGGAAGCTTGGCCCAAGGGGTGGAGCCCATGACTCCGTGAGTCATGCTCCTCGATATGAAATCGAACATTACATTTAAGCTTGAGTTTCCGTATATGATAATATTATCGGGATGCACCTCCATAATATCCGCCAAAAGCTCCTTGGCCTCAGGGATCCCGGAGAGCACTCCATAGTTTCTGCAGTCGGAGCCGTCCTCGCACACAAGGTCGCTTCCCGAATGAAGCACGTCCATCATACCCATGGAGAGATCCAGCTGCTCGGGGCAGGGCTTTCCTCTGGACATATCAAGGGAGAGGGCTCTGTATTGGAATTCCTTGTATTTTTTTGACAGGGCCCTGTACTCTTCTCTGAGCTCGTTTGCATCCATCTCCGTGTATTTTTTCATAGTTTTCTCCTTTAAGAATTGATTATGCTGTCATATAAATATGTCTCAAGTTTTTTGCTGTCTCCGTCAAAGACATAGCCCCTCATTCCAAGACTTTCTCCGGCTCTTATATTCTCCCCGAGATCATCTATAAAGAAGCACTCCGAGGGCTCCAAGCCGAAGGTGTCGAAGAACTTTTCGTAGATAAAGCTCTGAGGCTTTATGCACTTTACCTCCGCGGAAAAAAGCATTCCCGAAAAATCGTCATAGCAGCTGAGGTTGTCTTTCAAAGCCTTCCTGCACACTTCGGACGCATTTGAGAGCACATATAGCTTCATACCGCTCTCCTTAAGCTTCTTGCAAAGCCTCTCCATATCGGGCTTTCTCATGAGATTGTGCTTGGGCCACTCCTTAAAGGCCTCCCTGCAAAGCTTACGCGCTCTCTCTCCCTCGATATGCTTCATGGCTTTTGCAAGTATCTCATCATCGGAGAGTATTCCGAGATCCGTGTGCACCCACGCATAGGAATCAAAAAGCCTCGAGTACACCTCGTCCTTATCCTCAGGACTTCCGCCGAGAAAATCCAAAACTCTCCTCGCATCATAGTCTATCAGGACGTTTCCCATGTCGAAAACAATATTTTTTATTGCCAAGCGGCACCTCCTTTAAAGTATGTCCGGCTCCTTCCTGTCAATAATTAAAGTATAACATATAGAAAGGAAATATCATATAGAAAGAAACAGAAGTTCTTTTTACACTTCAAAGTACCATAAAAGCTCATACAGCCACTTATTCTGTCAAGCCTTTCCTGATGAAGCATGGTCGTATGAGCTTTTATATGTAAATTGCAGTCTCAGCCTATACTATTCCCTGGGCTATCATGGCATCGGCAACCTTCTCAAAGCCTGCTATGTTGGCTCCCATCACGAAGTTGCCCTCGGCTCCGTATCTGCGGGCGGCCTCCGCGGTCTTATTGTAGATATCCTTCATGATGGACTTGAGCTTTTCATCCACCTCCTCAAAGCTCCATGAGAGCCTCTCGGAATTCTGGCTCATCTCAAGAGCCGATGTGGCCACGCCTCCCGCGTTTGCGGCCTTCGCAGGCATATAGAGGAACTTCTCCCTCACAAAAAACTCCGTTGCCTCAAGGGTCGAGGGCATGTTTGCTCCCTCCGCCACGGCAAAGCATCCGTTCTTCTTCAAGGTCTCGGCATCCTCAAGGGAGAGCTCGTTCTGAGTCGCGCAGGGAAGAGCTATGTCGCAGGGCACTGTCCAAACTCCCTTGCCCTCGAAGTACTGCGCACCCTCAACTCTCTCGGCATAATCTTTGATGCGGCCGCGCTTTACCTCCTTTATATCCTTTACCACCGCAAGGTCTATTCCGTTTTTGTCCACCACATAACCGTCGGAGTCCGACATGGTGATCACCTTCGCCCCGAGCTTTTCAGCCTTTTCACAGGCGTATATAGCCACATTTCCCGAGCCTGATATGGCCACGGTCTTTCCGGCGATATCCTTTCCCGCCTTGAGGAGCATCTCCTCAAGGATATATATGAGACCGTAGCCTGTAGCCTCGGTCCTCACGAGAGAGCCGCCGTAGTTGAGGCCCTTTCCGGTGAGGACTCCCTCATATCTTCCGGTAAGCCTCTTATACTGCCCGTAAAGGAAGCCTATCTCTCTGCCGCCCACTCCTATATCTCCCGCAGGCACGTCAGAGTCAGGTCCTATATGTCTGTAAAGCTCTGTCATAAAGCTCTGGCAGAAGGCCATTACCTCCCTGTCGGACTTTCCCTTGGGGTCAAAGTCGGCTCCCCCCTTGCCTCCTCCTATAGGCAGACCCGTGAGAGAATTCTTGAATATCTGCTCGAATCCCAAAAATTTCAGTATTCCCTGATTAACGGAGGGATGGAATCTCAGTCCGCCCTTGTAAGGGCCTATGGCCGAATTGAACTGCACTCTGAATCCTCTGTTTACCCGGACCCTGCCCTCATCGTCCACCCAGGGCACCTTAAAGCTTATTATCCTCTCAGGCTCCACAAGCCTTTCCAAAAGCCCCGCTTTTCTGTACTTTTCCTCGTTTGCCTCTATAGCGGGCTTCAATGATTCCAGAACCTCTCTCACAGCCTGAAGAAACTCAGGCTCAAAGGGGTATCTTTCTTCCACCTTCTTTAACACCTCGTCTGTGTATCCCATAAAGCTCCCTCCTTTAATAATTTTACTGATTACAAAAATCCTTATAAGTATACATTACCATGCTAAAGTGTGCAAGTTAAAAAAACGGAATGCCTCGAAATCCTAATGAGACATCCCGTTTGATATCCGAGATTTATATCAGCTAAAACCTCTTATCTTATTTATAAAACGCCTTGAAGGCTTTGTAGGTGTAGAGAACATCGAGCTTTGAAGTGATCTCAAAGGGAGCGTGCATGGCGAGGACGGGAACTCCGACATCCACAGTGTCAACATCCCAATCCGACATGAAGTGAGCTATGGTTCCTCCGCCGCCCTCATCGACCTTTCCCAGCTCTCCTATCTGCCAATAGACCTTCTGCCCATCCATTATCCCCGTAACCTTTGCCATGGTCTCTGCGGAGGCGTCGTTGCTCCCTGACTTTCCGCGGGAACCGGTGTATTTTGTGATGACGGGACCGTGATTTATGTAGCTTGCATTAGCGGGCTCGTACACGTCCGGGAAGGTAGGATCGTATGCTGCGTTTACATCGCTTGAAAGGCAGATGGAATTTCTGTATATATCTCTCACCTTTACTCCGAATATGTCTGAAATATCCTCCATGAAATGATGGAGATATCGGGATGACATGCCCGTATTTCCCTTGGAGCCTATCTCTTCTTTGTCGGTTAATACTGTCACAGTCGTATGTTCAGGAGATTTTGTCTTTATTTCCGCCATAACAGCAGTATAAGCACAAACTCTGTCATCCTGACCGTAGGCGCCTATCATAGAACGATCAAATCCTATGTCCGTAGCCTTTCCCGAGGGTACCATCTCTATCTCGGCCCTCAAAAAGTCAGCCTCCGTGATCCCGTACTCATCATTCAAGAGCTTTAAGGCCATAAGCTTGAATGCGTTCTTCACATCCTCATCAGGATAGGGGACAGAGCCTATGACGATGTTGAGCTCCTCGCCCTTTATACCGTCCTTTAAGGGGCGCTCATTCTGCTTTGCGGAAAGATGGGGGAGAAGATCTGTTATGACGAATCTGGTATCTCCCTCCTTCTCTCCTATGTCAAGCTCGATCTTCTTTCCGTTTTTCAGGAACACCACACCGTGCATGGAAAGGGGTATGGTGGCCCACTGATACTTCCTGATGCCTCCGTAGTAATGGGTCTTTAAATAGGCTATCTCATCCTTCTCATACATGGGGTTGGGCTTCAGATCAAGCCTCGGGGAATCTATGTGGGCAATATTGAACCTGACCCCCTCTGTCACCGGCTTCTTTCCTATGGTCGCCGCTATAATAGCCTTTTCTCTGTTTACAGTGTATACCTTGTCTCCGGATGTAAGCTGCATTCCCGGCTCAAAGGGCCTGTATCCCGCCGCAAGCAGGAGCTTTTCAGTGTACTTTGCGCACTCCCTCTCGGTCTTTCCTCTGTCAAGGTATTCCTTGTAGCCCTCGCAGAACTTGTCCGCTTCTTTGAGCTTTAAAGGCTCCTCCTTCGCTATATTTTTGAAGGAAAACATAAGCTCCTTCTCAAGCTTTTTAGCATCTGAAACTTTTGTCTTTGGCATGTGTCTTTATTACCTCCTGATTTTAAATTTTGTGTCTATATATCTGTACCACATATATATCCGCTCATTCCTCAGATCCCGAACTCCTTAAGCGCCCTGTAGAGCCTCGCCAAGGGAAGGCCCATGACCGTATAGAAATCCCCGTCTATACCCTTCACAAGGATTGCTCCCTCCCCCTGTATACCGTAGCTTCCCGCCTTGTCCATAGGCTCCCCGGTATCCACATAGGCGTCTATCTCCTCCTCGCTTAAAGGATAGAACTCCACACCGCAGGTCTCGCTGAAGCAGAGGCTCTTATCCTTGGAGATTATACTCACTCCCGTTATGACCTCATGTCTTCTGCCGGAGAGGAGCCCGAGCATCCGCTTTGCATCCTCTCTGTCCTTTGGCTTGCCGAGGATCTCCCCATCCAAAAGAACTATGGTGTCCGAGCCTATCACCGTATCCTCCCGGTGAGTTTTGAACACATCCTTTGCCTTCTCCATGGCCAAATACTCCGGAAGCTTCTCCGGCTTTATGCTCTCCGGAACCTTCTCCTCATTGCCGGAGACCTCGACTTTAAAAGGGATATGAAGTTTTTTCATGAGCTCCCGCCTTCTGGGGGAGGCTGACGCGAGTATGAGCATAAGCTTTCTTTCCTTTTTGTTTTATGAATAATATTATACATTGAGAAAAGATAAATATAAAGTAAAAACTCAATAGTTAAAATTAAGCGGAGGGTTGAAAGGCATTTTCCACCTTTTTATCAACCCTCCGCTTAACCGGTTTTGGTCAATTAAGCCATCCAAAATTACATTGGCCCGTAGTTTATTATCTGCGCTCCCACAAGAAGCACACTTCCTGTGATGAGCCATACTATGAACAGCTTCCACATGAACTTCATCCATCTCTCATATGGTATATTTGCAGCTCCCAGATTTCCCATAAGGGCTGTGGACATTGGAATAATATAGTTTCCGAATCCGTCTCCAAAGTTGTAAGCGAGTATGGCCGTCTGTCTGGTAAGGCCAACTATATCCGCCACCGGAATGAATACCGGCATGACTACTGCCGCCTGACCGCTTCCGGATACTATGAAGGTGTTTATGACTACGTTGGCAAGGAACATGACAGGCCCCTGTAAGAAGCCGGGCACATAATACATAACTCTGCTTATGGCATAAACTATGGTGTCCAGCACTCCTCCCGAAGTGAGTATAAGGGAGATGCTTCGCGCCATACCGAGGATTAAGGCCGCCCCTATCATCCTCTTTGCCCCTGCCACGAAGCAGGAGGCTATCTTGTTGGGAGAAAAGCCGGCGCATATTCCTGCTATTATGCCGAGCCATATAAATATAGTAGTGCTGTCAGTGAGGGCCCAGCCCCATCTGACTCCTCCGTATACTATGACAGCCAGCGCGCCGAAAAGAGTGAGTATTACAAGGCCGTGCCTTAATGTCATACGGTCCTCGCCCCCCTCTTCCACTACCAGCTCTTTTGTCTTAAGATCCAAGTCATACATAGGGCTCTTTTGGGGATCCTTCTTGATCTTTGCCGCATAGCGAAGGAGCCAAGCCGCAGTAACTATAAAGTAGACCACAAAGCTGAAAAATCTGTAGCCTATGCCCGAATAGAGGGGAAGCTCCGCTATCCTCTGGGAGACTATGGTGGTGTTAAGGTTGAGCATACCTGTGGAGAATCCTATGGCCCCTCCGAGAAGTATCAGGGAAACTCCGACTATGGAATCATATCCCATGGACAGGGCAAACATCACCATTACCGGTGCAAAGCCTATGAAGGTATTGACTCCTATAGTAGTGCTCAGAAGAGCGAAGAACAGCATTACTCCCAAAATAAAGTATTTCTGTCTCCCCGCAAAAAACCTGGACATTTTTGAGACAGCCGCGTGCAGAGCACCGGAGGAGGTGACCACGTCAAAGGCTCCTCCCGAGAACAGTATCATCAGTATCAGATCCATGGAATCCATGTATCCGTCTATCATGAATCTCGGCATATTCAGGATGCTCTCAAAGTTCGCATCTATATATTTGAAGGAGTTCGGATCTATAACTGTAACTCCCAGGCTGTTTTCATATCTGTCAAAAGACCCTGCGGGTATTATCCATGTGAGGATAACAGCAAAGAGCATTATCATCACAATGATCACAAGAGAATGCGGCATCGCCAATTTAATCTTTTTCTTTCCTTCCATAGAACTCCCCCTATTCTTTCTTTAAAACAGCTTAATCCTCGCATTGCGAGGATAGTTATTTATACCACGACCTGACGAAGCTGATACCCGCTTTGCTCGTACCGGCTTCGCCAAAGGTCATGTTTCAGTTTATTCAAATTTTATTTCTCTGAGAAATATCCCAGCTGCTCCCTTGTGTACTTGGGAACTTTCGCCTTGAACTCCTCCTTTATCTCCTTTTGCAGCTCAGGAGACTCGAATATGTCGTAAGCCGTAAGCGCCAAGGCCTTGGCCCCCTTTATGGCTTGGTCAAGGGCATGCTCGGACTTTGTGGCCTTCTCGAACTCATGAGTATGAGTGTCGGCGTCCGCTATCTTGAGATAGGGCTGTATGGTGGGAACCTCGAGGCTGACATTTCCTATGTCTGAGGAACCGTACTTCATGTTGGGCTCGGGATACTCAACCACCTCTCCCATGGCCTCCATGTGCTTTTTGTAAGTTTCGTCCATGAGCTTATTGGAGTATCTCTCTGTATACATGAGTCCCGATACTGCCTTAGAGGTTGTCCCGAACAGAGTATTTGCCGTCTTTATGGCTCTGTTCAGAGCATCCTCCACCACCAGAAGATCCTTCACTATATCTCCTCTTATGCAGAATTCGCAGGATGCATACTCAGGTATGATATTACTTGCCTTTCCTCCCTCGATTATATAGCCGTTGACATTTGACTTGAAAGGAAGTATGGCCCTCTGAGCGTCCATGAAGTTAAAGGTGTGGATCACGGAGCTCAGAGCGTTTATTCCCTCCTCAGGCCTTGTGCCGTGGGCGGGCTTTCCGAAATACTCTATCTTTACATGTTTTACAGCAAGACCACCCCTCTGGATAAGATTTCTCTTGTGGGGATGTATCATCATGGCAAAGTCCACATCGTCAAATATGCCCTTATCGCACATGATGACCTTTCCTCCGCCGCCCTCCTCGGCGGGAGTACCGATCACGAGGACTCTTCCGCAGACATCCTTCATCACCTCAGCTATACCTATGGCCGCTCCAACGGACATGGTGGCTATGAGGTTGTGTCCGCAGGCATGTCCCATGGGAAGAGCGTCATACTCTGCGAGGATGGCTACCGTAGGCCCGTCGGCCTTGCCCTTCATCTCTCCCATAAAGGCTGTCTCAAGGCCTGCCACATTGTTGTGTACCTTGTATCCGTACTTCTCCAATATCTTTGACAGGTTCTCGCAGGCAAAGAACTCATGGAAGGAAAGCTCGGGGTGCTCATGCAGTGCCAATGCCAATTCCTTAAGCTCACCGCTCACTGAATCGATCTTTTCGGTTATCTTGTTGTATGCCTCGTTTGCCATAATCTTTCTCCTTTTCCGAGTATTTTTTATTTTTTATATTATATCTTCATCCTTAGCGTGGAACAGGACCGCGGCCACATGCTTTATGGCCTCCTTATAATCCTCAAGCCTTATGTTCTCATTGGGCGCATGCTGCAGAAGTCCCGCATAGCCGCAGCCTATGCCTGCAATAGGCATGCCCGAGTAGTCAAAGACGTCTCTGGGGCCTGTGCCTGCTGCTGTGGGCAGCACTACCATGGGCTTTTCATATACGTCCTTTGCAGCCCTCTCTATGACTTTTACGAACTTCTCGTTTACAGAGGTCTTTGCAGGAGCTGCCGCACTGGTGAGCTTAAGCTCTATGTTCTCAAATCCGTGGCTGTCCAAATGCTTTCTCAAAAGCTCGAAGATCTTCATAGGATCCTGAGCCACCACCAGCCTGAAGTCAAGCTTTGCCATTGCGGTGCAAGGAGTGACTGTCTTCTGTCCCTCCCCTGTGTATCCGGAGCTCATGCCGCAGATATTGCAGGAGGGCCTTGTGTAGAGGGCTATGTTTACCTCGTCTCCAGTGGCATCGTTTACAAACTTGTCTATGCCGAGCCTCTTCTTGAGTC
>CALWLK010000053.1 GCA_944381505.1 uncultured Lachnospiraceae bacterium
GAGAACCGATACACTCATTTCTTGGAGGATTTCCTGCCGGCTTCGGTGGTCATAAACGAGGAGGACACGGTGCTTCACTTTTTCGGGAATTATACGGATTACCTGTCTCTTGCCCCTGGCAAAGCCACCCTCAATTTTTTCAGCATGATATGTAAGGATCTATCGCTGGTGGCCGCCACCGCCATAAGCAGGAGCCGCACCGATCACAGCCCTGTCACCTACACGGACATAGTGGTGGACTGCCCTTCGGGGAGAAAGGTCATAGACCTTACGGTAAAGCCTGTGCCGGGAGCCGACAAGGACGATGCGGAGCTGACTGCGGTTCTGTTTTTGGAGAATACCCACAGGCCCAAGGAGGGCACAGTGGAAAAGTACGACGTGGACGAGACCGCTGCAAGAAGGATAGCGGATCTGGAGAGAGAATTCCAAGTGTCTCAGAGTGACTTAAGACAGACCATACAGCGCCTTGAGACCGTAAACGGAGAGCTGCAGGCCGCAAATGAGGAGCTGCTCACGGCAAACGAGGAGCTTCAGAGCTCCACGGAGGAGCTGCAGTCAGTAAACGAAGAGCTCTACACCGTAAATACGGAGCACCAGCTGAAGCTTGACGAGCTCACCATGATGACTAATGACCTGTCAAACTTCCTCTCATCCACGATGATAGGTATACTTTTTGTGGACAGCAATCTCAATATAAGGAAGTTTACGGAATATGTGGGAAGAGAGTTTCAGCTTATGGACCACGATATCGGAAGGGGAATACAGATATTTGCCCACAGCTTCCCGGATGAGGAGATAGAAAAGGACTGCCACACGGTATTAAAGGATCTGGCTACTATAGACAGGGAGGTCACAGCCACCAACGGAAGGTGCTATACCCTTAGAATAGCGCCCTACAGAACCACCGAAAACAGTATTCACGGCCTTGTCATCACCATAATAGACTCTCTGGGAGTTGACAGAACGGATAAATAAGGATTTTTGTAAAGAACAAATGCCGGAAAGGAGGAAGCCATGTCGGAAAAATTTATGCCCGGAAAAGAACTGTCAAAAGAAGATGTTGCTGTGGAGCTTACGAGATTTTTGGTCCGCAAGCATTACTGTGAAAATGACTTTTTGTCGGACGAGTCGGTGTTTGACGAGCCTTTTCTGTGGTTCGGAGCCGCAGAACAGGAGTTTGCTTCGGGGAAGGATACCGTGCTCGATATATTCCGCATGTTTAAGGGAAAGGTACCCAAGTGCAACATAAGCGAGGAGGAGTACCGGGCAGGCATGGTTTCCCCTGATATCTGCCTTGTGGCGGGGAGGATGTGGATCTCCACCGACCCCTCCACGGGGGTGTTTTTGCAGGTCCATCAGCGCATAACCACCTGCATAAAGTGGACTGACGGAAACCCCAAGTGCTGTATGATCCATATCTCGAACCCCTACACGGAGATGGCGAGCGAGGACGTGGGCTTTCCCACCCGCATGGCGGAGCAGTCGAGAGAGTACATGCAGAGGGAGCTTGAGGCGCAGAAGGAGGAGATAAGGCGGCAGGCCGACGAGCTGTCGGATATATATAATACCGTATCCTGCGGTATACTCCGCTTGAGAAGAAAGAAGGACGGATACCAACTTCTGACCTTCAACAAGGCTCTGGCGGATCTTATGGACAGGAGCGAGGAGAATGTGCGCGGCATGGACTGGTCTCAGGGCTTCGGGGAGGATGCGGCGGCGGAGGACATCACCGCATTGAGGGCAGGCATAGACTCCCTCAAAAATCCCGGGGACAGGACCTCCTCGGACTATCGGATAACCACCGGCAGGGGAAGGGTGGTCCATCTGACCACAATAAACGATTTTATAAAGAGCGAGGCCGAGGGAGACATAATACAGCGGCTCATCTATGATATATCGGACCGAATAGAGTTGGAGAGAAAGCTGCACAAGATAAGCTTTGAGGACAATCTCACAGGGCTTTACAATCGTAATCGCTTTAACCGCGCGGTGGAGGAGTTCAAGGCGGATCCCGCCGAGCATTTGGGTGTCGCTGTTTTGGATATAAACGGGCTGAAGGACGTAAACGACAGCCTGGGGCATATGGCGGGAGACGACCTTTTAAGGCGCACCGGAGCCAATATCAGGGAGATCTTCCCGGGGAAGGGCTACAGGACCGGGGGAGACGAGTTTGTCATCATAGACAGAGACAGTGAAATGGAAGAATTCGGGGCGAAGATAGCGGCGGTGAGAAGGCTCATGGCGAGGGATGAGATCAGTATCTCTGTGGGGGTGTGCTGGAACGACGGAAATTGTGACGTCTGGAATCAGTGTGAGAGGGCTGACAGAAGGATGTATAAGGAGAAGAAGGAATTTTATCGCCAAATTTCTATGGGGGGGGGTTATAAAGAAATTCAGCTATAGAAAGAACTCCTTTTAATTTCTTTATTTCCACCTTTGGATTTTATTTCGAAAATGTGCTAATATATACATAAGCAGGCCGGCTTCGGGGCTGGTTTTAATCGTGTATTTTCAATCGTGCAAAATTTGCCCGGATTTTTTACTGCGGCAGCCTTTAAAGGCATGCTGTTGTTTTTTATATACAAAAAAGGAGGGATCGGATGTTTGAGATAGGGTCGAATGTGGTTTTCGGGAGCCACGGCATATGCCGCGTGGAGGATATAAAGACAGGGATCGAATTCGGTATGCCGAAAAGCCGGGAAAAATCCGGATTGATGTATTACAAGCTTGCGCCGCTTTTCGTCACGGCTTACAATGTAATATATACTCCTGTGGAAAACAGCAGGCAGCTCAGAAAAGCTGTGGATAAGACGGAGGCCGAGAGATGTCTGAGGGAGATGGCCCTTTTCGACCCGGAGGTGTTTTACGACAACAGCCAAGGAAGGCTCAAGGAGCATTACAAGGCTATTATAGCGGACGATATGCCCTCCTCATATCTCAGACTTATAAAGGAGATCCATAAGAAAAGAGACACCGCCATGGCAAGGCATAAAAGACTGGGACAGGTGGATGAAAACTATTTAAAGAAGGCGGAATCCACGGTCAGCAGGGAGCTGGCGGCGGCCCTCGGCACCACTCCCGAGCTTATAAAGCTGAGGATATATGAGGAGCTGAGATCCCGGGGAAATAAGGATTGATACGGCACAGAAGGAGAATTTATGGGGACAGAGGAAAATGCAGACCTGAAGACCTTAAGGGCGTGCATGATATTTAAAGATTTCACCGAAGATGAGATATCCCTTTTGGTGGAGCATTTGCGGCCGAGAAGGGCCGGCTACAAAAAAAACGATACCATAGCGAGAGACGGGGATCCCATGGGAGAGGTATGTATAATAAAGAGCGGAAGGATATATCTCTCACACTGCGACAGCAACGGAAACAGCAATCTCATAGAGATACTCAAGGAGGGAGACTCCTTCGGAATGGTAAACTGTGTGGGAGGCTACAGGCTGAATCTCTCAGCTACGGCCACGACGCCTGCAGAGGTGCTGTTTATATCGGTGAATGACTTTTTTGAAAAGTCGATGGAGCTTCCGGGAAAGCTTCAGATAAGGTTCCTTCAATCCGCTTCAAGATTTCTGGCCGCAAATGTACAGTACCTTGCAAAGAAGATCGAAGAAAGCATAAGACGCTCCACAAGGGAGCGCCTTACCGATTACCTTTCCCATGAATATCATAAAGCAGGAAAGAGAGTTTTCTCCATACCCTTAAACAGGCAGGATCTTGCAGATTTTTTGTTCGTTGACAGAAGCGCCATGTCCGCCGAGCTTTGCAGGATGAGGGACGAGGGGCTTCTCAAATTCGACAAGAGCGATTTCGAGCTGCTTGTCGAGATGCCGATCACAGAGGAAGATCCTTGATCTCAAAGAACATTGCCACACCTGTGATGACAAACAGTATTCCCCAGCTCCATTGAAGGGTGAACCAGCCACCTATAGGGTTTAAGATAATAAGTATTCCTATGAGGAGCCTTAAGATGCCTCCCCAAAGTATGGAGCCCGAGCTCGGAAATCCGGCCCTCTTTAAGCTGCCGTAGGATGCGAGCATGGTTATACCGTTTACAGTGGACATGAAGCCCGCTGTGAAGGAGAGGACAAAGAGCATGCTCACCTGACCCTCGGGACCTCTCAGGGCGTCAAAGAGTATCATGCCGCCGAGGAAGGCCGAGATGATGCCGTCCGCGAGGAAAAAGCCGCTTCTCAGCTCTTCAGGGAGCTTAAACCAGGTCACTACCTTCATTATTCCATATATGAAGAAGCCTGCAGTTATAAAGTAGGCAATTCCGAGTCCGGTGATTGCAGGGGCGAATACCGCCATGGCTCCCAAAACAGTGATGAGCGCCGCCACGATATAGGCCGCCTTCTTTAATTTTTTTCCGCTTTGATATTCATTTATGTTTTCCAAATAGTTATCCATATGTTTACCTCCTTGTTTAACTGTCTGCATCATACCGCAAAACCGGAGACAAAGCTGTGTGTTAAACAACGGAAACAAAAAAATATTAGCGATATAATAGGAAATACCAAAAATATTTTTAAGAGGAGACAGGATATATGCATAACATGATTCATTACACAGTTTGGGACTGGCTGTTGTTTTTCTATATATACAGCTTTATAGGATGGATATGGGAGTCGGGTTACGCCTCTGTGGGTCAGCACAGATTCGTAAACAGAGGATTCCTGCACGGCCCTATAATCCCCATCTACGGCTTCGGAGCATTGGGAGTCCTCATATGCACCATGAGCGTGAGAGACAGCATCCCTCTCGTTTTCATATTCGGAATGCTGGGAGCTACCGCCCTTGAGTACGCTACAGGCTGGACCATGGAGAAGATATTCCACGTCAAATATTGGGATTACAGCAACTTTAAATATAATCTGAACGGTTACATCTGCCTGCCCGCTTCCATAGCCTGGGGATTTTTCTCCGTGCTCTTGGTGGAGGTGATAAATGTTCCCATACAGGATGTCATACTTCAGCTGAGAAGCGTGTTCACCGAGCTTTTGGTACTTATACTCACGGCCGCCACAGCGGTGGACGTACACAGCTCCATAGGCGAGGCTCTCGACATGAGGGATATGCTTGAAAAGCTCAGCGAAAGCAAGGACTACATCAGGCGCATGCAGAAGAGGATGGAGGTCGTGTCCGCTGTAAGGCTTGACGACTACAGGGCCCTCAGGGAGAAGCAGGCGGAAAAGCTTCTGTCAACAAAGGAGAAGTTCGAGAAGAATCTATATGCTTGGCGTGAGGTAAAGACGAAGCAGTTAAACGAGCTCTTGGAGAAGGCTGAGGAGCTCGGGGCAATAAGCCCTGCAAAGGCCGAGGAGCTTAAGGCTCTCAGAGAGGGAGTTTACAGGCAGTTCAGAGAGATGGCCGGAAGAAGGGACAAGGACTTCAGAAGGATAGCGAAGCATTTGAGAAGGAACCCGAGCGCGGTATCAAAGGAATATGCGGAGGCCCTTGAGAGCATAAAGAATCTTACAGAATAGAGAAGAGAGTCTGTGGATATATTGTGAGTTTGTGAGGAGGTAATTTCAGATGGAAAACAGGAAAAAGCTGGGCTTCGGCCTCATGAGGCTTCCCTTGAAGGATGCCTCGGACAACACCTCGATAGACTATGACCTGCTATGTCTTATGGCGGACAGGTTCATCTCCGAGGGCTTTTCCTACTTTGATACTGCGGCTCCCTATCACAAGGGAAAGAGCGAGGAGGCCTTCAGGGAGTGCGTGGCAAAGAGACACCCGAGAGAAGCCTATACTCTGGCGGATAAGCTCTCCATCTTTATGGTGGAGAAGGCGGAGGATATACCGAAGTTTTTTGATTCTCAGCTTGAGCGCTGCGGGGTTGAATATTTCGACTACTATCTTCTCCACGCCATGTCCGACGAGAGGCTCAAAAAATGTGAGGATCTGGGAGCCTTTGACTTTGTAAAGAGGATGAAGGAGGAGGGAAGGATAAGGAAGGCGGGCTTTTCCTTCCACGATAAGCCGGAGATACTTGAAAAGATACTTGAGAGACATCCCGAGGCGGATTTCGTACAGCTTCAGATAAACTATATGGACTGGGAGGCCCCGGACGTGGAGTCCCGCAGATGCTACGAGATCTGCAGGGCTCACGGAAAGCCCGTGGTAGTCATGGAGCCCGTAAAGGGAGGCCTTTTGGCGGATATCCCCGAGGAGGCGAAAAGGCTTCTTGAGGAGGAACTGCCCTCGGCGTCTCCCGCCTCATGGGCTATACGCTACGCCGCGTCCTTGGACAATGTGTTTATGGTTTTAAGCGGAATGAGCGATATGTCCCAGATGGAGGACAATCTCTCTTTCATGAAGGATCTCAAAATCTTAAACGATAAGGAGAAGGCCCTGGTGGAGAGAGTGGCAAAGCTCATAAAGGAAAGGGAGCGTATCTCTTGCACCGCATGCCGCTACTGCACCGACGGATGTCCCAAGTCCATCCCCATCCCTGATATTTTCAAGCTTGTAAACAAGGTCAGCATGTACGGGGAGAACCGGCTCAAGGCGGCAAAGGACTCCTATGAGCAGGCGGTAAAGGACAGGGGCAAAGCCTCGGACTGCATAGCCTGCGGACAGTGCGAGGGCCAATGTCCACAGCATCTCGGAATAATCGACGGCCTGAAGGAGGCCGCAAAGCTTTTTGAATAGACTTGGTATAAGGAGACCTCTTTGATGAAGAAAGATAAGGCTGTAAGCCCGGAGAAAAGGGAGCTTGCCCTCAAGGTGATCGAAAAACTGAAGGAGGAGTACCCGGACGCCGACTGTACTCTGGAGTACAACGAGGCATGGAAGCTCCTTGTGAGCGTGCGCCTTGCGGCTCAGTGCACCGATGAGAGAGTAAACATGATAGTGCCCTCACTGTATGAGAAGTTCCCCTCCGCAAAAGCCCTCTCCGAGGCTTCTGTGGAGGAGATAGAGGAGATAGTGAAGCCCTGCGGATTGGGACACAGCAAGGCAAGGGACATAAGCGCCTGCATGAAGATGCTCATGGAGAAATATGAGGGCAGGGTACCTGATGACTTCGACGAGCTTTTAAAGCTTCCGGGTGTGGGCAGAAAGAGCGCAAACCTCATTATGGGAGATGTGTTCGGCAAACCCGCCATTGTCACGGACACCCACTGCATACGCCTTGTAAACCGCATAGGCCTTGTGGATGGGATAAAGGAACCTAAGAAGGTGGAGATGGAGCTGTGGAAGCTCATACCTCCCGAGGAGGGTAATGATTTCTGCCACAGGCTGGTGATGCACGGCAGGGCGGTCTGCACCGCCAGGACGAAGCCCTACTGTGATAAATGCTGTCTCAAGGAAATATGCAAAAAGCGGCTCTGATAACAGCCGGAAATATTGTTCAGACGGTGCGAATAAAAGTAAAAGAAATAAATTTCCGGAAGTTTATTTGCACACATATCGGTTTATAAATCAATTCGCATATTATACAAAATGAACGGCGAGAAATTATAGAAAAGCGATATATTTCTAAAAGAATATTGACTTTTATTTTTAAAGAGTTAGACAACACATGTCTTTAAAAGACGAGAGAAAATTTTATATCTTATCTTGATAACAGGACAGAATTTTAATGAGAGTTTGGCAGCCTTTCACAAAGAGCTCGCCGGCTCTCTTTTTCTTTTAAGTGAGAGTTTGGTAACCTTTCGCAAAGCGTTACAACTCTCACTTTTTTTTATCCGAATTTGACTAAAAATTAACAATAAAAGCTTTTGATATCACATCGGATCGGATTGCGGAGGCTCGTAATGATTATAAAAGGCGCAAAGATCATAAACGGCAGCGAAAGCCTTAGGGCTGACATAAGGATAGAGGGAGAGGAGATAGCAGAGATAGCTGAAGCTCTCCTTCCCGCGGAGGGGGGAGGAGGTCATTTCGGCCGAGGGGCTGTTGGCTCTCCCCGGAGCTATAGACGCCCACACTCACTTTGATATGCCCTGCGGAGACATGACCACCTCCGACGATTTCTATTACGGGACAAGGGCGGCCGTTGCGGGCGGTACGACGAGCATAATAGATTTCTCTGAGCCGGAGCACGGCACCTCTCTTTGGAACGGCCTTGAGAGATGGCATGAGAAGGCGGACGGAAAGTCCTTCTGTGACTACGGCTTCCACATGACAGTCTCAAGATACGACGAGAAGCTTGAGGAGGAGATAAAGGGAATGGTCAGAAACGGCGTCACCT
The DNA here is from genome assembly GCA_944381505.1 of uncultured Lachnospiraceae bacterium. GTDB lineage: Bacteria > Bacillota > Clostridia > Lachnospirales > Lachnospiraceae > Avilachnospira. Next base: position 8,207 of record CALWLK010000053.1, read on the forward strand.
CCTTTAAGGCCTACATGGCTTATATAGGAGATCTGGGAGTTACGGACGGCGACCTCTACAGGATCTTAAAGCTCATAAAGAAATATAACGGACTTCTCCTCATCCACTGCGAAAACGGAGAGATCCTCGATGAGAGGAGAGCGGAATTGGGAGAGACGGGGCCTTCAGATATTTCAAATCATCCCCTGTCAAGGCCCAACGAGGTGGAGCACGACGCAGTCTCAAGGCTCATAGACATGGCGAGGCTTTTGGACACTCAGGTCTATATAGTCCACACCAGCACCGAGGAGGCACTCGCGGAGATAGAGAAGGCGAAGGCGGAGGGAGTGAAGGTCTACTGCGAGACCTGTCCCCACTATCTTCTCCTTACAGACGACAGATACAGAGAGGGCGGATTTGAGGCCGCAAAATATGTGTGCAGCCCGCCTTTAAGGAAGAAAAAGGACAACGAGGCGCTCCTTCGAGGCATAAAGGAGGGCGCGGTGGACACAGTGTCCACAGATCATTGCTCCTTTAATTTCAAGGGACAGAAGGACCTGGGAAAAGAGGACTTCAGGCAGATACCCAACGGAATGCCCGGAGTGGAGAACAGGGTCGAGCTGATGCTCACCTACTCCGATCGGCAGGGCATATCCCTAAATCATACAGTAAAGCTCCTCTCGGAGAACCCGGCGAAAATATTCGGGCTCTATCCGAAAAAGGGAGTGATAGCACCGGGGAGCGATGCGGACATAGTTCTGATAAAGCCCCAAAGCCCCCACGAGCTAAGCTCAAAGACCCAATACCAGAGGGTTGACTACAATCCCTACGAGGGAACTGTAGTTGATTATAAAGTTCAACATGTATTTCTGAGAGGGCATCAGATTGTCAGCTCCGGGGTACCGGAGGAGAGGGAACTCTTCGGACAATTCTTAATCAGAAACACATCGGTAAAATAAGCTTTGATTTGGCTTTAGCTTATTTTACAAGCCTGTAGTCATTGAACGGATGTGCAGGAGACCGGATGCCTGAAGCCTTTCAGGGAGACATCCCTTTGAGGTGGGCATACAGTCTGCTGCATATCTTAGGCACATATGAGGCCGGTAAAACATATGTGAATCAACGAAGCCAAGCTTTTAAGCGTAAGGAAGAAGCTCCCTTTCGCATTCTTAAGTTTTTTTAAAGGAGTAAAAAAATGAGTAAGAATGAAACAAAAACAACTTCAGTAGGCTCGGTTTACGAGCTTGAGGGACGCCCCTCGTTCGCACAGGCGCTGCCCCTCGGATTCCGGCAGATCCTTGCAATGTTCGTAGGAAACATCGTTCCTATGATAATCGTAGCCGATGCGGCTCAGATGAGCTCCGCACAGGCGACACTTCTTTTGCAGTGCGCGCTCCTCGGAGCAGGTGTTGCAACTCTCTTACAGGTATGTACCTTCAGATTCGGAAACTTCCGGATAGGTTCAGGCCTTCCCGTAATGATGGGACTTACCTACACCTTCCTTCCCATATGTACATCAGTTGCGGTTGAGTACGGCCTCGGCACACTTTTCGGAGCACAGCTTGTGGGAGGCGTTATCTCTATAATTATCGGCCTTATCCTTCCCAAGATAAGAAAGTTCTTCCCTCCTATAGTTACAGGAACCATCATCACCTCCATCGGTATCTCCTGCTTCCCCATGGCTGCATACAACCTTGCAGGAGGACAGGGAGACCCCTCAATGGGACAGCCCCACAACTTCATAATCGGAGCTATAGTAGTCCTTGCAATAGTTCTCTTGAACGGCTACGGAAAGGGCCTTGTATCTTCAGCTGCTATCCTTCTCGGAATGATAATCGGCTACATAATTGCAGCTGTTACAGGCTACGTTGATTTCTCACCCATAGCAGAGGCTGCCTGGTTCACACTTCCCCAGCCCCTTGCCTTCGGAAAGCTTGAGTTCAGACTTGAGTTCGTGCTTGTATTCATCCTTCTGTTCTTCATAAATGCTGTTGAGATGTCGGGAGACTTCACAGTTTCCGCTACAGGCGGACTTGGCAGACAGCCCAAAAACAAGGAGCTCAGCGGAGGTATCATCGCAAACGGAATAGCATGTATCTTCTCATCATTCTTCAACTGCTTCGCAACGGGAACCTACAGCCAGTGCTCGGGAATCGTTGCCCTCACAAAGGTATGTAACAAGTGGGTATTCAGACTTGCAGGCGGAGTGCTTGTAATAGCAGCCTTCTGCCCCAAGCTTTCATCAGTGCTTTCAACCATCCCCAACTGCGTAATCGGCGGAGCTACCATGGTAGTGTTCTCAATGATCGCTATGTCGGGAATGAGCCTTGTGGCAAGATCCAACTTCACCGGCAGAGCAATGCTTATCTGCGGTCCCGCTATCGCTCTCGGCCTTGGTATATCTCTTGCAAAGGATACGCTTGCAGGACTCGGCGAGTACATAGAGATGTTCTTCGGAGAGTCATCCATCATCCTTGTTGCGGGAGTTGCAATCCTCTTAAATATCATCCTTCCCAAGGGAGATGAGGATAAGGCTGTTGAGGCTGAATTCATAAAAGAGATCTCACAGCCCGAGGATTGATTTACAAAAATTAATTGACGAAATCAATAAAATTTATAAAGAAAAGGAGAGCATGATATGATTAGCCATTTGCTGAAAAACGGAATAATAGTAACAGTGAACCCGGACAGAGAAGTGTTCTTCAAGGGCGCCATCGCCATAAAGGACGACAAGATCGTAGAGGTCGGCCCTTCAGAGGAGCTTGAGAAGAAGTACACTGACTGCGAGAAGGTGACAGACCTCGGCGGAAAGGTGGTCTTCCCCGGATTCGCCAACACCCACAACCATCTCTTCCAGACTCTCTTGAGAGGCCTCGGAGATGACATGGTGCTTAAGGATTGGCTCTCGACCATGACCTTCCCCGCAGCTACGAATCTCACTCAGGACGACTGCTATCACGGCGCAATGCTCGGACTTATGGAGGGTATCCACAGCGGTATCACCACAAACCTCGACTATATGTATCCCCATCCCAGGACAGATCTTGACGACGGCGTTATAAGAGCTATGAGAGAGCTGGGAATAAGAGGTATCTTCGGAAGAGGCTGCATGGATACAGGAGAGAAGTACGGCGTTCATCCCGGCATCATGCAGACAAGGGAGCAGATCGAGAAGGAAGTGAGATACTGCTTCGAGAAGTATCACAACTGTGAACTATAGTCAATAAAGTAGACACAAAAAAGAAAAAGTCAGGCAGGAGAGAGAGTCTGCCTGAAGAAAAGCTCCTCAGCCTCATCAGGGGTCAGCATATTTAAGGTCGAATGAGGCCTCCTTGAATTATAGTAACCGTCAATGTACCGGAAGATAGCAAGTCTAAGTTCAGCAAAGGAATGATATATCCTCCTGTTAGTCTCTTCCTTTTTGAGATATTTGAAGAAGCACTCACAGCAGGCATTGTCAAAGGGATAGCCTTTTTTGAAAAAGACCGGACTACATTAAGGGAGTCAAGCAGCCTGCGGAAAGAAAAAGCAGTATACTGTGAGCCCCTGTCAGAATGAAACATGAGGCCATAAGGAGCATTTCTTTTTGCATATGCAAGCTTGAAAGCAGTCATGACAAGATCGGCATCAGCCTTAGGGGACAGATGCCGGGAAATGATCTTCCTTGAGAAAAGATCCATGACTATGCAGAGGTAATACCACCTTCCACCGGCTTTAAGGTAAGTGAAGTCACTTGCCCAAACGATATCAGGGGCCTTTTGGGAAAAGGCCTGTGAGAGATGGTTTTCAAGACCGGATGGCTCTTTAGAGCGTCTCCTTTGTTTGGGCTTATCCGTAGACATCTTGGGGAGTTCGAGCTTATCCATCAGGCGGTACACTCTGCCGACGCTGATGTTTATGCCATAGTCACGCTTTAATACATAAGCTACCTTATAAGCTCCAAGTCTCTTTTCATAGTCAGCATAGATATGGAGTATCATACGGGAGAGTTCCTGATTATCCTGTATACGTTTAGTTGGGATAGAGGAAAAATGCTTATAATAAGTGCTGCGGTTTACCCTAAGTACCCTGCATAAGGTCTTAATACTATGCCGGAGGCGGAGCTTATGAACAGCATTCAGTCGTTCTTTGAGTGTGGCGTGAAGATGGCAATCGCTTTTTTTAAGATGAGGTTCTCCTCTTCAAGCTGAGCGTTGCGTTTCTGAAGCTCCTTTACCTGCTTTGCAGTAAGCACTTCGCCATCATCGATCTCGACAGTAGAGTACTGCTTTACCCACTTGCCTAAAGCGGACTGGGAAACCCCGTATTCCTTGCAAAGCTGAGTTTGTGATTTACCGTTTTGGTAAAGAGAGACAAGGGATTTCTTGAAATCCTCATCGTATTTGTTGGGAGAATTTTTAGACATGGGATACCTCCTTTTTTGTGTCCTAATAATTGTAACAAACTGTACCGTTTTGTGTCTACTTTTTTAGTATAGCTCCAGGTCGTTGAGGAGATGAAGAAGTTCTGTGCAGATCATAAGTTCACAGACGTACACGTTGACAAGTACGGAAACTGCGTTTGCCACATCAAGGGTTCAAAGCCCGGAGAGAAGATCCTTTTCGACGGACATATGGACACAGTTCCCGTTCCCGATCCTACAAAGTGGGAGCATGATCCCTTTGCCGCAGAGATCGTAGACGGAAAGATGTACGGAAGAGGAACCTCTGATATGAAGGGAGCCCTCTCAGCAATGCTTGCGGCAGCCGCATACTATGCAGAGGACTTAAACTATGATTTCCCCGGAGATATCTATGTGGCAGGAGCTGTACACGAGGAGTGCTTCGAGGGAGTTGCTCCCAGGGAGATAAGCGCATATGTAAAGCCTGATTATGTTATCATCGGCGAGGCTTCACAGCTCAACATGAAGATAGGCCAGAGAGGAAGGGCGGAGATCGTTGTTGAGACCTTTGGAGTTCCCGCTCACTCGGCAAGCCCTCAGAAGGGTATAAACGCCGTATACAAGATGTGCAAGGTCGTTGAGGAGATAAAGAAGCTTACACCTCCCCATCAGGACGGCCTCGGAGACGGAATCCTCGAGCTCGTTGACATCAAGTCATCACCCTATCCCGGAGCTTCCGTAGTGCCTGATTACTGCAAGGCTACATATGACAGAAGGCTTCTTGTGGGTGAGACAAAGGAGGGAGTATTGAAGCCCCTTCAGGACCTTGCCGACAGGATGATGAAGGAGGATCCCGAGCTTAAGGTGAAGGTATCCTACTCAAAGGCAGAGGAGAAGTGCTGGACAGGCGAGACCATAAGTGCAGAGAGATTCTTCCCCGCATGGCTCTATGACAAGAACGAGGATTGGATACAGAACATCTACAAGGAGATGAAGGCTATAGGCCTCAATCCTACCATCACAAACTACGACTTCTGCACAAACGGGAGCCACTACGCAGGAGAGGCAGGAATCAAGACTGTCGGCGTAGGACCTTCTCTTGAGACTCTTGCTCACACAATAAACGAGTACATTGAGCTTGACCAGCTCACAAAGGTAATGGAGTCATACTACGGAGTTATGAAGGCTCTTCTCAAATAAAAGATAAGGGATAAAAAGACACTTTTTCCTGAAGAATAAGCTTTTATTTTTCGGGTTCCGGGATTATATTATTAAGTGATAAAAACAGCGAGAGTGGGAGGCGGCGGATGACAAAGAAAAAATGGGCCATGGTAATAATGGGCGAGGATTATACGCCTGAAAAAGACAGGGCTTTACCGGTCACGGAAAAGAAGGAAGGACATATACTGACTGTCAAAACCCTGCGGAGGCTGTAAAGCTTGCCGCAGAACTCAGGGATGCCGGATTCGGAGCCATAGAGGTTTGCGGTGCTTTCGGAGAAGAGCTTGCCCGCAGGATGTATGAAGCCACAGACTGCACCGTGCCCGTAAGCTTTGTCACCACTCCCCCCCGACGAGCTTCCGAAAGCGCTTAAGTTCTGGACAGAGGAATAAAATCAGGAAAAGGACGGAAATGAATTATGAAATTTTTTGATCTTCACTGTGACACTATAGAAGAATTGAGAAAGCGCGGAGAGGACTACGTAAATAACACCACGCAGTTTTCCGTGAGAGATCTTGATAAGTTTGAGAAGGCCGTGCAGACTATGGCTGTATTCGTCCCCGACGACATCAGGGGAGAGGCCGCAGTAAGGTTCGTGGATGATTATTACAACTACATGAACGAGCAGGCGGCAAAATATCCCGACAAGATAGGGATCATCGAAAGCATATCCGACATAGACCGGATCTGTGCAGAGCACAAGTGGGCTTTCCTTCGCTCGATAGAGAGCGGAGCCTGCCTGAACGGAGATCTCGACAACATAGATCATTTCGCTTCATTGAACTTCAAGATGCTGGGCCTTGTGTGGAACGGAGCAAACGAGCTGGGTTCAGGCCCCAACAATGATACGGGACTTACCGACTTCGGCAAAGAGGCTGTAAAAAGGATGGAGAAGGTGGGAATGATAGTTGACTGTTCCCATTTGAACGACGCCGGATTTGAGGATCTCCTGAATGTTTCCGAGAAGCCCTTCGTGGCCTCCCACTCAAACGTGAGAGCCTGCTGCAGCCATCCCAGAAATCTCAGGGATGACCAGTTCAAGGAGATAGTGAGGCGAGGCGGACTTTGCGGCATAAACATCTTCTCAAAGTTCCTCAATGAGAAGGACGAGAGGAACAAGGAGGACATATTCAGGCATATCTACCATATGCTTGAGCTGGGCGGAGAGGATGTCATA
>CALWLK010000054.1 GCA_944381505.1 uncultured Lachnospiraceae bacterium
CCCTGATATGGTTTATCTTGAGGATTGATAGATTGATATTTAATTAGATTGTTATTTGATTCTTTGGTATTTCTTTTATTTAGTATTTAATTGTGCGGGATTTTCCGTGTATGGTTTTCCCGTGAACTGATTATCCGTATGTGGGCTTTCCATATACGGATTTCCCCTACGCGGATATTGCCCATGTGGAGAGATGGAAAAAATACTTGATTTGCGCTCTGAGCGGCGTTTTCCTATGTGGGAATATCGGAATATGGCAAGCCCTTCAAACGTCGCTTACAGCGAAAGAAAATGCCCAAAATCGACCTTTATCCTGACAGTAAATCTCTTATCTATCCACCCATTCAAGGCAAAGAAAACCGCCTGCCCCAAAGACCTATTAACTCGGCCATAGGGACAGGCGGTTTGGATTTTCTGATTGCTTGCGCACTGCTGATTTTATGTCATTCTTTATTCGAGGTTGTCATTAGCCCAATTTTTAAACAATGATCTGACTATAACAGGGCTATACTGTCTATGCTTTATAATACTGCTGCTCATACCTTCCGGGGAAGGAAACGGAGAGGCTGCGATCTCTTTTAATGATATAAAACACAGTGATATAGCCATAAGCTGGCAGGTGATAATGATGTGTGCCGTTACAATACCGCTCGCGAGCGCTATGGCAAACGAGGTCACTGGGATCATGCCTTGGCTGACGCTTATATTTACACCTGTTTTTGAGGGAAAAAGCCCTGTTTTCATTTTAATATTCACAGTAATAGTTATGGAAATACTGACTAATATCGGTTCCAATATAGCGATGGGAAATGCTATGATACCGGTAATTGCACCCTTTGTCATGGATTCCGGAGTAAATCCTATGATTTTCGGAGCAGCATTAATATATTGTACGAATATGGGATTGATTTCCCCCGGATCTTCGGCCCCTGCATCTGTATATCACGGGCGCATGGAGATACCTGACGCAAAAAAGAGAACGATAGCCGCCGCATTTGGTATTCTTTTGCATATGGTAGTTGCAGCTATAGTGTTTACAGTAGCATTGCTTATCACAGGAAACAGACCGTAAAGCATAAGACAAATTTAATACATAAAAGCGTCAAAGCACAACGCTTTAATGCGTTGACATATCCTCCGATTAGTGCTATAGTATCCATCATAATACAAAGTTATAACTGACAGAGATATACGGAGGGCAAATTATGAAAAAGTCAATCAGGAAGTTGATGGCAATGGGGATTATAGCCGCTATGGCTGTCACAGCCGCAGGCTGCTCGGGCGCTACGGAGGAGACCACGGCGGCTCAGACAGAGGCTCAGGCAGAGGCCGACACCGAGGCGGAAGCTTCAGAGGAGGCAGGCGGAGCCGAGGAGGCCGGAGAGGCTGAGGCTTCAGAGGGAGAGACATACAAGATAGGAGTTATCCAGTATATCCAGCACGATGCTCTCGACAGGGCGAATGAGGGATTTGTGGAGGCTCTCACAGAGGCGGGCTTCCCCGCTGAGATAGATCAGCAGAACGCTTCCGGAGATACGGTAAGCTGCACTACTATAGCTCAGAAATTCGTGGGCGACGGAGATGACCTTATATTTGCGGTCGCCACTCCCGCAGCACAGGCGGTGGCCGCCGAGACTACGGATATCCCCATAGTCCTTACGGCAGTCACAGATCCTGCGGATTCGGGATTGGTTGCGGATAACACAGCTCCCGGCGGAAATGTCACAGGGGCTTCCGATCTCACTCCAGTTAAGGAGCAGATAAGCCTTTTGCACAACATTTTCCCGGACGCAAAGACCGTGGGCGTGCTCTATTGCTCAGCTGAGTCCAATTCGGCTATCCAGGCCGAGATGGCTCACGAGGCCTGCGAGGAGCTGGGACTTGAGGCGGTGGATTACACTGTTGCCACCTCCAACGACATCCAGACTATGGTGGAGTCCATGGTTGGAAAGGTGGATGTGCTCTATGCTCCCACAGATAACGTAATAGCTGCAGGTATGTCTACAGTTGCCATGATCGCAAATGAGAACAAGCTCCCCACAGTAGTAGGAGAGCAGGGAATGGTTGACGTAGGCGGACTTGTGACTTATACTATCGACTACAAGGAGTTGGGAAAGGTCGCAGGTGAGATGGCTATGAGGATACTTGAGGAGGGAGCCGATCCCGCCACAATGCCCATAGAGTACTATCCTTCAGACAAGCTTCAGCTTGTGGTAAACGAGGATACAGCCGCAGTGCTGGGCATAGATCCTTCCACAATTACCATGGAATAGTAAAGCCGTTGAATCCGGCGTATTTGACGGTATAGAGAGGCATAGCCTCTGAAAAAGAAAAGATAAAACAGATGATGTTCCGGAGATGCGGAGCCACGTTACAGAGAGGGCTTCGGCTTCGGAACATTATCAGCGTAAGGAGATTTTATTTTTATGAGCGGTTTATTGTTAGTCACACAGGGAGCTGTGTCCCAGGGAGTTCTCTGGGGTATCATGGTTCTGGGAGTTTACATCACCTACAAGCTTTTGGACATACCCGACCTTACGGCGGACGGAAGCTTCACCTTGGGGGGATGCGTATGCACTGTTGCCATACTTTCAGGCATAAATCCCATTTTGGCCACTGTAATGGGGCTTTTTGCGGGACTTATGGCGGGAGCTGTGACGGGAATACTACACACGGTATTTGAGATCCCCGCCATACTCTCGGGAATACTCACCCAGATAGGCCTCTGGTCCGTAAACCTGAGGATAATGGGCGGAAAGCCCAATAACCCCCTTCTTCAGGCGGATTCAACCATATCCTTCGTTGTGGACAGGACAGGGCTCAGCCAGTCTCAGGCGGCCCTTATAGTGGGCGTGGTATTGGTCATCATAGTAATAGCCGTCCTCTACTGGTTCTTCGGAACGGAGATAGGAGCCGCCCTCAGAGCCACGGGAGACAACGCTGACATGATAAGAGCTCTCGGAGTGAACATAAACCATACAAAGCTCATAGCTCTTTCCCTCTCAAACGGCCTTATAGGCCTGTCGGGGGCAATGGTGGCTCAGATGCTGAAGCACGCTGACATAAACATGGGCCGAGGCGCCATAGTAATAGGCCTTGCGGCCATAGTCATAGGCGAAGTGCTTATGAACAGAGTAAAGAACTTCGGCCTCAAGCTGTTCTCCGCTGTAGTGGGAGCAATGATATACTTACTCATAAGGGCTTACGCTATACAGCTTGGCTTGAATGTAAACGATATGCAGCTCATATCGGCCCTTTTGGTGGCTGTGGCTCTCGCCATACCTGTCGCCATGCGCAAGTGGCGTGAGAAGGCCGCCTATACCGAGGAGGACCTCTATGCGGCAGAGCATGAGGGCTCCGGGGTGAAGGCTTTGGCGGAGGCTTCAGAGGATGCAGATAAGGAGGGCAGATAAATGATAAGCTTAAAGAATGTTTCCAAGACCTTCAACAGGGGAACCATAAATGAAAAGAGAGCCCTCGACAATTTGAATCTCGTGATAAACGACGGGGATTTCATAACAGTGATCGGAGGAAACGGCGCAGGAAAATCCACTATGCTAAACGCCATAGCAGGAGTTTTCCCTGTTGACTGCGGAAAGATAGAGATAGACGGAGTGAATGTGACGAGAGACCCGGAGCACAAGAGAGCCAAATATATAGGCAGAGTATTCCAGGACCCCATGAAGGGGACCGCTGCGGGCATGCAGATAGAGGAGAACCTCTCCCTTGCCTTAAGGAGAGGAAAGACGAGAGGATTGGGCTGGCAGATAAGAGCCGAGGAGAGAGAGACCTACAAGAATGAGCTTTCAAGGCTTGGACTCGGACTTGAGGACAGGCTCACGGACAGAGTGGGGCTGTTGTCAGGAGGCCAGAGACAGGCTGTGACTCTTCTTATGGCGACCTTAAAGAGGCCGGAGCTCCTTCTACTTGACGAGCACACTGCAGCTCTTGACCCTGCTACGGCGGCCACGGTCCTTAAGCTCACGAGGGAGATCGTGGAGGGTGAAAAACTCACGGCCCTCATGGTGACCCACAACATGAAGGACGCCATATCTATAGGAAACAGACTCATAATGATGGACAGAGGCCAAATAATATACGATGTAAGCGGTGAAGAGAAGGAAAAGCTCACCGTGGAGGATCTTCTGAGAAAGTTCGAGGCGGCATCAGGAACAGAGTTTTCAAACGACAGGATGATGCTGTCAAGATGATGTTGTTCGAATGATGCTGTCCGGATGATGCTGTCCGGATAGTCCGACGCCCCTTTTAAGAATTTTGTAAAAAAATATTTTGTGAAGTTATGTTATTATAGATAAATCGTGACTTACAGGAATATTTGTCAGTTGAAATTCTGAAGGAATCGGGAGAGAGATTTATATAATGAGATCTTTTGAGGACGGGGACGGATTGGAACCTAAGAACGAGGAAGTTTTTGAAGTCAGACATAAATGGAAGAGCAGAAAGAAAAAGAGCTTTAGGGAGGAGGTAAACCTGAAGCAGCTTGCTCTGCTCATAATCATACTCCTTGCGGTGATAGTGGCCGTTGTCATGGCTGTGAAAAGCTGTGTAAGAAATGTCACCGGAGACCGGGGGGAGGAGAGCTCTCTTTCGGGAGCCGAGGCCACGGCCTCCGAGGCTACAATGTCGGAGGCTGAGAAAAGGGCCATGGAGAGGAAAGCCTTGGTGGACAGGGTGACCGGGGAGTACGAGGATCTTGCCATAGTGGGAGCTTCGGGATATATAAATATGAGAAGCGCTCCGGATTCGGTGGATATGACAAATATCATCGGTAAGCTCCCTCAGAACGCAGCCTGCGACGTGGTGGAAACTAACGGAGACTGGTCTCTGGTGGAGTCCGGAGGTATAAGGGGCTATGTGTATAATACCTACCTCATAACGGGGGAGGAGGCTCTGGAGCTTTCGGAGGATCTGATAAAGGAGAGGGCGATAGTCACTGTACCCAAGCTCAACATAAGGACAGAGCCTGTCATTGATCCCGAAAACGTGGTTGGAAGCGCCCTTGAGGGAGAGAGGTACGAGCTCATCTCAACAGACGGGGAGTGGGCCAAGGTGGTTGCCGACAAGATAGACGGAGTTGAGGAGGCATTCATATCCGTCGGGGACGGCAATGCTGAGATCAGGGAGTGTATGGATGAGGCGAAGCGCCTTGATCTGCGAGAAATGGTCCTCACTCAGTTTGACAACATAGTCGTGTCGAATGCCGACGGCTACATAAACATAAGAGAGACCCCTGAGGATCAGGGTATAGACAATATATGCGGAAAATTCCCGGAGGCTGCGGGAGCGGAGCTCCTTGAAGCCACGGAGAATGACGGCAGGACTTGGTACAAGATAAAGTCGGGCCCGGTCACAGGATACATAGCGGCAGAGTATGCCGTCACCGGGCAGCCTGCCAGGGAGGCCGCCGTGGAGGATGCGGTGCTGACCGCCGTAATAACCACAGACTCCCTGAATGTGCGCACGGAGCCCTCTCTGGAGGCCGAGGTGTGGACTCAGGTCACAAGAGATCAGGAATATCATGTTCTCGACCAGCTTGACGGCTGGGTGGAGATAGAGCTTGACAGCTCCGACGGAGACGAGGAGGCGGACAAGGCCTATATCTCCACAAGAGACAACAATGTGGAGGTGCGCTACGGGCTCACCGAGGCGGTGGAGTATTATCCTGCTGTGGAGGCTGCCAATGCGGCTGCGGCCTTCAGGAACGAGATTGTAAACTATGCTTGTCAGTTCGTGGGAAATCCCTACGTATGGGGAGGCACCTCACTCACAAACGGAGCGGACTGCTCGGGCTTTGTCATGTCGGTTTTGAAGCATTTCGGCATCAGCGTGCCCAGAGTGAGCCGCGACCAGGCGAAGGCGGGAGTGAGAGTGACCTCGGATCAGATGAAGCCGGGAGATCTTGTGTTCTACGCAAACTCAAGCGGCGTGGTAAACCACGTGGGTATGTATATAGGAAACGGACAGGTGGTAAACGCCGCCTCCAGAAGGAGCGGTATACGCATATACAGATGGAATTACAGGACACCTGTGGCTATAAGGAACGTTATCGGGCCTTGATGAGGCCTATAGCAAAAGTAAGAGGCTTGCTAAAGCCTCTTGCTTTATTGTATAATATTAAACTGATGTTAAATTCGAATTAAGGGGTATAGTTTTGGCGGCGTCAACAAAAAAGACATCCGGAAGTTCAAAAAGGAAAACTACCGCGAAAAAGAGGACCGGAAAAGCCTCCGGAAGGAGGCCCGACAAGCGGACAGTGGCAAAGAAAAAGCGCTTTATCACTAACGAGATCGAGGTCATCGCGTTCTCTTTTTTTGCGCTGTTTTTACTTTTGAGCAATTTCGGGCTCACGGGAAGGATAGGAGAGCTGGCCTCGTCTGTGGAGACAGGCCTCATGGGCATAATAGGCTATGTGTTCCCCGTCATCCTCGCCGCAGCCGTTTACATTTATTGCAGAAACAAAAATGCGGTGTTTGCCAGGGCGAAGCTCTTGGTGACCTTCCTCACAGTCCTGATACTGTCGGCCCTCATGCATCTTTTGTTCGGAGTAGATCTCGGCTTTGACATAGTAGGCTACTATGATTCTGGAGCTGCGGGAGAACCGGGGGGAGGGGCCTTCGGAGGCATCATTGCCGGGGGACTTACGGCCGTTGCGGGAACAGTTGGAGCTTACCTCATACTTGTGGTGCTCCTGATAGTCAGCATGGTTTTTGTGACGGAGCGCTCCTTTGTGAACGCTGTGAGACAGGGTTCCGAGAGGACAGTTGAAAAGGCGAGAGTAAACCACGAGAGATTTAGGGAAAGTATGGAGCTTAGAAGAGAAGAGAGGATAAGAAGAAGAGAGGAAGCCCTGAGCTTTTCAGGGGACGACGGATATATCGACTCTGAATATGACGACTACGGTGACGGCGTAAAGCCCATATATGCAGGCTTCGGGGAGGATATCATAGGAGATTCGGAAGCAGGCTATGCCCCGGGCTATGGCTATGAGGACGAACTTGACGAGGCATATGACGAGGGCTATAGCGAAGGATATGACAGTGACTATGACGAGGGCTACGGCAAAGCGGCTGATCCCGCCTCGGAGTTTCACGGGAGCATAAATCTTCCCGAAAGCTACGACTATGACGACGATTCGGTGCCCTTTGAGGAGAGCGCCGACGACAAATACAAGGTCTACAGGAACGGTAGGAATGCGAGCCTTCAAAATACCACGGAGAGCGGTCAGGAGCTCTGCGCCGACGATGCGGTGAGGGAGGGCTACGCTGTATCTGTCGGAGTACGGACCGAGGCCGAGCTTCCCGAGATATCTCAGGAGAAGCAGGAGCTCGACGAGGACTACAGCGATATAATGAGCTTCAGGAGGCCTGCGGACAGGGCTCGTGAGGCTATGGCTATGGATATGGCTATAGATACATCCGCTACCGATAAAGCTTCGGATATGCAGGACTCCGGTGAAGCTTCGAGAGCACGGGAGGCCAAGGCCGAGCCGGAGAGGGCCTCTAAAAATACGGCGGAGGAGAACCTTGCTGTGGCCTCGGAGATAGAGAAGGAGGAGCCCGTGAGAAAGCCCTATGTCTTTCCTCCCGTAAACCTCCTTAAAAAGGGCACCGGAAGATCCTCCTTCGATCAGAAGGAGCTCAGGGATACAGCTGTGAAGCTGCAGCAGACCCTGAAGACCTTCGGCGTGGGCGTCACTGTCACAAACGTCGCCTGCGGGCCCTCTGTGACAAGATACGAGCTCACCCTTGAGCAGGGGGTGAAGGTCTCCAAGATAACCTCCCTTGCCGATGACATAAAGTATGCCCTTGCGGCGGAGGAGATAAGGATAGAGGCTCCCATACCCGGAAAATCGGCGGTGGGAATAGAGGTTCCCAACAAGGACAACAGCATAGTTTATTTCAGAGATATAATAGATACAGATGAGTTCAGGAGCTTCAAGTCGAAGCTGGCCTTCGGAGTGGGCAAGGATATAGGGGGGCAGACCGTCATAACTGACCTTGCAAAGATGCCTCATGTTCTCATAGCGGGAGCTACGGGCTCGGGTAAATCGGTCTGCATAAACACTCTCATTATGAGCCTCATCTACAAGGCGAGTCCCGACGAGGTTAGGATGATAATGGTCGATCCCAAGGTGGTGGAGCTCAGCGTCTACAACGGCATACCTCATCTTTTGATACCCGTAGTCACGGATCCCAAAAAGGCTGCGGCAGCCCTCAACTGGGCGGTGGCGGAGATGACGGACAGATACAAGAAGTTCGCGGAGACCGGTACCAGAGATCTCAAGGGCTATAACAAGAGAGTTGAGGAGGTCTGCGCCTCCAAGGGAATAGCGGAGGAGGAAAAGCCTCGAAAACTTCCTCAGATAGTCATAATAATTGACGAGCTTGCCGATCTCATGATGGTGGCCTCGTCAGAGGTGGAGGCCTCCATAATAAGGCTCGCTCAGCTGGCAAGAGCCGCAGGCATACATCTGGTCATAGCTACCCAGAGGCCTTCTGTAAATGTCATCACAGGCCTCATAAAGGCAAATGTTCCAAGTCGCATTGCCTTCAAGGTATCCAGCGGCGTTGATTCGAGGACTATATTGGATATGAACGGAGCTGAGAAGCTCTTGGGCTACGGCGATATGCTGTTCTTCCCCTCGGGAGCCCCCAAGCCTTCAAGGATACAGGGCTCCTTCATATCGGATTCCGAGGTTCAGGTTGTGGTGGACTTCCTCAAAAAGGAGGGGGAGGCGAGCTACAGCGACGAGATAGAGAGCTCGATAAATACTGAGAGCCAAGAGGGGGAGAACTCTTCATCCTCAAAGGACAGAGATGAATACTTCGAGCAGGCGGGAAGGCTCATAATAGAGAAGGACAAGGCCTCCATAGGAATGCTGCAGCGCATGTACAAGATAGGCTTTAACAGGGCTGCAAGGATAATGGACCAGCTGGCCGAGGCGGGAGTAGTAGGCCCGGAGGAGGGGACAAAGCCGAGGCGAGTCCTTATGAGCGCTGAGGAGTTCGAGAGGATACTCTAAAAGGCACGAGTGAATAATTTTATTCAAATAAAAAAACAAAGGAGAGGTGGCAGATGAAAACAGATATCGAGATCGCACAGGAGAACGAGATGCTTCCCATAAAGGAGGTGGCTGCTCGCTACGGCATTTCGGAGGACGAGCTGGAGCTTTACGGAAAGTATAAGACAAAGCTCTCCGACGAGCTTTTAAAGAGGCTTGAGAAGGAGGAGGACGGAAAGCTGGTGCTGGTTACGGCAATCAATCCTACCCCCGCGGGAGAGGGAAAGACCACCACAAGCATAGGCCTTGCGGACGCTCTCAATCTCATAGGAAAGAAGACCGTGCTGGCACTGAGAGAGCCCTCGCTGGGCCCTTGCTTCGGAATAAAGGGAGGAGCTGCAGGCGGAGGCTATGCTCAGGTCGTTCCCATGGAGGACCTTAACCTTCACTTTACAGGAGATTTCCATGCCATCACATCTGCCAACAACCTTTTGGCGGCGATCCTCGACAACCATATCCATCAGGGAAACAGCCTCAACATAGACGAGAGGCAGATACTCCACAAGCGCTGCGTGGATATGAACGACAGAGCCTTGAGGAATATAATCGTTTCGCTGGGAGGAAAGGCCAACGGCTTCCCCAGAGAGGATCACTTCGTCATAACCGTAGCCACCGAGATAATGGCCATACTCTGCCTTGCGTCGGATATGGAGGATCTGAAAGACAGGCTCGGAAGGATAGTAGTAGCCTACAACATGAGCGGCGAGCCTGTTACGGCCAAAGATCTGAATGCGGTGGGAGCAATGGCGGCTCTCCTCAAGGACGCAATTAAGCCCAATATGATACAGAGCCTTGAGCATACAGCGGCTATAATTCACGGGGGGCCCTTTGCAAACATCGCCCACGGCTGCAACTCCGTCATCGCCACAAAGACAGCCTTAAAGCTGGGAGACATAGTTGTTACGGAGGCGGGCTTCGGCGCCGATCTGGGAGCGGAGAAGTTTTTGGACATAAAGTGTCCCAAGGCGGGATTAAAGCCCTCGGCAGTTGTGCTTGTGGCTACAGTGAGAGCCTTAAAGTATAACGGAGGAGTACCCAAGGCGGAGCTCTCCGCTGAAAATCTCGACGCTCTCAAAAAGGGCATAGTGAACCTTGAAAAGCATATTGAGAACATACACAAGTATCACGTTCCCGTGGTAGTTACCTTAAACCGATTCATCTCGGACACAGAGGCGGAGATATCCTACGTAAAGGAGTTCTGCGAGAAGCTTGGCTGCGAGTTTGCAATGAGCGACGTGTGGGCAAAGGGCGGCGAAGGCGGAAGGGAGCTTGCCGAGAAGGTGATATATACTCTGGAGAACAAGAAGTCCGAGTATGCGCCTCTCTACGATGCGGCTTCCGAGAGCTATGACGAGAAGATAGAGAAGATATGCAGGGAGATATACGGTGCGGGAAGCGTAAGCTTTACAAAGAAAGCACGAACGGCCCTCAAAAAGATAGAGGATATGGGATATACAGGGCTTCCCGTTTGTATGGCAAAGACTCAGTATTCCCTCTCCGACGATCCTGCGAAGCTCGGAAGACCTGAGAACTTCGACATAAATATAAGGGATATCTACGTGTCGGCAGGGGCAGGCTTCATAGTATGCCTTCTGGGCGAGATAATGACCATGCCGGGACTTCCCAAGAAGCCTGCGGCTGAGGGCATAGACGTGGTAGACGGAAAGATAACAGGCCTCTTTTAAGGCTTTTTGACAGAAAAAGTATCTCCTGTATTTTCAGGAGGAGAAAATAAAAGAAAAGGTAGAATTTAAAGTGAACAGATTGGCGGATTGGCTTTCGGAATTGGATTGCGAGCTTATATCGGGGACCACGGACATCCCCGTGGAGGACGTAGTCTATGACAGCAGGAAGGCCGGGGAAAACACAGTTTTTGTTTGTATGTCAGGCTCAAAGACCGACTCCCATGATTTTATAAAGGAAGTGTACGATAAGGGCTGCAGGGCCTTTGTCGTGGAAAAAGAGCTCTCCGAGCTCTCCCTTCCACGGGACGGGGAGGGAAAGCTTCCCGAGGACCTTACCCTGATAACCACAGGCAACGGAAGGCGGGCTCTGGCCCTCCTCTCCGCAGCCCGCTTCGGTTATCCCACCAAAAAGCTCCGCACCATAGGAGTCACCGGGACAAAGGGGAAGACTACCACCTCCTTTATGATAAAGAGCATACTTGAGCATTGCGGAAAAAAGACAGGGCTCATAGGTACGAACGGCTGCTATATTGCGGGAGAGCACTTCGAGACGAGGAACACCACCCCGGAAAGCTACGAGCTGAACCGTTATTTTGCCATGATGGTGGAGAGAGGCTGTGAGTACATGGTGATGGAATGCTCCTCTCAGGGATTTAAGATGCACAGGACAGACGGAATAAAGTTTGACTGCGGAGTATTCCTCAACATAAGTCCCGACCACATAGGACCTCTTGAGCACGCGGACTTCGACGAGTATCTGAGCTGTAAGATGAAGCTCTTTTCTCAGTGCGACAAGGGTATTATAAATATTGACGACGAGCATTCGGGAGAGATAAGAGAGGCATATCCCGGGCTCATCACCTACAGCATCAGGGATAAGGCGGATTTTTATGCCGAGAATATTCACTATGTGTCGGGAAAGGATTTCATGGGTGCCGAGTTTTCGGTGGGTGGCCTTACGGAGGATGAGGTGAGGCTCTCAATTCCCGGAGAATTCAATATCTCGAATGCTCTGGCGGCAATCAGTGTCTGTTCGCTCTTAGAGCTTCCGAAGAAGGGCATAAACGAGGCCCTTGAAAGCATACACGTAAGCGGAAGGATGGAGACTGTTTACAAATCCGATAAGTTTCAGGTGATAGTGGACTATGCTCACAATGAGGTGAGCATGGAGAGCCTTCTTGACACCCTGAGGAGCTACAGCCCCAAACGCCTCGTGGTGGTATTCGGCTGCGGAGGCAACCGCTCAAAGGACAGAAGGACCGGCATGGGGGCAGCCGCCGCAAAGAGCGCGGATCTCTCAGTATTTACCTCGGACAACTCAAGATTTGAAAAGCCCGAGGATATAATCAGGGATATTGAGGAGGCCTATCTTGCGGCAGGGGGCAGAGAGGGCTCATATGTGAAGATACCGGACAGGAGAGAGGCTATAGAGTATGCCATGACCCACTCTGAGCAGGGCGACATAATCGCAGTCATAGGAAAGGGCCATGAGGATTATCAGGAGGTAAACGGAGAGAGAACTCATTTTCTTGACAGGGAGGTAATATCGGAGACCGCTGAAAAATATTCTCTTTAAACCTTGACACAGGTTTCATGATATGCTAATGTATCTTTCGTTTGTGAAACTGTAGACATGATAAACAGTATAATTATATTTAGGAAAGGGAAAAAGAGTATGATCAAGAAACTTTTAGATGAGTTCAAAGAATTTGCCCTTCGCGGAAACGTGATGGATATGGCAGTCGGTGTTATCG
>CALWLK010000055.1 GCA_944381505.1 uncultured Lachnospiraceae bacterium
ACATATCTTACTGACAGCCTCGACATATTCCTTATCAAGGGGTATGACGCCCCCCTCTCCCTGAATAAATTCAAGGAGTATACCGCATACGCTCCCCTCTGCCGCCGCATCCCTGAGAGCTTTTATGTCCCCTGCGGGGACAAAGGAAAAGCCCTCCGTAAAAGGGTCGAAGTATTGGTGAAATACCTCCTGCCCTGTGGCTGAAAGCGTCGTCATGGTGCGGCCATGGAAGGAATTTTTAAGAGAGATTATCCTGTGTCTGCCCTTTCCGTATTTGTCGAAGCTGTACTTTCTCGCCGCCTTTATCATGCCCTCGTTGGCCTCGGCCCCGGAGTTTGCAAAAAACACTTTTTTGGCAAAAGTCTTTTCACACAGAAGCTTCGCAAGCTTCACCTGTGGCTCCGTATAATAGAGGTTTGATATATGCTGAAGCTTTGCCGCCTGAGAGCACACGGCCTCCACCCATGTGGGATCGCAAAACCCCATGGAATTTACGCCTATGCCTGAGGAAAAATCCACATACTCTTTTTCCTTATCATCCCGGCATACCGCTTTCTTTCCCTCGACTGCAAACAAGGGAGATCTCCCGTAGGTTGCCGCTATATATTTTTTGTCCGCTTCAAATATTTCCTGTATGCTCATGCCCTTATCCATAATCCGTGTCCTTTTCTCATTTTTGCTCGTCAAAAGATGAATGACTTCAGCTCACAAACATGGTGCCTATGCCTTCGTCCGTCATAAGCTCTATCAGAAGAGAGTGAGGAAGCCTTCCGTCTATGATAAACGCCCTTCTGACTCCTCTTCTCACAGCCTCCACGCAGCATTCCACCTTGGGTATCATTCCTCCGCCGATGATCCCCGCCCGCACGAGCTTCGGCACCTCACTGACCTTTACCTCGGAAATTACGCTGTCCTCATCTTTGCTGTCGAGAAGCAGGCCTCTCACATCCGTCATTGCCACGAGGTTTTCCGCCTTGAGCTCAGCTGCGATTCGAGCCGCCGCCGTGTCGGCATTTATGTTGTAGGCCTGCCCTGTCTCATCGCAGCCCAAAGTCGCTATCACAGGGATATAGCCCATTTCCAAGATGTCAAGTATGGGCTTTGTGTCAACTGCCGTCACCTCTCCCACATAGCCTATATCCTCTCCATCCTTCTTGATTCGCTCGGCCCTTATCATACCTCCGTCTATACCGCAAAGTCCCATGGCATGACCGCCGTTTTTTTCTATGAGCTTCACAAGATCCTTATTGGTCTTTCCGGCAAGCACCATCTGAACCGTCCTCAGAGTCTCCTCGTCAGTGTATCTCAGTCCGCCCACAAAGCGGCTCTCCTTGCCCATGGCCTTCAGCGTATCGCTTATCTCGGGACCGCCGCCGTGGACCAAAACCACCTTTATCCCCACAAGGTTCAAAAGTATGAGATCTCTCATGACGGCGGACTTTAGGCCTTCATCCGTCATGGCGTTTCCCCCGTACTTCACCACAACTATCTTTCCGCTGTAATCTCTGATGTAGGGCAGAGCCTCCGCCAGGATCTTTGCCTTCTGTTGATTGTCCAAATCCTCTCTCCTCCTGCAGAAAGTTTGCATGTTCACATAATTACTAATTACGCGAGCGCAGTTTTAATTATTTCTCAGATTTATGATGTCCGGACAGGCTTTTAAGTGCGGTAGTCTCCGTTTATCCGCACATAATCGTAGGTGAGATCGCAGCCCCACGCGGTAGCCTCTCCCGGGCCCTGACACATATCCACATATATAACTATCTCGGGTTCTTTAAGTATCTCCAAAGCCTTCTCCTCGGAAAATTCCACTCCCGCTCCGGCTTTGCAGACCTCAACGCTTCCGGCCTTGGAGGATATTGAGACAGCAGTCTTTGTCACGTCAAATTCGCCCTCCGTGTAGCCTATGGCGCAGAGTATCCTGCCCCAGTTGGCGTCCTTTCCGAACATCGCCGCCTTAAGAAGATTCGAGCATACCACTGATTTTGCTATCTTTCGGGCCGTGTCCTTATCAGGGGCGCCCGTGACCCTGCATTCCAAAAGCTTCGTGGCTCCCTCGCCGTCCGCCGCAAGAAGCTTTGCAAGCTTTATATCCAACGCAAGGAGAGCCTTAAGGAACAGCTCGTAGTCCTCGCCCTCGGACACTATCTCCCTATTTCCCGCCTCGCCGTTTGCCATTATAACGAACATGTCGTTTGTAGAGGTGTCACCGTCAACAGAGATCATGTTGAAGCTCTCATTAGCCGTATATGTACAGGCTTTTTTCAGCATTTCTCCGCTTATGGCCGCATCAGTAGTCACAAAGCAGAGCATGGTGGCCATATTGGGGTGTATCATCCCCGAGCCCTTGGCTATGCCGCCGATATGGCAGGTCTTTCCGTCAAGCTCAAAGCTTACGGCCACCTCCTTGGGGCTTGTGTCCGTAGTCATTATAGCCTCCGCAGCCTCCCTGCTTCCCTCATATGAAAGGAGCTTTGCAAGCTCCCCCATGGAAGCGGTTATGGGGCCGAGAGGCAGGGGCTGTCCTATTACCCCGGTGGAGGCTATTATCATATCCTCCTTTGGTATATGAAGAGCATCTGCGGCGCTTTCGCACATGGCGTCCGCTATGTACTCCCCGTCTGCATTACAGGTGTTGGCATTTCCCGAGTTGCAGAGTATGGCTCTCGCCCTTCCGTCTGAAAGGTGTTTTTTCGTGACGATAAGGGGAGCTCCCTTCACCTTGTTTTTTGTGTATACCGCCGCTGCGGCACAGGGCTTATCAGAAACTATGAGTGAGAGGTCCTTTTTCTCCGGGTTTTTTCTTATCCCCGCGTGGATCCCCGCAGCTCTGAAGCCCTTCGGGGCGCATACTCCGCCCTCCGTAAAAGTGTAAGTCATATATAAACATCTCCTAATTATAAGCTGTCATGATTTCCGACTGTAGTTGTCGGGCCTGTCTTTACAGGCTGCCGCTTTTTTCTGTCTTTTAAAAGGCGGGAGGCACATAAGAAAGCCCCTCACCCTCGGGAAGTTCCATGGCTATATTCATGTTCTGTATAGCCTGACCGGCAGCGCCCTTTACCATGTTGTCGAGAGCTGAAACTATTATCAGCCTCCCTGTCCTCCTGTCCTCGTGCAGGGATATATGGCACAGATTGGAATACTTTACGTTTTTTATATTTGCCGTGGCTCCCTCCGGAAGGAGCTTTACAAAGGCCTCTTCGCCGTAAGCTCTCTCATATAGGCCTCTTATCTCCGAAAAGGCATAACCCTCCTTCAAGCTGCAATATATCGTAGAGACTATGCCTCTGTTTGCAGGGAGAAGGTGAGGCACAAATGTAACTTTTAATGCCTTCCCGCAAGCCTCCGACAGCACCTGTTCTATCTCAGGGGTATGCCTGTGGCAGGCGGTCTTATAAGGGGAGAAGGCCTCGTTGCACTCCGGAAAGTGAGTGTTTAAGGCAAGTCCTCTGCCCGCTCCTGTAGCCCCCGACTTTGAGTCAATGACTATAGAACTGCTGTCCAAGGCTCCCGCAGCTATTACGGGATAAAGCCCGAGGCATACAGAGGTGACGTAGCAGCCCGGGTTCGCTATTATGCGGGCTTTTTTCAGTCGTTCTCTGTGGAGCTCCGGTATGCTGTATACAGCCTCCTCATGAAGCTCCTTATCCCCGTACTCTCCCTTGTACCACTCTATGTAATCCTTTTCATCCTTCAGCCTGAAATCGGCCCCCATGTCTATAAACAGCTTTCCGCTGTCAAAGCATCTTCTCGCGATAGGCTCCGAATGCCCTGCGGGAAGTGAGGCGAAAACCACGTCGCAGTCCGCCTCCTCGGAGGTCACGTACTCGTCGCTCTCGAGCTTTAAGTCGCAAATGCCTGTGAGCTGGGGATATATCTCGCACAGCCTTTTACCCTCGTAGCTCACGGAGGACACGGCGCTTATCTCGACCTGCGGGTGTGTCAAAAGAAGCCTTACCAGCTCAAAGCCCGCATAGCCTGTAGCGCCTATGACCCCTGCCTTTATCTTTTTCATAATACTCCGTCCTCTCTCAAAAACGTTCTCACCGCTTCTATCTGCTTTTTTACCTCCTCGGGAGCAGGTCCCCCCTTGCTTCTTCTCTCCCTTACGCAGGTCTCGAGGGAAATGCTGTCATATATGTCGGTATCGAAGGCCTCGCAGGCTCTCCGGTATTCCTCTATGGAAAGCGTTTCCAATGTAAGCCCC
>CALWLK010000056.1 GCA_944381505.1 uncultured Lachnospiraceae bacterium
GCTTTCCCTTAAAGCCTATGGACAGGGGAACATTGTCAAAGTTCTTTGCATTGGGAGTCACCACCTCCCCTATCTCTCCGTTTCCTCTGGTGACCGCCTTTACAAGGCTTCCGCCCTCGTAGCTCAGAACGACTGTGAGCCCGTCCAGCTTAAGGCTCAGTATGCCCTCTCTGCCGGAAAGCCACTGAGACAGCTCCTCCACCGACTTTGTCTTGTCAAGACTGAGCATCGGAGTCTCGTGTCTCTCCTTTGGAAGCTCCGACAGCACCTCGTAACCCACGTTTTGGGTGGGGGAGTTGCTGAGGACCATCCCTGTCTCCTTCTCAAGCTTAAGGAGCTCGTCGTACATGGCGTCGTACTCATAATTTGATATCTTTTCTATGCCGTCGGCATAGTAAGCCTTTGCCGCCTCATTGAGGGCACCGACGAGATATTTGATCCTCTCCGCTTTGTTTTCCATATCAGTCTCCAGCTTTTTCGTTTCCTTTTTCTATGAGTTCCTCAAGCTCCTGAAGCTCATGTCCCGATATCTCTCTGTATTTTCCCTCCGGGAGCCCCAAAAGCTCTATATTCATTATCCTCACGCGCTTAAGCGTATCCACCTGATTTCCCAAGGCGGCACACATGCGCCTTATCTGCCTGTTGTAGCCCTGAGTAAGAATTATACCAAAGCTCCTCTTCCCGGTCCTGTATACCTTACAGGGCCTTGTGAGCCTCTCCTCAAAGGTCTTTTCCCCGCAGGCCCTGTCCCCGGAGTCCACAGGAATCTTTATCCTCACTCCCCGGGACAGCTTCTCAAGAAATTCGTCCGGAACCGCTCTTTTGCAGGTGACGAGGTACTCCTTCTCGTGCCCGTACCTCTGCTTGTTTATGAGGTTTACCAGCTCCCCACGGTTCGTCAAAAGTATGAGCCCCTGAGAGTCCTTGTCAAGCCTTCCTATGGGAAATATCCTCTGAGGATAATTTATGTACTCTATTATATTTACGGCTCTGTCGGCCCTTGAGCTGCTGCAGACTATGCCCCTCGGCTTGTTGAAGGCTATGAGCACGGGCCTGCCCTTTTTCGAGGGACTGATTTCCCTTCCGTCCACAAGGACCCTCTGTCCCCTCGCTATCCTCATGCCGCAAACTGCCGGGGCTCCGTCCACAAGGACCCTGCCCTCATCTATGAGTCTGTCCGCCTCCCGTCTTGAGCAAACGCCCATATCCGACAGGAAGCGATTTATCCTTATAAACTCACTGTCCATAGCTTAATCTTCAGCCTTTCTCCTGATGAACATAGCGTCTCCGAAGCTGAAAAATCTGTATCTCTCCCTCACAGCCTCCTCGTAGGCTTTGAGCACGTGATCTCTTCCCGCCAGGGCGCTTACAAGCATAATGAGGGTGGACTGAGGAAGATGGAAATTCGTTATGAGGGCGTCCACGAGCTTAAACTCATATCCGGGATAAATAAATATCTCCGTGTTTCCCGAGCCCGGATTCAATATATACTTTGATACGCGGCTTCCGTCCTCAAGGACGGCGGTCTTTGCGTACTGCTCTCCGAAGGAGACGCCTCCCGCCTCGGTGTTGGTCATAACGGCGCCCGAGGTGCTCACGGCGTTCTCTCTCAGGTTCTCGTCTTTTATAACGCCCTCCGATACAAGCCTCTTATACTCAGGATTGAGCACCGCCGCCGACTCCAAGGTCCTCATGCTTGTAGTACCCACACAGATGACCCTGTTTCCTCTCTGTCTTGCCCTGTTTATCTTTCCGGCCGCCTCCCTGTCAACTATGTAGAATTCGCTGTGCATATGGTGATCCTCTATCTTCTCAGCCTTCACAGGCCTGAAGGTCCCCAATCCCACGTGTAGGCAGATGCGAGCTATATCCACTCCCTTTTTCTCTATGTCTGAAAGAAGCTCATTTGTAAAATGAAGTCCCGCTGTGGGAGCCGCCGCTGAGCCCTCGTGCTTTGCGTACACAGTCTGATACCTGTTTTTGTCCTTGAGCTTGTGGGTGATGTAGGGGGGAAGGGGCATCTCTCCAAGCCTGTCCAGCACCTCCTCAAATATCCCCTCATACTCGAACTTTACTATCCTCGAGCCCTCGTCCCCGGTATCTCTTATCTCCGCCTTCAAAAGCCCGTCCCCGAAGCTCATTCGGGCTCCCTTCTTAAGCTTCTTTCCGGGCCTTGCCAGGCACTCCCAGCAATCGTCTCCCATGCGCTTTAAAAGAAGGAGCTCCACATGGGCTCCCGTCTCCTCCTTCACGCCTAAAAGGCGAGCGGGGATGACCTTTGTGTCGTTTATCACAAGGCAGTCCCCCGCGTTCAGATATTCAATGATATCCTTAAAATGCCGGTGAGTCACCTCACCGGTATCAGTGTCCATTACCATGAGGCGCGACGAGGCCCTGTCCGAAAGGGGATCCTGGGCTATCAGCTCCTCCGGCAAATAGTAATCAAAATCCTTTACGTCCATTTATTCCGCCTCCTCGGTCTCAAAATCACCTATCTCCACAGAGGGAGTCTCCTCCACAGCGTCAGTCTCCGCGGCTCCCTCCGATCCTTTTGCGTCTGTGAGGTCAGAGCCCTCGGGGGTGAACATTATAGCCACCTCCTGCTCCCTGTTTACGTCAAGATCCTGCTCCATATATATCTCCCCGTTATTAAAGGAGGTATAGATGAGAGCCAGATCACTGTCCGACTCCAGAGCCGCCCGAAGCTCGCTGTCCGTCGTGTCTATGAGCTCCTTTATCTCCGGGCGCTCAAGCTCCTCGTTTATGAAATCCACCTTATCTTTAAGAAGATTTTCCTCTATGTAGAGGCTGCCGTCCTCCTTCTCGGAGATATAGCAGTACATTATCCCCGGGGCCATGGTGTCCGTCCTTCTGAAATTTATCCTGTAGGTCACCACCGCGAGACGTTCTCCCTCCGAGAGCCCCGGAAGCACATAGACCTTGATTCCGTCATAGGACTGTATCCATGATCTCTCCGCATCCAGTCTCCTCTGAAGCTCGTCCCTGTCTGTGTCCACAGTCCTCCCGAATATGGCGTAGAGACTGTCCACATCTGCGTTAAGTCTCGAGTAAAAATACTCGTTTATAAGCCTTTCTATGCGGGTGTCCTCATTCTCCTTGAGTCCGGTCTCGGTCTCCTCGGCCGCTGCGGCCAAGGCCTCCCCCTGATATGCCGGGGCGACAGAGGCTGTGGCGATCCGAACAGGTTCGCTCTCTCCCGATCCTCCGCCTCCCGACAAAGCCTCCGCTATCATTATCCCCGCCGTGAGCACCACCACTGCCGCGGGAATAACTAAGAGACGGCTATAGTCTCTCAGGAAATCCGTCAGGGGATTTTCGACATACATAGCCGTCTGTCTCTTGGTTTTGATCTTTTTTTTGGAACTTCCCTCGTCCCTCTTCTGAAAAAGCTTTTTATCTATATCCTCGAGGGAGTTGAATTTTTTCTGCTTATCCAATCTTTGTTCTCCGAAAACTTATGTGTAAGTCCGCAAAAATCATACCTGGCCGATGTACTCTCCGGCCTCATTTACTCTGTACTTTCCGTCAACCACGGTGTTCTTAGCCATGGTTCCGTCGGCGTTGAGATAGTAGGACTTGCCGTTGTCTATCACCCAGCTGCTCTTGACCATAGCTCCGCTCTGAGTATCGAAGTAATACCAAGCGTCATTGGAGAAATGTCTCCATCCTGTAGCCATGTAAGTATTGTCATCGAACCAATAGCTCTTGTCTCCTATGTCAAGCCACTCAGACTTGCAGGCTGTGCCGTCGGCCTTTATATACTGCCATATGTTTGTTGAGACCTCTTTCCATCCGGTCTGTCCCTGAGGCGCTCCGGTGGATGTGCCCGTCGTCTGTCCCGCGCCCGACTGCGTGCCTTGAGAGGCCGCAATGAGCTTGTAGCCGTAATCAAGGAGTGCCTTCGTATCGGAATAATGCTTCTGATTTGACTTCATCACTACTGCGATGAGCTCGTGTCCGTTCTTGTTTACAGCCGTAGCCAGAGTGTTCCCCGCCTTTGAGGTGTAACCGGTCTTTCCGCCGACTATTCCCTCATAATACTCGGAATTTGCCGAGTTGAGCATCTTGTGTCCGTTGGTAATCTTCAAGGCTCCCCTGTTCTTGGAGGCGGGAAGCGTGTAGGTGAGTGTCCTGTCTATGGTCCTCACTGTCTCGTTGTCGAGAGCCGCCTTTGTGATTATAGCCATATCGTAGGCTGTCGTGTAATGGGTGGTGCTGTTGAGTCCCGACGCATTGTCAAAGTGAGTGTTAGTGCATCCGAGCTGCTGAGCCTTCTGATTCATCATAGCCGCAAAGTTCGCCTGACTGCCTCCCACCTTCTCGGCAAGGCCGTTCGCCACCTCGCAGGCCGACTTGAGAAGGAGCGCATACATCGAATCTCTCACTGTCATGGTATCTCCCACCGCAAGGTTTACGTTTGCCGCTCCCGACTCAAGGCCGTTCACAGCCGTGGAGGAGTAGGTCACAGTGTCGTCAAGGTTTGCGTTCTCCGCCACAAGAAGGGCTGTCATAAGCTTCGTTATGGAAGCGGGATACATGGGAGTATTGGCGTTCTTGTCAAAGAGCACCTGCTTTGTGGTGGCATCATATAATATAGCCGCCTCGGAACTGATCTGAGGCTTGGCTATGCTCTGATCTATCACTACCTGATTTGTCCCTGTCTGGGTCTGAGGGCTCTGAGTGCTTCCTCCCGAAGGGGTCTGAGAGCTCTGTCCGCCGCCTGTTATGACAGTGGTGCCTCCCGTGCCGGAGGAGGTCCCTCCGGTGCCCGGCTGCTGCTGATCGCCGCTGTCCATCACTCCGGGGCCCGCGTTTATATATCCGTTCTGATCCACGTAACGCCCTACCTGTACGTAGCCGTTATTGCCCACGTACTCGCTGCCTGTAGGGCCCTGATTTGAGATGTAGCTTCCGTTTTGGCCGCCGGGATAGTTTGCCAATATCACTGTGTCGGCATAAGCCGCCTGAGACATAACTACCGCCATAGCCAGGGAAAGGGCCGCAGTCCTTCTTACAAATCTGTGCATTGTACTTCTCCTTAGATAAATATTTCTGTTGTCGAGTATAGCATAAATCCTTTGTCAAAAAAAGCTTCAAAAAACTTACATTAAATTTAAGCCTGCCGCTTACACTTCTCTGAAATCTCCGTAGGGCGTCTCACCCTCGGACTCTCCAACCCCTCCTGAGGCATCTTCTCTGAAATCCTCTTTTCGGGAGACTCTTTCCTCCTTCGGGCCGCTCTCCTTTTCGGAAGGCCCTGTCAATGCGTGCTCGGACTTTTCATTTTCGGATGGCGTTTCCTTTTCGGTCTCGCTCTCCGCCTTTTCCGGCTCCTCGGGAAGGCCCTTTACCTGCCTGAATATCCTCATGAATTCCTTGCCGGTTATGGTCTCCTTCTCTATGAGATATGCGGCGATCTTGTCGAGGGCGTCTCTGTTTTCCGTGAGTATGCGTTTTGCCTCGTCGTAGGATACCTTGAGCATCCTCATGACCTCGTTGTCAACCTCGGTGGCGGTGTTGTCTCCGCAGTTGAGCACAGTGCGTCCCGTAAGGTACTGATCTTCGACCGTTGCAAGTCCCATGAGCCCGAACTTGTCGCTCATGCCGTACTGAGTCACCATGGCTCTGGCAAGCTTCGTGGCCCTCTCGATGTCGTTTGCCGCTCCGGTGGTTACAGTGTCAAAGACTATCTCCTCGGCAGCTCTTCCCCCCAGCATAGTCACTATCATCGCGTTCAACTCGGCCTTGGAATTGAGATACTTCTCCTCCTCGGGCACCTGCATCACATAGCCCAGAGCTCCCATGGTCCTGGGAACTATGGTTATCTTCTGCACCGGCTCCGCATCCTTCTGCACAGCGGCTATAAGGGCATGTCCCACCTCGTGGTAGGAGACTATACGCCTCTCCTCCTGAGAGAGTATCCTGTCCTTCTTCTCCTTGCCCACAAGGACCACCTCAACGGCCTCAAAGAGATCCTTTTGGCTCACGGCGTTCCTTCCGTGCTTTACCGCCATTATGGCGGCCTCGTTCATCATATTGGCAAGGTCAGCTCCCACCGCTCCGCTGGTGGCAAGAGCTATCTCCTCAAGATCCACCGTGGAGTCCAGCTTCACGTCCCTCGAATGCACCTTCAATATATTCACTCTGCCCTTTAAGTCGGGCTTTTCCACTATAACTCTCCTGTCGAACCTGCCCGGGCGAAGGAGGGCGGGATCGAGTATCTCGGGCCTGTTGGTGGCTCCTAAAACCATTATCCCCTTTCCGGGGTCAAAGCCGTCCATCTCCGAAAGGAGCTGATTTAGGGTCTGCTCCCTCTCGTCGTTCCCTCCGCCGAAGCGGCTGTCTCTCGACTTTCCTATGGCGTCTATCTCGTCTATGAAAATGATGCAGGGGGCTGTGGAGTTTGCCTGCTTGAAAAGGTCTCTCACTCGGCTGGCTCCCACTCCCACGAACATCTCCACGAAATCCGAGCCCGAAAGGCTGTAGAAGGGAACCTTGGCCTCTCCGGCCACTGCCTTTGCAAGTAGGGTCTTTCCTGTTCCGGGAGGCCCCACCAAAAGGGCTCCCTTGGGAAGCTTCGCTCCGATCTTTCTGTATTTCTCGGGGTTATGAAGGAAATCCACTATCTCCACCAGCGATTCCTTGGCCTCGTCCTCTCCGGCCACGTCGGCAAAAGTGACTCCTGTCTCCTTCTGCATATACATCTTGGCTGTGGATTTTCCCACGCCCATGATGCCGCCACCGCCTCCGGTCTTTTTCATCATATAGCTCATGAAGGCGAATATGAGGACGAAGGGAAGTATGAGCTGTATGAGAAAGGCCCCCACCGCCGCCATGTTGTCGGTCTCAGCCTGAGTTATCTCGACGTCGTGATCCCTAAGTGTCCTCACAAGATCGAGATCTCCAGGCACCTTTACGGTGTAGTAGCTGATGATGGAATTCTTATCCTCGGCCTCCTCGCTCGGGTGTACCGTTATCCTGTCCCCCGTGCCTATCTCTACGGACTCCACCTCTCCCGACTCCACCATGTCGTAAAATTCACTGTAGCTTATCTCCTCCTCGGAGCTATCCCGAAGGAAGTCCCTGCCCGTGCTCATCAGAAGGTAGGCGAGCACTGCGGCTAT
Organism: uncultured Lachnospiraceae bacterium; assembly: GCA_944381505.1. Taxonomy (GTDB): domain Bacteria; phylum Bacillota; class Clostridia; order Lachnospirales; family Lachnospiraceae; genus Avilachnospira. Next base: position 7,146 of record CALWLK010000056.1, read on the forward strand.
GAGGATAATCATCATAGTCTGCCCGAAATTGTTGCCGGGCATATTGTTGTTGTCGCGATTATTTTGATTTTTGTTTTTGTTAGGCTCCATATAATTTACTCATCCATAATAAATTTAAGCATAGATAACAGATATTATACTTTTTTACTCTCAAAAATTCAACGAAAGTAAATATTTTTTTATCTTATCTATGGAATTTTTCTCGGCATTTAATTATAATTAAGCCTATTGGTTTAAAAGTCTTTATTGTATTCAGGAGGTTTCTATGCGCATCGGTTTTGACAACGAAAAATATCTTAAGATCCAGTCTGAGCATATCAAGGAAAGGATAAGCCATTTCGAGGGCAAGCTCTACCTTGAATTCGGTGGAAAGCTCTTTGACGACTTCCATGCCTCAAGAGTGCTTCCCGGCTTCGAGCCCGACTCAAAGCTCCGGATGCTTCTGCAGCTTGCGGACGAGGCCGAGGTGGTTATCGCCATCAGCGCCGAGGATATAGAGCGAAACAAAAAGCGCTTTGATCTCGGCATAACCTACGACGAGGATGTATTCAGGCTCATCTCCAACTTCAGAGACTATGGCCTCTACGTTGGAAGTGTCGTCATCACAAAATTCACTCCCTCCCCGGCCGTCAACCAGTTCAAGCAGCGTCTCGGCAAAAAGAAGGTGAAGGTATACAAGCACTACGCCATAGAGGGATATCCCAACAACGTACCCTTCATCGTAAGCGACGACGGCTACGGAAAAAATGAATACATCAAGACTACAAAACCCCTTGTGATAGTTACAGCCCCCGGACCCGGAAGCGGAAAGATGGCCACCTGCCTCTCCCAGCTCTACCACGAGAACAAGAGAGGCATAAAAGCGGGCTACGCGAAATTCGAGACCTTTCCCGTGTGGAACCTTCCTTTAAAGCACCCTGTAAACCTCGCCTATGAGGCCGCCACTGCGGACTTAAACGACGTAAACATGATAGACCCCTTCCATCTGGAGGCTTACGGAGAGACGACAGTGAACTACAACAGGGATGTGGAGATATTCCCCGTCCTTAACGAGATGTTCACTCATATATACGGGGAGAGCCCTTACAAGTCTCCCACTGACATGGGCGTAAACATGGTCGGAAACTGCATAACAGACGACGAAGTTTGCAGAGAGGCTTCAAAGCAGGAGATAATAAGGAGATATTATCAGTCCTTGAACGATGTGCTCAACGAGACGGGCACTGAGGAGGAGGTCAGAAAGATAGAGCTCCTCATGAAGCAGGCAGGCATCACCCCCGAGGACAGAAGGGTTGTTGGGCCCTGCCTTGAGAGGGCAAGGAAGGACGGTATGCCCGCCATGGCTATAGAGCTTTCGGACGGAGAGGTGGTTACAGGAGGCTGCTCGAAGCTTTTGGGTGCCAGCGCCGCAGGGCTCTTAAATGCCCTTAAGGTGCTTGCCGGCATAGATCACAAGACTCATGTCATAGCTCCCTCGGCCATAGAGCCCATCCAGACCTTAAAGACCAAATACCTGGGAGCCGAGAACCCCAGGCTCCACACAGACGAGGTGCTCATAGCACTCTCGATGAGCGCAGCCTCCAACGAGGACGCAAGGAAGGCCCTGGAGCAGCTCGCCTCCCTGAGAGGCTGTCAGGTACACACCTCCGTCACCCTGTCTCCCGTAGACATCAGGATGTTCAAGAGGCTTGGAATACAGCAGACCTGCGAGCCCATAAAGGAGCAGAAGCAGAGAAAGATACACAGGTAAACCGAATGAATACAAGAGATATGGAGGCCTTAAGGGCTATCCGTCCCGACAGCATAATTTTTGATATAGACGGCACTCTTTGGGACAGCAGAGAGGTGGTGGCCAAGGCCTGGGATTCAGCCTTCAAAAAATATCTTCCCGAGTTTGACCTTCCGGATATCACAAAGGAGCTTCTGACCCCTCTTTTCGGAAAGACCATGGAGGAGATAAACGACGCCCTTCTAAAGGGAGTCCCGGAGGACAGGGTGAGGGAGCTCACCGATAATCTTTACTCCGTTGAATCCGAATACCTAAAAAAAGAGCCCGGCAGGCTTTATGATGGAGTGGCGGACACAGTTAAGAAGCTCTCCGAGAGCTTTCCCCTTTACATAGTCAGCAATTGTCAGAAGGGGTATATCGAAGACCTTCTTGAGACCACAGGCCTCGGCCCGTACTTTAAGGACGGTATGTGTTACGGGGATACAGAGCTCCCGAAGGGAGAGACTATGAAAATACTGATAGAGAGAAACCGCCTCCTGCGCCCTGTCTATGTAGGCGATACAGAAGGAGACGCCGAGGCCTCCCGTGTGGCAGGCGTACCCTTCGTCTGGGCCTCCTACGGCTTCGGATATGTGGCTGACAGAGACCGCGCCGCCCGTGTGGAAGCGCCTCATGAGCTTCTCTGTATAAAGCCCTGACAGAACTGTCTCTTCAAATCCGAGATGTCCCGATATAAATAAGACGGCACAGATCTCCTTTTGGAGATTTCGCCGTCTTTCTTTTTAAAGGCCCTTCATATCAATCCCTTCAAGAAATTAAGGAGGGCATTCTTTGTCTTTAAATCGAGCTTCCTGTACAAGGATATCAGTTCTCTCTCAGATACAGACAGCGATACACTGTCTGTATCTGTCTCAGGACCGAGTTCTCCCGAGGGACTTTCCTTGGTAAAACCTATTATCTCATCTACACCTGTATGAAATATCTTGGCTAAGGCTTTCAGTGTATCTATATCCGGCTCTGCCAATCCGTTCTCATACTTCCACACAGACTGCTGAGTTATATATAGTAGATCGGCAAGCTGCTGTTGGCTCAAATGGTTTTCAGTTCTCAATTTCTTTAAATTTTTCATAAGCATCTACCTCATAACGATACTAACAACTTTTAAGATTGAGATGTAAAACTTATTAGTTGTTATTGACAACAACCTAAAGTTGTGGAAAAATACTTACCGTCAGTAGTCAGATAGGAGGTAGAGCATGTTATTTAACAGCTACAGCTTTTTTATTTTTTTTCCGCTAACTGTTCTTATATATTTTATATTCCCTAAGAGATTGAAAAATTTTTGGCTCCTCTTGGCCAGTTGGTATTTTTACATGGGATGGGATCCGAGATTTATAGTCCTGCTCATAGGTTCTACACTCATAACTTGGGTGGGGGCCTTGGGTATAGAATATGTGAGGGAAAAGGCAAGAAACGATGGAAGCACAGCTTACAAAAGCGCAAAGTATGATCGAGCAATACTTATACTGACCCTTGTCATCAATTTCGGTGTCCTTTTCTTCTTTAAATATTCAGTTTTCGTATTCAATAACATCACCCTCACGCTTCGAGCTCTGGGACTTACCCTTCCCGAAACCAAATTCAGTGTGATACTTCCTGTGGGAATTTCCTTTTTTACCTTTCAGGCGGTAGGATACACCATAGACGTATACAGAAAGGATATCTACGCCGAGAAAAATTTCCTTAAATATGCGCTGTTTGTAGCTTTCTTTCCTCAGTTGGTTGCAGGCCCCATAGAAAGGAGCAAAAACCTGCTCAAACAGCTGGACAAGACCTATTCCTTTAACAGAGATAACTTTAAGGAGGGGCTTCTCCTTATGCTTTGGGGATATTTTCTTAAGCTTATGATAGCGGACAGAGCCGCCCTGTATGTGAATACAGTGTACGGAAATTTCTATACCTATACGGGAGTATATATAGTCATGGCAACTGTACTCTTTGCTTTTCAGATATACTGTGACTTTGCAGGCTACTCCATAATCGCCATGGGAGCCTCCAAAATACTCGGCATAAATCTCATGGACAACTTTAACTGTCCCTACTTCTCCCGCTCCGTAGCGGAGTTTTGGCGCAGATGGCATATATCCTTGAGCACTTGGTTCAGGGATTATCTCTACATCCCCTTGGGAGGAAACCGCAGGGGAAAGCACAGGAAATGGCTTAACATAATGATTGTGTTCGTATTCAGCGGCTTATGGCATGGGGCAAGCTGGGGGTTCGTAGCTTGGGGAGGGCTTAACGGCTTGTATCAGGTTTTCGGAGAGCTTTTCAGAGGCATGTCGAAAAAGGTAAAAGCCTTACTCGAAATAAGAGAGGAGAGCTTTTCCCACAAGCTCTTTAAAGCTGTCTTTACCTTCGGACTTATAAACATAAGCTGGATATTTTTCAGGGCAGAGGGCTTCATGACAGCCATGCGCATAGGAAAGCAAATGCTGATACACCCGAATCTTTCCGCTCTGCTGTCAGGAAGCATATTTGCCTGCGGTATGCCTATAAAGGAGTTTTTCGTCCTTTTCGTATCTATAGTTCTCCTCCTTTGGGCGGACTATATGAAATACAAGGGAATTGTATTGAGAAAGGCCCTGTTGAGACAAGACCTCTGGTTCAGATGGTTGGTATATGCGGGCAGTGTTACCGTAATAGCGGTCATGGGCATCTGGGGAAGCTCCTATGACGCATCAAGCTTCATATATTTTCAGTTTTAAGGAATGGGATATCTTATGAAAAGACTTATATCGTTCATACAGAACAGAAGGTTTGCTCTGTCGGTCCTCTGCGTTTCACTGCTTATCACAGGATCGCTCTTTCTCTCTTCAAAAATACTCATGAGGAAGGACAGCATCATAAAATACGGGCCATATTATAACTCGGAAACAGAGTATGATGTGCTCTTTTTCGGCACCTCCCATGTATATGACGGAATATCTCCTATATATCTCTATCACAAATACGGAATAAGCTCCTACAATATGGGCATGAACTCGGCATCTGTTGCGGACTCTTACTACGGACTAAGAAGGGTGATAAAAGAAGGAAAGAAGCCTCATGCTGTGGTAATTGACGTATATGAGACTTTAGGTGATGACGCAGGCAAGGCTCTCGTTGCCCCTACTCATTACATGAATGACATGTTTCCCTTGGATTTGGAGAAGCTGAGGGCAGCCTCCAATCTCTTTTCAGACAAAACTGAAAGAGAAATGATACTCTTTCCTTTTTCCGAATACCACAATCGTTGGAAAGAAGTCAGCCGAAATGATATCTTTCCTTCCGAAAATAAAAACCTCGGCTTGCAGATACTCTATGACGTCTCTCCTCCCGACAAGGTAATAATCAGAGACAGAGAACTCAGTAGAGAAGCTTCACCGAACCAAAGGGAATATCTCAGACGAATAAAAGAATTATGTGATACAGAGGATATAAAGCTCCTGTACATAAATATCCCTTACAGCTATCAGCCTGACTTTCAAAAGAGAGAAAACGGCGTCTACGAGCTGTCCGAGGATTTAGGTGTCCCATATATAAATTATATGAACGAAGCTTCCGCCCCCGACTTCGATATCCATTTTCGCGACACAGGACATCTCAATATCGCAGGAGCTCATGTAATGACCGATATCTTGGGGAAAGAGCTTTTGAAAATGGGTATACCCGAAAGCTCCGTTAAAAATGAGCAATATTGGAACACTCTCTATGAGGATTACAATGATACCTTGCTTAATTATTTTAAAAGTTGCAAGGATCTCAAAGCCTATTTGAGCACCTTGTATGCAATTGATCCTGACAAGATAAATGTAGAGCTCCTCATAGGTGGAGAGACGGATATACTTTCCGACCCGATCATAAAAAAGCTCATAGACCAACTTGATACAAAGGGTTTCTCCCGTTTTGACGTCAGAAATTGCTCTCTGATAATGAGCAAAGGCAGGGAAGCGGACATAAGCGTAATTATAAAGGATGCCGACACCGCTAAAATAATAGACAGAGCAGATTTTGATTATGACTTATCCTCAGGGATAATAAGAAATTAAGCTCCGGTCGAGACTCCTATATCAGATACGGCTGCAAAAGATTGAATAGATAACCCACGGCTATGATCCCGAATGTGCATATGACGATAAAGGTATAGAGAAGCCTTGTCTTTACCACTTTTTTGAGGAGGATCATGGAGGGAAGGCTCAAGGTCGTCACCGCCATCATGAAGGCAAGGACCGTTCCGAGTCTCGCGCCTTTAACGAGAAGCGCCTCCGCCACAGGCACTGTTCCGAAAATGTCCCCGTACATGGGCACTCCCACCACCGTGGCTATAACTACCCCCAAGGGATTTTCGGTGCCCAAGACCTTGGCTATGACCTCCTCTGGAACCCAATTGTGAATCACCGCACCTATACTCACACCCAAAACTATATACGGAAATACCTTTCTCAGAGTTTCCGTCATCTTATCCCTTGCGTATATGAGCCTGTCTCTCACTGTAAGAGACGGGCTCTCGCTTTCAGCGGCCTTCACTGCAGTTACAAATCCCTCCACATATCTGTCCATATGGAGAGCCTCTATGATGCTACTTCCCGCCACAGCAATAATCAGTCCGAAAACGACGTAGGCCAAAGCCACCTTTACCCCGAATATGCTCATGAGGAGCACAAGGCTTCCCAGATCCACCATGGGCGAGGATATGAGGAAGGAGAAGGTCACTCCGACGGGAAGACCCGCAGAGGTAAAGCCTATAAAAAGCGGTATTGATGAGCAGGAGCAAAAGGGTGTGACTGTTCCGAGAAGGGCCGCTGTGATGCGGGCCCCGAGGCCCTTGAACCTCCCTATTATCCTTTTGCTCCTCTCCGGAGGAAAATAGCTCTGAATATATGATATCGAAAATATCAAAAGGCAAAGGAGCAGGGTTATCTTTGCCGTATCATAGACAAAAAAGCTCAACACGGGATTTTCCAAAAGCTTATTCATTGGCCTTTATCAGCTCCTTTATCCTCTCTGCGGAGGCATGCTGCCCCAAAAGCACGATCTTCCCGTCTATCATCAGGGTGGGCACGCTCATCACTCCGAGCTTAACTATCTCCATAAGGTCCTCCACTCTTTCCACCTCGGCGTCCGCTCCCGACTCTCCCAGAGCAATGAGAACATTCTCATAAAATCTGTCGCAGTCGTCACAGCCTCCGCCCAGCACTTTTATCTTCATCTCTCTGATCCTCTTTTTAATTATTTTTCTTTTTTATTTTAATTAATTCTTTAATTCCATCGGTAATCCGACTGTAGTCTTCCAATTATCAAATATCTCTTTGATTATAGCAGGCCCTATCTTTGATATGATGACAAGCTGCGAGATCCCCTTGTCTTCGCAGGGAGCAAGATCTATCCTTTTGCCAACCACGTCCACCTGAGACCAGCCCCTCTCCTCTATGTTGAAAAATCCCTTTATCCTGTAGCTGTCCATCTCCATTAACTTAAGGAAATCCTCAAGCTTTTTCTCGGGTATGATGCCATGAAAATTAAGGAAGAGGGATTTCGGCTTTGTCTCGGGAGTGTTTGTGCTCTCCTCCCCCTCTGACATGCTGTATGCCACAAGCTCCTCATCAAGAAATCCGGGATCGAGATTTCCCTCTCTGCTCACATCTATCCTGCACACAGGGTTTATCTCCCTAATCTTTGCCCTAATCTCTGAAAGCTTCTCGGGACCGACGAGATCGGGCTTTGTTATGACAGCCAGATGACAGTGCTTAAGCTGCCTGTAAACAGTCTCGAGATCCGAGAGCTCATCGAAAAAGTTCAGGGCATCCACAAGGCACAGAGCTCCCGAAAACTCGAATATGTCCCCCGAAAGCTCTCTCACAGCCCCCAGTATCTCCGCCATATTCGAAGGGTCTCCAAGCCCCGAGCTCTCCACGAAGAGATAGTCGAAGTCCTTCTTTGCCATGTCGGCGAGGGCCTCCACGAATTTCAGCTTCAGGCAGGAGCAAAATATGGAGCCCTTATTTATCTCAACCATCTGAATATCGTCGTTTCTAAGTATCTCTCCGTCTATGCCGAGCTTTCCGAACTCGTTCTGTATCACGCCTATCTTCTTTCCCTTAAGCCTCTCTATAAGCTTAAGGAGAAGAGTCGTCTTTCCCGAGCCGAGAAAGCCTGTAAGTACGTAGAGCTTTGTTTTTGCGGGCTCGCTCTCCTCGTGGGAGGGCTTCTCAAGTCTACAGGAACAGCCTTCCGAAGATTCTGTGTGATTCTTCATAGGGCTGTCCGACTCCCCTGCAAGCTCCTCTATCAGATCCGAAAGCCGCCTCATGCCTGCCTTGTCCTGACTGTAGTGGGTCCACCTTCCCTCTCTTCGCCCTCTCACAAGGCCGCTGTCACACAGTATCTTCATGTGATGTGAGAGGGTGGGCTGTCCTATGTCAAGCCTCGTCAAAAGCACGCAGGCGCACTTCTCTCCCCCTGAGAGGAACTTCAAGATCTTAAGCCTGTTCTCATCCGCCACAGCCTTAAAAAGCTTTGCATTTTCAATATAGTCCAAAACCCTTTCCTCCTTCTTCCGGTTTCCACGGTCAATTACATATTTATATTTATCAATATGTTTTATCTCCTTTATATACCTCATATCGAAGCTTGTCAATATTTAAAACACATAAAAAGCCCTTTGACTTATCCGCACATATGGCTGCCGACCGAAGCCGCCCATGCAGCCCATATGCGGTAAGACGAAGGGCCCCGCAAGCTTTATCCTGTATTGACTGTTTCTCTCCCTTACTCCACCAGCTTCTCAAGCTCTTTTATGTGCTCAGTCTCATTGGAGGTCTTGTGCTTGGCCTGATTTGCATAGAGACTCACCGCTGCCGCCGACTTCTTTATGGGCTGCATGGTGCCCGCTCCGGCCACGCATCCCCCGGGGCAGGCCATGCCCTCAAGGAGGTATCCGTTATATTTTCCCGCCTTGGCAAGGGTGAGCATTTTTCTGCACTCCCTGAGCCCCTGAGCCGAATCCACCTTTATCTCCTTCTCCGGGTATCTCTCGTGAATGGCGTTTACCACAGCCTTTGCCACTCCGCCCGATACGGCGAAATTCCTTCCGTCTGTGGAGGAATCCGAGACTCCGGTCTCCTCCTCTATGGCCTCAATATCTATGTGCTTTGCGTCAAATATCCCCGCCATCTCCTCGAAGGTGAGGACAAAGTCCACATCGCTTCTTATATCGCTTCTCATGGCCTCAAGCTTCTTTGCGGCGCAGGGGCCTATGAACACCACCTTTGCCTTGGGATGCTCCGACTTTATGAGCCTTGCTGTGAGGGTCATGGGGGTCAAGGCCATGGAGATGCAGTTTGCATAGTCCGGGAAAAGCTTCTTTGCCATGGTTGCCCAAGCGGGACAGCAGGATGTCGCCATGAAGGGAAGCTTCTCAGGCACCTCCTCCACAAAGTCTATTGCCTCCTGTGTGGCGCAGAGGTCGGCTCCTATGGCAACCTCTATTACGTCGGCAAAGCCCAGCTCCTTCATGGCGGCTCTCAGTTTTCCGGGGGTGACCTTCGGTCCGAACTGTCCCACGAAAGCCGGAGCCACAGCCGCATAAACTCTCTCCCCCGACTGTATGGCTCTTATCATCTGAAAGATCTGTGACTTGTCGGCTATAGCTCCGAAGGGGCAGTTCACAAGGCACATGCCGCAGGAGACACACTTGTCATAGTCTATTTCAGCCCTCCCGAACTCGTCCGAGTGTATGGCGTCCATGCCGCAGGCTGCCGCACAGGGGCGTTCCTGAACAATTATGGCATTGTACGCGCAGGTCCCCGCGCACTTGCCGCACTTTATACATTTCTCCTGATCTATGCTCGACCTTCTGGTATAGGGGTCAAGCTTCACCGCCTTCACAGGGCATACCTCCTCACAAGGGTGAGCGATACAGCCCTGACAGCCCTCCGTCACTATGACCCTCTTTTCGGGACATGAGTTGCAGGCAAACTTCATTATATTTATAAGGGGAGGTGTGTAGTAGGTCTCATCCTTGTCCGCCGCCTCTATACCCTCGGAAATAGGCGCATGCTCCGAGGCCTTTCTGGCATTTAAGCCCATGGCAAGTCTCAGGCGCTCACCAACTATAGCTCTCTCAAGGAACACATCCTGCCGAAAGCTTCCTATCTCTCCCGGGATTATCTTGTAGGGAAGCTCCTCTATTCGCTTTTCCACAGGCCATTCCGTGTGGTAAGCCATCCTCGCCACCTCTCTGAATATCCTGTGCCTTATCTCTTGGATACGTGTCTCTATGCCTCTCATCGCAGCCCTCCCTATTCAGTACTGATATAGCAGTCTTTCATAATCTTATATACAAAAGGCCACAGCCCCCTGTCAACATGGAAAGAGCTATGGCCTTAAAAAAATACTTCGTAAATAAATCCGCCGGCTGTATGTTAAGCGTGAGGGCCCGCCTTTGAGATGTTCTCAGGCATATTGGGGTACTTCTTTGCGAAGTTCTCCTCGAACATTCCCGCAAGCTTCTTTGCCTGAGCGTCATATGCAGCCTTGTCAGCCCATGTGTCCTTGGGATTGAGTATCTCAGAGGGAACGTTGGGGCATGACTGAGGCACCTCAACATTGAACACATCGTCATGCTTATACTCTACCTTGTCGAGCTCTCCGTTTAAGGCCGCTGTAACCATGGCCCTCGTGTATTTAAGCTTCATCCTTGAGCCCACTCCGTAAGGGCCTCCGGTCCATCCGGTGTTTACAAGGTATACCTTAGTGCCGTACTTCTCTATCCTGTCTCCCAGCATCTTGGCGTATACGGAAGGGTCAAGAGGCATGAAGGGCTCTCCGAAAAGTGTGGAGAAGGTGGGCTGAGGCTCGGTTATGCCTCGCTCCGTACCTGCAAGCTTTGAGGTAAAGCCTGTGACAAAGTGGTACATAGCCGCCTCCTCCGAGAGCTTTGCAATGGGAGGAAGGACTCCGAAGGCATCCGCTGTAAGGAAGATAACCACCTTGGGTATGCCTCCCTCTCCGGGTATCTGAGCGTTATCTATATAGTCTATAGGATATCCCACACGTGTGTTCTCAGTGATGGAGCCGTCCTCGTAGTCGGGCTTTCTCGTCTCGGGGTCTATCACAACATTCTCAAGGAGAGAGCCGAACTTTATGGCGTTATATATCTCCGGCTCGTTCTCCTCCTTAAGCCCTATGCACTTTGCATAGCAGCCGCCCTCGAAGTTGAACACTCCGTGATCCGACCAGCCGTGCTCGTCGTCTCCTATAAGCTTTCTGTTAGGGTCTGCCGAAAGGGTTGTCTTTCCTGTTCCCGAAAGACCGAAGAACACCGCCGTCTCCTTTGTCTCGGGATCCATGTTTGCGGAGCAGTGCATAGGGAGCACATTCTCCTCAACAGGCATGAGATAGTTCATCACAGAGAATACGGACTTCTTTATCTCTCCCGAATACTGAGAGCCTGCGATTATAACTTCCTTTGCCTCGTAGTCGATTATGATAGCCGCCTCGGAGTTGATACCGAATTTTTCGGGATCGCACTTGTAGCCGGGAACTACTATGAGTGTGAAATCAGGCTCTCCGAAGTCCGCAAGCTCCTCCTTCGTGGGCCTTATAAGAAGCTGATGTATAAAGAGGTTCTGTGAGGGCATCTCGTTTATGATCCTGAATTTTCTTGTGCACTTTCTGTCGGCCCCTGCAAATCCGTCAAAAATATAGACATCCTTTCCCGAGAGGAACTCCACCATCTCTTTTCTGATGGCCTGAAATACCTCTCTCTTTATGGGCCTGTTGACGCTGCCCCAAGCTATCCTGTCGTGAACGCCCTCGCTGTCAACTATAAATTTATCCTTGGGTGAACGCCCTGTGTACTTGCCGGTGGTAACAGCCAAGGCTCCTGTGTCCATAAGCACTCCCTCGCCGTTTGCGAGAGCCTTCTCCACAAGAACCGCAGGCGCGAGATTCCTGTAGACAGCCTTTGGATTTACGATGCCGATCTTCTCGATTCCATATGTTTCCATATCAGTCCTCCTTATACACTAAGCCATATTTTGTTTTGTTCCAATTACAATATTATACTTTTTCCTACAAAATCAGTCAACTAATTGCCTAGGCATTCCCGTCGAAAAAATAACGAACTTTTCCCTGCAAAAGTATCGACTATGGACAAATATCACAAATAAGCCTCTTACTTTTTGCTTGTTAAATGTTATAATAGACATATAAATAATTTAACCGGGAAAAAGCAAACCGAAAGGAGAGGTATATCTTATGAGAAAGCGAAATTATTTTTCCATGGGGATATCGGCAGCAGCCCTGACGGCAGCTCTGATCACCAGCCCTCATTCGGCCTTGTCCGCACAGGCAAATGAGAATTCCCAAAGCAACGATGATTCCGAGGATACGGGAGTCTCCTATGAGGGTGAGGAGTACGGCGCCGTAGATGTCAATGAGCTTCGGCCCATCTTGGACTGGGGGAATAATAATTCAAGATTATCCGGTAACACCTTTACACTGGTACTTACCGACAGCAATGACGTCAACATGGACCAAATGTATGTAGGTATTAAAGAAGATGTGGAAAATGTAAGCGTATATGCCGGCTCTGACGACTCCGCAAGGGAGGATATCGTCACCGCCGTTCATGTCGTTTTTCCCGATCTTATCGCCCACGCGGAAACATGGATGCCCGACTCGATATACGAGCGCACGGATGATTGGGAAAAGGAGGACGATCAGACCTACACCTTCACATGGAAATCCATTGACGAAACCAATAGTGAAAAGATCACTGTGAAGCTTAAGGCCGAGGACTGCTGTACACACATGGATTACAGCGAGTGGAAATATGACTACAACGAGCACTGGCTCGTATGCGCTCAGTGCGGCGAAAAATTGCCTCGTTGGTGTTCAAGCAAATACACTGACGATCACGGCCCATATTCAAAAGTAAAAAGGATCGAGTACGAATATGATCTTATAGATGAGACCGGAGTGACCCGCACTTATGACGATCACACCTATGTGAGGACCTGCGCCGTATGCGGCGGCAAAAAAATGGAGATGGGGAAGAACATCGTTGCCACAGACGCGGAGGTTCAAGATATCATTGACGAAAACATAGAAGAGATAAAGGAGGGCTACTATGAGGTCCACGGATATCCTGACAATATAGCTTCCTCTTATACCTATAATCCCGCATATCAGACGCAGGGGGCCGAGGCAGATCCCGCAGGAGCCCTTCCATCGCCCAATGGAAGCTGGGCAAATGACGCAACCGGCTGGTGGTTCGTAAAGACCGACGGCAGCTACCCCGTAAGCTCTTGGTTCGAGTGCGTCTCTGCAAACGGCAGCGGTTGGTATCACTTCAACTCCTCAGGCTACATGGATCACGGCCTCTTTACCGATACTGACGGGAATGTCTACTACCTCCACGATATTCAGGACGGAAACTATGGCGCCATGCTCACAGGCTGGCAGTGGGTAGGCGGAAAGTGCTATTACTTTAATCCGGTGTCAGGTGCAAACGGCCTTCCGGCAGGAGCAATGTACAGAAACGCCACCACTCCTGACGGCTACACCGTAAACGAGCTCGGGGAGTGGACGGTAAACGGAGTCGTGCAGACTCAAGGTGTGGTGTAAAATCTCTCTATATCACCTATATACAAAGCATTATGCCTGTATTATAATTATCCGATAATAAGGGAGGTTTTTTCAATGGAGAATATTGCCGGTTACATCGATCACACCATACTCAAGGCTGACGCTACCACAGAGGCTGTAAAGAGATACTGTGATGAGGCTAAGGCCAATCATTTTTGCTCTGTATGTATAAACACCTGCCACGTTCCCTTTGTCCATAAAGAGCTTGCAGGTTCAGGTGTAAAAACCTGCTGCGTGGTAGGTTTCCCCCTCGGCGCTATGTCACCGGCAGCCAAGGCCTTTGAGGCAAAGCAGGCTGTGTCTGACGGAGCGGACGAGGTGGATATGGTAATAAATGTCGGCTATCTGAAGGATAAGGATTACGACGCTGTAAAGAAGGATATAGAAGAGGTTGTGAAGGCATCAAAGCCCGCTATTGTGAAAGTCATCATCGAGACCTGCCTTCTTACTGACGAGGAGAAGGTAAAAGCCTGCGAGCTTTCAGTCGAGGCCGGAGCCGACTTCGTAAAGACCTCAACCGGTTTCTCAACAGGCGGAGCTACAGTTGAGGATGTGAAGATAATGAAGGATGCCGTAAAAGGCAAGGCAAAGGTCAAGGCCAGCGGTGGGATCCGCACTCCCGAGTTTGCAAAGGAGCTCATAGAGGCCGGAGCCGACAGAATAGGGGCAAGCAACGGCATGAAGCTTCTGTAAACCGGAAAATATCAATATATTTACAGTAAAATAAAAAGATCCAAGCGCAATATCCCTTATGATTACCGGGGACCCGCCATAAAAGGTCGGTTGCGCTTGGTTTTTTATTATTGCTAATTTATGTCGAAAAGGAAACTCGATTTCTACGTAGCTTAATACTTTCGGGCCAGTATTCTGAAAAGCACAGCGTACAGAAGAACCAGAATGCATATGGACATGGCTGCAAGCATCCCCTGCTCACTGTAGCCCAGAAGCATCCACGCCACGCAAAGCACTGCGGCAATAATAAGGTATATGCCGAAGGCCGCCTCCTTGGCCTTCATGGATATAAAGGCATATCTCTCATCCTTGGAGGCCGTCTCCATTCTTTTCTTATATTCGGGATTCGACTCCATGCGAAATACCCTTAAAAGCTGAACCACACCCACTGCAAGTATTCCCGAGCCTATACCCGTCAAAACGCTTCCGTCCTCCACTATGCCGGAGAAAGCCAAGAGCTCTATAATCACGCCTATGACTATCTCAGCCACAGATATCTTAAATAATCTGTTATTCTTCATTTTGCTCCTCCTCATATATAAATATATCTTCCACCTTTGTGCCGAAATATCGGGCAAGCTTTATGGCAAGTATTACGGAAGGGTTGTATCTCCCGTTTTCAAGGGAGCTTATGGTCTGTCTGGAAACACCCATGGCCTCCGCCAGCTCCTCCTGTCTTATCCCTCTCTGCTTTCGTATCTCCTCAAGCCTGTTCTTCAAAGTCCCCTCCCTACTTAAAAATATGGATCTGCGCCTTCTGAGCAATTTTCACCTTTTGTTTCCTTAAGCATGTTCCTTTGTGCAAAGCAAAAATGTAAAGTTAACTTTCCATGTCTCCATTATACTCCATTAGGGCGATATGTCAAGCAAACTTTACATTCAGGTTTCAACTTTTATATTTTTTCGGATATGAGCCTAAAGCTCTTTCAATATCTCCTCTCTCTTTTTCTCGTACTCTTCCCTTGTGATAGTTCCGGCCTTATAGAGATCCTCGGCAGTACCGAGTCTGAGTTCTATATTTCCTCTGAGCTCCTCCTTTCTTATTGCAGATCCGCCTTCCGCTGTCCCCGAGCACTCCGCCTCGCTGTTTTCTTTGCCGATTGAAGCAGGACTTCTTCCCGTATCGTCGTCTATGACTATCTCATGGGAGGCCACGCCTTTATGGGAAAATGTGTTTATTCCGTTTGTTACTGTGATGATCCCTGCCATCAAAGTCCAGAATACGCCGAACAACCCGGCAGAGGGTATGACCACAAAAACACCTATCAGACAGAAAACTATGCCCACCGCAAATCCCATGGCGGATTGAGTCTTTCCCGGTTTTACCTTTATCCTTTTTGACATTTCAAGGCCTCCTTGTGTGATACTTTTTGATTATAATATAATTATGCTGATGTGTTATAGTAGCAGTCCGACTATAAACAAAACAAACACCAGTATCGGAAGAAGTGTCCAAGCCACATACCTGCCCGCTATCTCCCAATCAGAGGGCTCAGCCCTGTCCGCATCTTTTATCTGAAGCCGAAGACCAAAGCGGAATATCTCGTCGGCAAAGAGTATGGTAAGAGCTGTGACAATACAGACGATCACAGCCTCAAGCCATAAAGCCCAATCGCCTCTGTGGGTAAGCTCCGGTCCCTCGGCAAGCTCAATGATATCCGAGGCTGTGGGCTCCATAGGTCCTATGAGATTCCCCCTATCGTCAGTCAATGTGCCGTCATCCATGGTTATCAAAACTCTCAAGCTCTCGGGGCTTCCGTCCTCATTATATAAAAATTTATGCTCTCCGTTTCCGGTTACCGCCCCTCTGAAAAATATATCTTCGCCCCTTCTAATCTCAATACCCAAGGCCATCTCATCCTCAGCTAAATTTTCAGGAACAGCTGAGTCATCCGCCTTTAAAGTATAGGGGCCATAGCTCCTGTCACCCAAGCGAAACTCAACCGTCTCTCCCTCTTTGACGACAAACTCCGCAGGCTCTCCATAAATTTCCCCCGAATATACCATCCTTCCGTCCTCATTATGGGGAACAAGAATGGCATTTCGGTACAGGTATCCGAGCTTTGAGGCGCTTATAATGTAGACTATGGTAAATATTAAGACCATGGCAGTCAAAATGATCAGTATGATCTTTTGATAGAGCCCCAAGTCTTTAAGCCTTTTCATAGACCTTTATCCTCTCTTCCATCAATGCTGATTTGCGGAAGGATCTGCACATATTCCCAAGAACAGCCAAACATCATTTCTGTAGTCATGTACTGCGAACAAAAAGGGCCTGTCCAGTGTCATCCGAACGATCTCAGGCTCCTCCTGTGGCATCGCGCTGCCCTCTGCCACGGCGATCATGGTGTAAGCAGCACCTTCAACGCCCTCTTCATCCACTCCTATATGCGCCTCCTGTATAGTCCTGTCCACATAGAGCGGATCCTCGGACATACCGGAAAACTCCGCTTTCAAGCTGTCATACATGCTCTCCATTCCCATGGACATAAGGGCCTCTTTGAGATCAAAGCTGCTCCCAAAGGAAAATTTGGGTATCTTCCATATGACCCGGCCTGTCCTCCATTTGCCTTCCGTCTCCGCAAATACCTCTTCAAGCCTTTCGCTGTCGTTTATAAAAGAATTTATGTCTGTCCCCTCATCCGGAAGCAAAAACAGCACCTCACAATTATTGTTGGTCGAAAGCCCTGAAAGGGCGTACCCGTCGCCCTTTATGAATCCTCTCATCTCGTCGGTCCTGTTCATGAACTGCACTGTCACTTCCGAACCGTCTCTCAGGGTAAAGCCGTCTTCTTCCGTAAGCCCCTCATCGAAGCAGTTCTGCCATCCTCCGTAAAAGTAAAGTGTATTTATAATGGCAAGCACAGTATCGGGCGACAGTTTTATTTCAGGAGCAAGGACTCCCTCCGTCCGGTCGGATATCCACTGTCCCATCCTCTTTGCGGTCTCCCGATCCTTGAAGTCCACATGGTAAGATGAGGCATAAAAATCCTTAGCACAGACATCCTGATATTCGGGCTTCAGTGTGATATCTTCGGAGATCCATAAGGAGTCCGCAAGCCTTATGGCACTGTCCGAAGGCTCCTCGCCGTATTCATCCGCCAAAAGCTTTTCCCTCTCCCGGGTATACTCATATCTGCGGTAAAGCCTTGCGCACTGATCAGAAAGCTCCGCCTTGTCACTGACTCCCAAGGCCTCAAGTATCTCCGCCTCTGTCTCCCCTGAAGCTCCTGCTCCAAGTATGGACAGTGCATAGTAAAGGCTCACCGGACTGAACACAGCATTGCCGCCTTCCCCTG
Source organism: uncultured Lachnospiraceae bacterium (assembly GCA_944381505.1). Taxonomy (GTDB): domain Bacteria; phylum Bacillota; class Clostridia; order Lachnospirales; family Lachnospiraceae; genus Avilachnospira. Next base: position 24,597 of record CALWLK010000056.1, read on the forward strand.
AAAGCACCGCACTGCCGCTGTCGAAGGCGAAGCGTGAAAGGCTGTCCCTGAACTCCTCGCTGATGTCATTTTCGGAAAGGAGTGCATTCCAAGCCTCATAGTCGTCATAAGGTATATCGGCAGGCTCCACTGCCGAAGCCTCCATATCATCCGCACTTACGTCCTCCGGCTTCGATGTTTGGGCTTCCCTTTCGGCTGAATTATGTTCACCGCTTATCCCTGTGCAGCCGACGATCAATGCTGCAGATGCCGTCAGCGCTCCAAGCAGTTTAATATATCTTTTCATATGCCGCACCTCCTCTTTTCAGGCGTATATTCTTTAATATATATACGATCATTGCGGTGGGAAGTTTCAGTATTATTCAGCCGGATCAGGCAGTTCCGATATACAATTCTATATAAAGATTATAGCATTGGCTCCATATGTGCCTCAACCTACGTTTTTCTTACAAATTTGCCGCCAAGACTGAGCTCGGCGGCAAATCTGCAAATCTCTTATAGTTTGTGTTTATGTATCAAGTTCAAAATAATACAGCATATCCGTGTCACTGTCATATATACCGAGTGTAAAGTTGAGGGAGGCCCTGTGAAGTATGTCTGCTCCGGAGGCTTTCCCTTCCTCTGCCTGTCGATCTATCAGAAGGTAATAGCCGTTTTCGATCTCAGGGATCAGCGGCTTGTTATCTTCATCAGAAAGGTAAGGGCCTATCTCTATCAGAGAATCGTCTTCCCTTATCTCTATCCCGTAAACAAGGGCCCGCACAGTGTCATCTATCGGAAACGGAGTCCAACTTTCATTGGATTTTATTCGGTCTGCAATGTCCGTTTCCGCACAGTCAAAACATATAAACGTAGTTCCGTCCCCGTGAAAGCCTCCATGGTCGTCCTCCTCGGATATGATCTTTGCAGAGGAAACATCTATGCCAAGGAGCTTGGCTTTCTCATCCATGGCATCGCCTCTTCCGCAGCTGCAGAGAAGGAATACTGATGATAGCATTATAATAACTCCGGTTTTTATTTTTAACATATATTGTCTCCTCTCAATAGGTCTGAAGGTTTCTTGTCAGCTTATTCTATTGCAATCATCTCATTTTTATTCTTCCGTTTTGCCCTTCTCCGCTTTCACTTCTATAACGCCCTCTATCATGCCGGTTACAACGGCGTTTATTTGTGCGGCGTTTTCAGAAGTGATGACAGACTTGCCTGTTTCCGCTTCAAGGGCCTGCTCTGCGATCCCTGCGATATTCCCGTCACGGCGGGCAACCTCTATGTTTTCTTCTAAGGTTTCCGGCTTGGAGACTTTAGAAATATCCTTTGTTGAGACTTCCGCAAGCTACAGCTTAAACGGCTCTGCTTTCAGTTATGGAATAGACTGAATGATACGCAAAAGCTGTTCCGTTGTTGCAACATCGGTCAACCGCTTTTTCCCGTCTGCGGCGGTCATTTTCAAAGCG
>CALWLK010000057.1 GCA_944381505.1 uncultured Lachnospiraceae bacterium
TTGAACACCTTCAGTATAGTACCGGAAAGGTGATTTTTGTATAACTTTCGTCGCGCACCCGCATAGCGGGTGGTTTATATCTCGCACGCTTCTGCGTGCTCGACACGGGCTTATCCAGCCCTATAATCAGATTTAAAGGCCGCCGCCTGACGGGCATAAGCCCGGGGCAGCGGCCTTTACAGTGTCTTAGCCTACCATACTGAAATCAATATCTGCCGTTCTTGTGTAAGTTCCCTCAAATCCATAGAAAAACATTCCACCCGATACTTTGGAATATAAAACATTAACCGTATTTTCTCCGTCATACGAAAACATCACTAATTCACCAAACTCATTTGAAGCAATATAGTTCCCGTCTTCCGATCTTATGATCGTTCCCGAGAATTCGGCCATACCTCTGCCGTCACTTGTCGCACCGCTCATATTTATATAATCCATTCCGCTGTCACTGTATACCCCTATGTCTATAACAGCATCCAAATAACCGTCATGGCACTCAAACGAACCGTAAATAGGCTTATTTTCAGAAGTGGATTTATTTACTTCTTGCGTTTGAACTGTTCCGTCTTGCACCCAAGCCCCGTCAGAGTTTACATTGTACCCGTCAGGCGTAGTTGTGTCCGAGAGCATATATCCCTTATCATTAAAATAATAGCATTCGGCTGTTCCGTCATTATTTCCGTCAAGCCATTGCCAAGTATTAACAGGATATGTCCCGTCATCATTCTGCCACCACCATCCTGTTGCATCACTCTGCCATTGTCCCGCCATGACGGCTGTTATAGATGAAAAGCTCAGCAGCATCGTAAAAGCCAACCCGAAAATCTTCTTTTTCATATCTTCCAATTTCCTTTCCTGAAAATTTTACTGTCATATTTACTTTATCTTTACTGCGGTTCCGTAAGCAAGCACTTCCATTGCTCTCCCCTCCGCGATAAGGGTCGATACAAGCCGCACCCCCATTACCGCATCGGCCCCAAGGGATTTTGCTTCATTTTTCATTTTTTCAAGCGCCGTGTCTCTTGCGGCCGAAGTCACCTCTGTATAGTCCTTGATTTCCGCTCCTTCCAAATTTTTCAAGTCCTCACTACAATCCTCACCGATATTTTTCAGTATTACAATGTTACCTTTAACCATCCCTAATATTTCAGATTTCTTATCACCAAATGTTTCAAGAGTAGACAGAATAATTTCTTTCGGCTGTTGTATTTGAGGCTGCACAGAAACTGTTTCAGTCTGCTGAGCAGTCTCGGTTTCCGCAGGCAGACGCTCCCCACAGTTGGGACAAAAAATAGTTCCTTCAGATACCCGAGTCCCGCAATTATTACAAAACGCGAATTTATGAGTCTGTTGTAGTCTTTGCTGTGTGGCAGTTGTTTCCTTCTGCTGTCCGGCTACAGCCTCCACAGGTAACCTTACTCCGCAATTAGGACAAAATATACTTTCTCCGGACACCTGAGTCCCACAATTATTACAAAACATTATTTCGCTCCTTAAATAATCTCAATGTTCACAGTCAGCTGATTTTCTATACAAGAGGCACGCCATGTCCGTCGACACGTATTTTTCCGGCCAAAATCATAATTCCCTCTACAAATCCCCAAATAGCCGAAATAACAGGCCCTATAAGAACTATAATACCGACAGTCCCCAGCAGAAGCTGTATGATTGCCTTTCCTTTATACCCCATATAAAAATTATGTATCCCCAAGCCTCCTAAAAATATTCCGAGGAGTCCTGCCGCCATTTTGGACTTTCCCTCTCTCTCAGGCTCCGCCGGTGTACTACTAACGGTAACCTCATTGCTTGGCGAGGTGTTTGTTCCTCCGGTTAAATTCTTCCCACAGAGCGGGCAAAACTTGCTTCCGTCAGGGATCTCTTTACCGCAATTACTACAAAACATGTTCATTTCCTCCTACTATTTCAGATTTATAAAATTATCCTATTTCTTTTATTTCTAATAATCCTGTGTCTTCACATATGTGCCTTCGAAGCCCGGGAAATACATCCCCCCGGTATTGACGGCATTCGTAATTTCAATACTGTCAATACCATTGTAAATAAAGTCCACCTCATTTCCATATTCATCCATCGCTGTATAACTATTTCCATCAGATGATACAATAACCCCGTCAAAGCTGCCGGCGCTGTCTGCATACGAACCATTGAGCGCAATATAATCTGCGCCGGTATCGCTGTAATAGCCGACTTCAAGTTCAATTCCTCCGGCATCCATATCCATATAATACTTTCCATAAACCCAATCGGCTTTAAATCCGTTTGTACTATCGGACATCCCGTCTCTTATTGCCGCAAGGAATTCTATATTTTTCTTCTCGTAGTCATTGAAAACAGAACTCTCCATCGGAGCAAATTCATCTGCCGAATACATCGGTGTGTACCATGATTTCGAAGAAAAATACTCATTCAAGTCCACTGTCTCAAAGGCTCTGCCATGTCTGGCATATATTTCGTTGATACCGAGCCTTATTGTAGCCTTATCCATTCCTGCCACATCGGAATCTGTGAGATAGCGTGTATTGCTGTCGGGGAAGATATATTCACCATCATTTGAGGTTGTCTCAGGCTCATTTACCACAGGAGTTGCGTCGCTTTCATTGTAAATATATTCTCCATTGAGGTTAATATACATCGTTTCCATGCCTTCCGCAGGATGCGTTACGACTGAAAATCCACCATCTGTAAGAGTAATTGTCATTGTCCCGTAATCGTTGTCATCAAAACATATATAGACGCCATTTCCCAAAGCATTTAAATAGCCGCCTCCGACACCTTGCTGATGTCCTCCATAACCCATAGATTCTATATCTATCCGTTGACCTGTTTCATCTTCGCTTACAATCGCTGTATTATAAACAGAGCTTCCATCATCATAAATATATGTTCCGTTTTTTAATTCATTATCCTGATTTTCATATGATGATTCCACAGTTTCAGTGATGCTATTGTCATATGCGGAGCTGTAGTTATCCTCCTCATAGTCGTTATATATCTCATAATCCTCATAATCAGTTCCGCCTCCTATGCCCGAAAGCATAGCAAGGCTGAATGCAGTCACAGCAGCAAAAAATGATATTCCTGTCGCAATGCTGACGGCCAAGGTCACTATGACAGCTCTTCCCACAGAGGGATCAGCTTTGAAGTCTCCGGCTGCAGCCTTTTTTTCGACATGCCTGTAATAGACCTTGTTAAATTTAAGCGAGAACAAAATCTGCTTTACCGTATATATTATCCCGAGGATGAGCGCTATCAAAAAAGCTGCAAATATTATGATGGCCCCTACCGCTAAGTTACCCGCCTGAAACAGTCCCAGGCAGCCTAAAGAGCCTATGAGAATGACTGCATACATGGCTATGAAAAATTTTCCTGTATCTTTCATCCAGTCTTTCCAAACATTGCGGTAAGCGGCATGAATCAACCCCAAGAAGAAGGAGGCAAGGTTGATCCTTGATCTTCCCTCTTTTTTTATCCGCTCAAATTGTTTGAGGTAGTAAGCGATGTTTTTCGATATTATCTGCCGCAATGACGCATCCGAGCTTTCAGGCTCCGCCGGTTGCGGGGTCGGCTCCGAGGGAGCCTCCGCTTTCACAGCAGCGCTTACATTTTCCGTCTGCTCAAAGGGCGTCCCGCAATTAGTGCAGAATTTAGACGATGCGGGAACCTTCGCACCACACTGCATACAAAACTTATATTCCTGTTCTTCCATTTCTTACAATCTCCTTTTTATTTAATATGAAAAGATGGCGTCCCATAAAGCCAGCCCCATATCTGTGTAAAGCTTATCCAAATTTCCTGTATAGACATAATCCAATAAATAATATATGACCGTATCATCATAGTGAACCTCTCCGTCTATACTGATCGAATCGACTTCAAACCAGTCGTCCTGAGAATAAAAGGCAACTTCCCAATGTGTGTTCATAGCAGTATCGTCGCCGCTGAAATATACATTGTGGGCCCCGTCAACTATCGAGCTGTCGGACGAAGACCACTTGCAGTTATCAAACCTGTTTTCGAAGGCTTCTCCAACTGTTATTGTCGAACTGTATTGGGTCAGACAGCCGTTTTTGACTCCCTCTACAGAAAAGTCCCAGAGGCTTGCCACGATAAAAAAGCCTACCAGCAAGACCGCTCCTATTGCTACGAGCCAAGGCCACATTTTCTTTTTCTCGCCTGCCTGCAAAGATTGGGCGGACGCCATTGAAGCCTGAGCACTTACAGTTTGGTCTATGGGATTCCCGCACTTTTCACAAAATTTTGCCCCTGCTGCATATTCGGCTCCACAGATATGACAGAATAGCTTTGGCGGTGGAGCTTCCTGCAAAGGAGCACCGCATTTCTCGCAAAATCTCGCATTGTCCGCCAATTCGGCGCCACAGTTGCCACACCACTTACTCATATAGAAATCCCCCCTTTTCTTTTAGCTCAACTTCATCCCGCAGTTATCACAGAACTTATCTGCTGCCCCGCACTCTCTGCCGCAATTAGGACAAAAGACCTTCTTTGCAATTATGTCCTCAAGCCTTACCCCGCATTTCTCGCAAAACTTTGCATTGATCTTCAATGGCGCTCCACATTGGGGGCAAGTAAGATCTGAATAGCTCGCGGCTTCCTCTGCCATTTTTTTCTCTTCATCAATCCTTTCCTCAGCTTTTTTCAATTTTTCATTGAAATAATCCGCAATTACCATACCGATAAAATAGACAATATAACCCACCTGCGGCTTAAGGGGATTTAATCCCATCGTAAAATCATCTATATAAGGAAGAAGAATTATAAATCCGATAAGTGAAAGTATGTTTATCCCATAGCTGATATACTTCCATTTGGTATTTACAAAAGAGATCGCTATCATCAATGCAGGCAATATAAGAAGCAATACCCTTGACATTTCGCCCTCTATTCCAAAAGCAATATCTGCAAATGAGAAGGAATATCCCCCAAATTCTCCAAGATCCACTTTCATTGCAGGCAAAAAGAAGCTTACCAACAAAACCACACAGCAGATCCTATATAAGATTTTCCATAAGCTAACTTTTTCCATACATATACCTCTTCCGATATATCTTTTTTATGAAAGAATCCTTTTCATCTATATTTGCAATGTATACATTGCAAATATAGCACAACTTTTCTGTATTATCAACTTATAGAGCTCTCACAGGGGACTGCAAGTTGTGAAGATCCGTAATGATAAATTCTTGGGAAACAATATAAAGAAAGCCCGTGTCTCCTCCCATCTCACACAGGAGGAGGTCGTTCTTCAGTTGCAGTTAAAAGGCCTCGATATGTCACGCTCAATCTACAGTCAGATAGAATGCGGTACATATAACATTCGCGTCTCCGAGCTCATGGCTCTGAAGGAGATCTTTTCTCTTCCGTCCTTCGATATTTTCTTTGACACAGACAAATAAGACATCACTTATGTTTCGGCTTTGTCTTTTTGCCTCAGCACTGTTAAAAGGATCCTTATATACCCAAGACTGTAAAATATCAAAATGATGCCTGCTGTGCATAGGACAAATGATATGGGCCCTATTATCTTGAATTTTGAAACCTTATAAGCATATACTGTGACTGCAAAGGCTATCTCCATCATCAGCCCAAGAATGATCCATATCTCTATGGCAACAGCCTTCTTCAATAAGGCGCGAAAATCTTTGGGAACAGGAATTTGTATTTTAAGGCCCGCATATTTTTCCTTTAACTGTGATATACGGCTATTTATCCTGCGCTTTGTTTGAATGCGCATACGGGCGCCGGATAGGATGATTAAAACACTTATGAGGGAGAAAATAATTAAAGCGTACTTTTGAATTTCCATTTCTCGAATTCCTTTGCTTTGTAATAATGAAATTTATTTAACCCCAGTGTATCAATTTGCCCCGACAAAAGATGTCATTGTAGAGATTTCACTAAAAAACTTATTAATATTTGCAACGTAGCTGGAAACATATTATTACACTTGTTAATAAATTAAATAGATGGAAGAAGCTGCTTACTAAACAACATCCTCCATCCAAATTTAATTATTTTTCTTAGCAACAATCTAAGAACATACTGTTTTTGAAAAATCAACTCTACAGTATCATTCCAGTTTCATCAGATGCAAAAATAAAGTCTTCTACTTTAATCGTTGACAACACTGAAATTCCCGGATCGTCAATATTTACCACTCGTCTTGCATGATTCATAACCAAATCGTCATAAATATTTCTCACCAATCTACCGTTTGCAAAATTTTCATCCTTTGACGCTACCTTCTGTTCAAAATATAAATGAATTTTCTTTTTCACTTCATTCTCTAATGTATAATCATTTTTCTCACACATAGAGGTCAGAATCTCATCCAATTCGTCAGGACTGTAATCATCAAATTCTATAAATGTATTAAATCGAGATTTCAATCCTGGATTAGATTCGAAAAACTTTTTCATGGGCTCCGTATATCCGGCAACAATTACAACCAGATCTTCTCTGTAGTCCTCTAAAGCCTTAGTTAATTCTGTCAAACATTCTCTACCATAAGAATCCGAATGGTCATTTTCTGTGATGCTATAAGCTTCATCAATAAACAAAACTCCACCCTTAGCTCGTTCAATTACTTTTTTCACTTTAAGCGCTGTTTGTCCTTGGTATCCGGCAATCAAGTCAGTTCGTGAAACTTCTACAAAATGTCCCTTTGAAAGCAAACCGATACGCTTATAAATCCTACCTACAATACGAGCCACTGTTGTTTTTCCTGTTCCTGGGTTCCCAGTAAAAGCAAGATGTAATGTATTTTTTACTAAATGTAGGTTTTTCTCACAACGCATTTTCTGAACTTTTTGATATGCGATCAAATCATTCACTCTACTTTTAACTTTTTCCAAACCTACAAGTGAATTCAATTCATCTAACAAATCTTGAAGTGATCTTGTATCATTATCAGTTTCCTCATTCAGATTACAGATTTCTTGTATAGTCGTGTAACCATAAAACTCAATCAAGCTGGAATTAAGAGCTTTTGCTGCCCTTTTTGCCTCAACATTATAGTTGGAATTGCTAACAACCTCTGAAATTTTTCTAAGAAGTACAATTGTAGCTTTTTTACTTTTGTCCTCTACAATCGCTATGGCCAACTTAAGTATTTCTCCACAATCATCTATGGTCGCATCTAACTTAGTTGAATTATTTATTAATATTTGTCCATACTTATCCATCATAACATATTCACAAAAAGTAAAATCAGCTCAAAAATTGCAAGTCCTACTGCCCCTCCGGCTATCCAAGATACATACTTAATTCTCTTTGCCAATGACTCAACCGCAATATTAGAATTCTGTATTGCATCTGCAATATTTTTGTCTACTTCGTCCTTGTTTTTTGAAATTATAGTGAGAAGCTCTTTACTTCTTTTTTTATCTTCAATAAGCTGAAATGTATGTTCTTCAACATCTTTCCATATACTATCAATGTCACTTAAATGATATAGACCATCTAATTTATTCTTATACTCTTTCAGACTACTGATGTCATGCGTATTTGAATCTATGTCTTTGCGCATTTTATCATCAACCAACATCAATTCATTCAGTTTATTCGTATGAACACCACAATTTTTTTCCACATTTTTTATACGAAGCTGATAGTCTTTAACCTGTTCCCAGATTTCATCAACTTTCATCAAATGGTTAAGTGCAGATATTTTTTCCCTAAAAGCTTCCAGCTTTACAATTAAATTTCTACTGGTTATTGCATATACTTCTGCATCTGCAACGCTTTTATACAAAGCATTAATAGATTGTTTATTTTCATCACCTGTCGTAGTAAGTATATCCAATTCTTTTTGGTGTATTTGGATGTCTTCACTTACCTTATCAATACTTGTCTTGATAATATTTAAATAATCCCATATATTGTCAATATCTTGCAAATGAGTATATCCTTCGAGTTTTTCTTTAAAATCCTTTAAAATTGTAACAATTTTCGAGATATTCTCTACACTTTTCTCTATTTCAACTTGATGCACGTCTAATTTGCTTTGTTGTTCAACAAGTGTATCTTGGTGTTGCTTTAATGTTCCTTGTTGCACTCTAACATCATTACTTGTTTTTTCTATAGCTTTAAGATTACTTACAATGCTCGTTATATAGTCTTTATCAAGCGCATCAAGCGCGTTATATATCTCTCGAAATTCTTTAATGATTTTGTTGCTTGATGTATTAAGAACGATAAAATTCTTTTGAATACTTTCCAGTCTATTATTCAACTCATTTCCTGTAACTTTATGATCACCCAGTCCAAAAAAGAATCCCTCAGTTTGAACTTTTTCTATCTGAAGATCACCTTCTTCTTTTTCGGAGAACTCTTTTAATCGTTCCTTTGCTAAATTAAAATTATGTCTTTTAATTTCTATCTCATTCATAGTATACACGCCTAACTAAATAAATTATCTATTTCGTTTGAAATTGAATCAAACTCTTTCATAACCGAATCATTTCCGTTATCAATGTCAAAATTTCCAGTCTCTTTTTTCCCATTAGTGATATTTATTTTGGAAAAGTCATCGACAAAATCCTCCATAATATTACTGTACGCATCTTTCATTATTTCTCCAGCGACAGTATGCCTTTCAAATACAGCTTGTGCTCTTTCACTCTTAGATTGATACATATCTTCAACAACGCTTGAATTTGAAAAAGCCTTCTCCTCTTGAAGACTGTATTCACAATTTTTTTTCATTGATTTAAATGCAGTAGTATCATCCTTTAGCTTCTCATACAGAAAATATATAATTCCCACAGCCAAGGCGGCCGTCGAAGTATAAATAAATATTTTTTTCATCATCTTTCTTCTCCTTAAACTAAACCTCCAATTAAATCATTTAAATCATCACTTTCCCTATCTATCTCTTTGTTGATTCTTACATCTTTTTCATCAATTATAAGCGATGTATTTGCATTTTCAGAAAACTCGCTAACAAAGTCTTCCATGATATTTTCATATGCCCCGTTCATTATAGAAGCTGCACGCTTATGTCTTTCCAAAATATCAGCTTGACTTTTCACTTTATCCCTCTCAAGTAAATAGTCGCTTACAATTTGAATTTGATGTTGTTTGGCGATAACTTGGTTCCCTTTTTCTATTACAGCTTCTTGCGCATCCGCTTTTTGTTTTTTTACAATCAATTTATCAATAAGATTTATGATAACGGCACCAACAAGTCCACTAACTAAACTCGCCAGGAACATACCTATTATATTTGCCAAAGAACCCAACAAAGGCAATTGTATCTGCATTCCAGGCACCGATAATAAAATCTTCTCAAACAGTTCGCCTAGGAAAATTGCACCACCCGAAAACAAACTGGCTGTAATTATCTTACCTACTTGTGCAACTTTAATTGCAAAGGGTTTATTTATATTCCCCTTATCGGTAAGATATCTTACTGCATCTATCCAAGATGAAACTCCCTGCTTGATAAGGCTAGCCAGCCTTTTAAATGTACTTACAATCGGCCCGAAAATTTCAGTCACTACGGTTCCAACAGCAGAAGTAACTCCTGTATGTAAAATATTGTTTATTTTAGCAAAAAACGATTTAATTGCCTCCTTCATTTCTTCTAGGAATTTTTTAAATGATTTCGCCTGACTCTTTAAAAATCTTACAAAACCATTCATAACTTCCTTAAGTAATGAAAATAATGCTGTTATTGCCATTTGCTTCAAAGCATCTTTTCCAGCTTTTTTCGTAGTCTCCTTAGCCACCCCTCTCACAATATCTTTATTGATTGCCTTTCTAGCTTCTTTATCGGCCTTTTTCATAAACTCATTATCTGCATCTAGTTTATCCTGTAAACGCTTGTTATTCTTCTCTTTCGCCTTTTGTTTTTCAACCTCAGACATATCTGATTCATCAATCTTTTTATTTGCTCGTTCAGTTTGCGCTCTAAGATCTTTTTCCCTTTGTTCTCTACTACTGAGATAGTCATCAACGCTTTTTTCCTTTTTGCTCTTATTTAAAGACTCATTTGTAGCTTTAAGGTTTTCATCTTTATTAGCAAGATCCCCTGTATTTATTCCCGCTTGCCTCCTACGTTGATTTTCATACAATTCTTTTCTGGAAACAACATGATCTAAATTTGCTTTATCATTTTGACTAAGTTTTTTTCCTGTATATTCATCTTTCAAATTGCCAGATTGTTGTTTTTCTTTCATGGCTTTGTTGGCCTTTTTGTATTTTGGGTCTTGCATTACCTTTTTTCCAGCTTCTTCATATGTTTCACCTTGATGCTCTCTCTCATATTTCTGATTTAAAGTTTCATTGGTCATATCTAAACCAATTTGCTTTCCGAATTGTTCCCAAACTTCATCCAGTATCACCTTTCCCAAAGCGTCCGGATTCCCGATTTTTTCTTTTTCTTCTTTCAAAAAATCAAAATCCGAGAATTCTTCTTCTAATTGACTTTGAAGTTTTTCCTCCAGTTCATCAAAATCAAATGATTCCGTCAACTCTTCATTATAATTTTCTTTCTTATTTAAAATAGCATTTTCCGTTGCCATAACATATATTCCCTCTATCTACAGTAAGCCCTTTTATACTTTCCCTCTCCCTAATCGTTTATAAAGCCAACATATTCCCCCTGACTCCTCATCCACATCTCCAACCCCAATTCTCCGTACACCTCCACAGTCACGTCCCAGCTTCCGTCCTCTCGCCTGGTGGCCTTTGCCGTAGGCAGTCTGTCCAGCACCGCGTCTATATCAGGTCCTTTATATACAAAGCTCTTTTTCATGAGCTTACCGGTAAACATAAAAGGGATCCTTTTTCTGAATTCTCCCTCCTCAAACCTGTCCTTATAAGGAATATGAAAATGTTTTCCCGTGTCCTCAAAGCCCTCTATTCTGTCCACTCTGTAGACCGTGGGATAACCCGTATGCTTTATGTCCGCATCTCCCACATATGCAATCAGATAAAAATAATACTCCGAGCACATTATTCCCAGAGGCTTTACCAAGGCAGCTGTGATCTCTCCGTTGGTCTTTTTGTATTTGAGCTTTAGGATTTGGCAGTTGTGTATACAGTTTCCCAGCTTCCAAATCACATCAGCCAAGTCCTTATGATGTCTCGGCTCCACATAATTAAACAGCTCGTTCCCTATAAGCTCCCTCATTATATTCCTGTCAGAATAGGGGAGACACCTTTTGAGGAGTTTTTCGCATATCGCTGTCGCCTCCTTTTTTGACAGTGAGCGGCTGTCGAGGATAGTCTTTATCACTGCAAACATCTCGGCATTTCCGAGAAAATCCCCCTCGCTCTTTGTTAACTTAAATCCTCTTTCTTTTCTGTCATACCTTACGTCGGATATTCCTCCGCCTGAGGCGGCTCTGTCGGAGAGATACTCTCTTATCTCATCAATATCTCTCTGTATAGACCTCGGGTTTACGCCAAATTCGTCTGCCGCTTTTACCTTATTTACCACATCACCGGCAATCAGCCTGTCATATATCCTAAGTATCCTTCCCGCCTTATCTCTTCCCTCATACTCTCCCATATATGCATCGTTTTCCTTTGTTTTTTTAATTATCTTAAGCCATTACAATGACACATAATGTCTTTCAAATAATTAATGCACTTTTTACGAACTATATATTGATAAGTATATATTTTTTGTTAGTTTTTGGCAATAAAAATATAATTTTGCAAGTATATCATTGCAAACCTTTTTATATCCGATATTGGAAATTCCCCATATCTTCCAAGCTTCCCAAAACCCCCGATAAATTAATTTCCTATTGACAAATAAATTTCCTATATCTTATATTTTAGATAAATTCAGCATGGGAGACGACTTCAGATGTTTATAGATATGCATATGCACGAGAAAACTTTCTCCTCGGACAGTTTTCTCTCCCTTGACGAGATAGTGCGCGAGGCCAAAAAGAAGGGCCTTGACGCCGTATGTATAACGGATCACGACAGCATGGGCCTGAGAGATGTGGCCGCAGCCTACACCGAGAGGACAGGTTATCCTGTTTTCGTCGGCATAGAGTTCTACTCCCTGCAGGGAGATATCCTTGCCTTCGGCATAGACCGGTATCCCAAGGAGAGGATAAGCGCTCAGGACTTTATAGATATGGTGAACGAGCAGGGTGGCATCACCATAAGCGCCCATCCCTTCCGAAATAACCGCAGGGGCCTTGAGGGGCATTTGGATATAGTCAAGGGCATCACAGCCATAGAGGTGTTAAACGGAAGCACGCTTCCCGACGCGACAAAGCTCGCCGAGGATTATTCCAAAAAGCTCTGCCTTCCCGCCACAGGCTCAAGCGATTGCCACGTCACCGAGAAGGTCGGTGTCTACGCCACCTACTTTCCCGACGAGATACATTCTATAAGAGATCTTGTGGAGGCGGTAAGATCGGGAAGGTGTAAGCCCGCCTACTACAAAGACGGCACTTACAAGATTTATGAATTCTGAATTTTTAAGGGCACGGCTCCTGTCAAAAAGCCCTGCCCTTTATTTTTATTTCTGTTATGCCTGTTCGCTTTGCCTTTCCCCTATCCGAAGCTTAAGCTTCTTTCCGGTCACCTTGGCCAGGCTCTCAAGATAGCTTCCCCCGTACTCACCGTCAAGGGTCCATGAAAGTTCCTCACCCTCAAAGAGAAAGCTCTTACCCTGCCTGTAGACAATAAGCGGCGAGTTGGTGTTTCCCGCCATTACGGAGTTCAGAAGCGTGCTCAGCTCCCCTATATTGGAGACCTTTCTCAAAAGCAGCATCTCAAACCTTCCGTCGTCAAGCCTCGTGTCCTTCCCGGCTACTGATTTCATCCCGGCAACGGACATGGAGTTAGTCACCATCCCCAGTATGAACTCCCCCTCTATGACCTCCGAGGAGTCCACCGTGATCCTCAACCTGTAGAGCTTGAACTCCGCCATGGACTTCGCCCCCTCCAGCACATAGGCGAGATAGCCGAAGGCGTTTTTTGCCTTCTGAGGCGTCTTGTAGGAGACGTCGGTAAAGAGCCCGAAGCCCGCCACGTAGACAAAATTCCTGCCGTTAAGGATCCCCGTGTCCGTCTCTATGATCTCGTCGGAGACGGAGGCCGACAGGGCCCTCTTGAAATCATGAGGGATGCCTATGCTCTTTGCAAAATCATTGGTAGTCCCCTCGGGGATATATCCGAAGGGCATGAGCAAGTCATTTTTTATCATGGCATTTGCAAGGAGATTTATCATCCCGTCCCCGCCCATACATACGATGTGAGAGTCTTCATTGCGGGCCGTCTCCAATATCTCCCTGAGATCGTCGTCCTTCCTTGTAAAATATATCTCAGGCAGAAAGCCCTTCTCTGTAAAAAATCTCACTTCCTCTAAGAGCCTCTCCCCTGAAAGGCCCTTCCCGGCATGGGGATTCAATATGAGCGTAAGCTTTCGCATCTCTGTCCCTCCTTTTCCTCCCGACTCTCGCTTTTGATGCCCGGCTCTTTTCCCTGAATTCCTGCTACATAAATTGAAGTCCTACTGCATGAATCGAAGTCCCGTTACATGAATCTGAGCAGCAGCCTTCCCATGGGCATCTTTTTTAATTCCTCCCTGCTGACCGCCTTCAGCTTTATGAGAAGAAAGCCATAGAGCACCGCCCCTGTGGCCGCGCATAAAAGCACAGCCACGGCGTTTAAGAGGCCGCTTTGCTTTACGTGAAGCAACATATCCACAAGGGCATATAAGAGCCACGCGTAGGCTCCCATTATCATTGACGCCAGAAGAGGCAGCAGAAACGTGGTCTTTACCTCCTGCTTGTAGGAGAGCTTTTCCCCTATGGATATCCAATTCAGTATGCAGACCACGAGGGCGAAGGTCACGTTTCCTATCACGAGGCCGTAGGCCCCCATGTCGAGCTTTTCAAGCATTACATAGACCAGAGCTATGTGTATGACTAGGGATATGGCAGAGTGGGTCACAGACTTTCTCATCTCGTCTATCCCCTGCAGCACTGCGTTCGTCACAGTAGAGAGGGAGAAAAACACCACCGCCGGAGCTCCCGTCATCAGAAGCCGCGCGGTAAACTCCCTGCCGTCCCCGAACACGAGCCTCATAAGGGGCGAGGCTATTGCGAACATCCCTGCGGCGCAGGGTATGGCGAGGAGCATGTTGAACTTTACGGTCATATAGATCTTTTCCTTTACCTCGCCATTCTCGCCTCTTATGCGGGACATTACTATGCTGGGTATCATGGAGGCTCCAAGGGAGGAGGCTATTGCCACGGGAACGTTTGTGAGCAGCCTGTATTTTCCCCCGTATATTCCCAAAAGGGAGAGCCTCTCGCTCTCGGAAAGCCCCTTTCCTCCCATTATGAGGCCGAACATGGAATTGTCCACGGAGCCGCTAAGCTGATATACGAACTGGCTAAGGATTATGGGGATAAAGGTGAGTATGAGAAGCCTCATGAGCTTTCCGTAATCAGAGGGGGCTCTCTCCTCCCTCCCATCCGTAAAGCCCTCCTTGAGGGAGCTTTTCTTTTTATACCCGGCCATGACCGCAGCCAAGAAGGCGAAGGCAAAAAGAGCTCCCACCAGAGTGCCCAGAGTGCCTCCCGCCGCCCCGTAGGAGGCGGGGTTATCGCTTCCCGCAAACCTTCTCATGAAATCATAGGAGGCCCATATGCTGACTCCCGCATGAACAAGCTGTTCTATTATCTGAGATATGGAGGTGGGCACCATGTTTCCGTGGCCTTGAAAAAAGCCTCTGAACACGCCCATCACCGCAAACACGAATATGGTGGGAGCCATCACCTTGAGGGGCAGGGCGCTTCCCGGGCTGTTGAATATGCTCACGGCTATCCTGTCCGCCCCCAATATGAGGAGCACGGACATGATACCCCCTGCAAATACTCCCACGGCTATACCGCAGTTGAATACCCTCCTCGCGTCGGTGCGCCTTCCCTCCTGCTCCTTTGCGGCTATTAGCTTCGACACCGCAAGGGGGAGGCTGTAGGAGGACAGTATGAGGCCTATGTTATATATCTCGTAGGCCGTGTTGTAGTAGCCTATGCCCTCGTCCCCCAGTATCCTTGTCATAGGGATCTTGTAAAGAAGGCCTATGAGCCTTACTATGAGGCCCGCTGCGGCCAATATGCTTCCCTGAAGGAGGAAATTGCTCCCTGAATTTTCCCTTTTTTCCACTGTTTTTCTCCGTATATACCTGACTTATCGGCTTTTGCCGTAATTTTTTCTCGTGACAGCTTTATCCGCCGGATATATTATACCGGCTTTCCCATAACATGAGGAGACCCCGGTCAAATTCCGACCGGGGTAATTATGAAAAATCTATGTGCAATTTTTACTAAACAGCTGGTTTATCAATCAACTTTTATGTGCTGATTATAAAAATTCTTTATGAACAGAATATGAATAATCGGTAAATATAAATAGAACTTTTTATCTATTTCTGTGAAAATGCACATTTTACGTCCTCAGGCCTTGCAGGAAGGCGCCTTATCTGACAGCCCACAGCGTTGGAGATCGCGTTTATTACAGCGGGAGCCACAGGCACTACCGCGCACTCTCCCACGGACTTTGCCCCGAAGGGTCCGGTCTCCTCCTTTGAATCTATGAAGTCTGTCTTTATGGGAGGCATCTCCGCCGCGTTGAACATGTGGTAGGCCTTGAAATTCGAGCTTGTGCATCTGCCGTTTTCGGCTATCTTCATCTCCTCGGTAAGGGCGTATCCGAGGCCCATGGATATTCCACCCTCAAGCTGTCCTGATACTCCCATGGGGTTTACCACCTTGCCCACGTCGTGGACAGCTGCGTAGTCAAGGATCTTAACCTCTCCTGTCTCTGTGTCCACGCTGACCTTTGCAAAGTGAGCTCCCGAGCTCATGGGTCCCTCAGTGGAGTGGAACATATATGAACAGCTCAGGTCCTCCTGCAGCGTCTCTCTGGCATATTCGGCTATCTGCGACATATCCACGGACTTTTCTCCCGCCCTGACCTTGTTTTCAGAGAATATGAGCTCGTTCCTGTCGGCCTCAAGGAGCTTCACCGCTATATCGGCGATCTTTTCCCTCATTATCTCCGCAGTCTTTAAGGCGGCGTGTCCGCTGGTGTAGGTTCCTCTGGAGGCGTAGGCTCCCAGATCCGACATTGCCGCGTCGGTGTCTGTCTTTATATAAGTGATATTCTCCAAGGGTATTCCCAGTACCTCCGATATCATCATGCACTGGGTGGTGACGGAGCCGTTTCCCATGTCCGAGGTACCTGTGGTAAACACTATGGTACCGTCCTCGTTCATCTTCATGGTGATGCCTGTCACGTCGGGCATGAAGGGGAACATGGAGGTTCCGTGGGAGCCGCAGGCCATGCCCACTCCTATCCTCACTCTGTCATTCCTCTCGGCGCTCTCCTTCATCTCCTTTACGGCCTCATCCCAGCCTATGAGCTCCTTGCCCCTTACCACGCAGTCCTTGAGCTTGAAGTTTCCGAAGGACTCTCCGTCGCAGCAGGCCTTCTCATAAGGGTCCGCCAGATTTTTGAGGAACACCTCGCTTGCGTCCATTCCCAATATATCGGCTATCTCGTTTATCATGGAGGAGACAGGGAAGAACTGCTGGGGAGAGCCGAAGCCTCTCATGGCCGAGGCCACAGGGGTGTTAGTGTACACAGGTATACCCTTAAATCTCATATTTCTCGTCTTGAGGAGCTTGAAGAATTTTCCTCCCGCCGCCCAGCACACGGACATGGTGGCGGAGGTCTGAGCTCCCGCGTTCAGTATCATGGTCTCGTCGGCCCCCGTTATGGTGCCGTCGTTCATGAAGCCCATGGTGAGCTTCACCTTTGCGGCGTGGCGGGTGCGGGCCGAGGCAAACTCCTCCTGTCTGCCGTAGACTATCTTTACCGGCCTTCCGGTCTTCATTGCCAAAAGAGCGGTCACAGGCTCGGTCACAAGGTCTATCTTTCCGCCGAAGCCTCCTCCCATGACGGGGCTTATGACCCTTATCTTTGACATGGGCAGTCCGAATATGCGGTGGAGATTTATCCTCTGGCCGAAGGCGTCCTGGGTGGGAGTCCATACCGTGAGCTTTCCTGTGGCGTCAAACTCCGATATGGAGGCGTGGGTCTCTATGGGGCAGTGGTTTACCGCAGGCATAAAGTACTCCCTCGTTATGACGTGGTCCGCCTCCTTTATAGCCTTATCCGGATCTCCTCCCACGGTCTCGGAGGGCATTATGATATTCCCTCCCTCGTGTATGGGGTAGGCGTCCTCCTTCAAGGCCTCCTCCGGGTCAAAGTAACAGGGAAGCTCCTCGTACTCCACTTTATGAGCTTCAAAGCCTTGAGCGCCGTCTTCTCCGAATCCGCTGCCACTGCCGCCACCCTGTCTCCCACAAATCTCACTGTATCGGAAAATATCATCTCCGTGTCGGGAAGCTTATTTTCAATAAAGCGCACCGCACTGTTGTACTTCACCGAGGGGGTGTTGAAGCAGGTGGCTATGGCCCTGACCCCGGGAAGCGCCATGGCCTCGGAGATGTCGATGCTCTTTATCCTGCCGTGAGGGCAGTCCGACAGCAATATCTTTGCGTGGAGCATTCCGGGAAGCGCCATGTCGTCTACATACACCTTTTGCCCTGTGACTTTAAGGGCCGCGTCGCTTATGGGCCGGGACTTTCCCACTATGCTGAAAACCTTATCCATCATATCTCTCCTTTCCGAGCTTTTCGGCTGCGAGCAGTATGGCCTTGACTATGTTTTCATATCCCGTGCAGCGGCAGAGGTTATGGTCTATGGCCGTTCTCACCTCATCCTCCGTGGGGTTGGGATTCCTGTCCAAGAGTGCCTTCGCCGACATTATCATCCCGGGTATGCAGAAGCCGCACTGCACAGCTCCCGCCTCTATAAAGGCCTCCTGTATGGGGCTTAAGTGCTCTCCGTCTCCCACTCCCTCTATGGTCCTGATCTCCTTGCCTTCAAGTTTTACGGCTCTCACCAGACAGGAGCGCACGGCCTCGCCGTCTATTATCACCATGCAGGCTCCGCAGTCTCCCGTCTCGCAGCCGCATTTCGTGCCGGTAAGCCCCAAGCCTTCCCTGAGGGCCCGAAGGAGCGTCCAGTTATTTTCGACCGGAGTCTCCCTCACCACTCCGTTTACATTTAGTTTCACAATCTCCATCCCGCAACATCCTCCGGAAAATCGTTATTTTTGTGAAAAAACAATAAAAAAAGGACTATATAGTATAGCCGTTTAACTCAAAAACGACAAACCATATAGTCCTTAGACACTTAGATTATAGCAAATGTGTCAAATTTCAGTCAATGTTTTTTACAGGTACAAATTTTCGAAAATTAACAGCAATTATTTCGCCGTGTCAGTCACCCTGGTCTCCCTTATGACGTTTACCTTTATCTGTCCGGGATAGGTCATCTCGTTCTCTATCCTCTTTGCAACGTCATGGGCGAGTATAGTCATATCGTCCTCGCTTATCTGCTCGGGGATGACCATGATGCGTACCTCACGCCCCGCCTGTATAGCGTAGGACTTGTCACCTCCCTTGTAGGAGTTGGTTATATCCTCAAGCTGCTTCAGCCTCTGGGTATAGGTCTCCACCGACTCCCTTCTGGCTCCGGGCCTTGATGCGGATATAGCGTCCGCGGCAGCGACTATGCAGGCTATCATGCTGGTGGGCTCCACGTCCCCGTGGTGAGACTCCACGGAATTGATGACTACGGCGGGCTCGCGATACTTCTTGCAGAGCTCCACTCCGAGACTTATGTGAGTTCCCTCCTTCTCGTGGTCCACGGCCTTTCCTATGTCGTGGAGGAGTCCTGCTCTCTTTGCCATTCTGGTATCAAGCCCCAGCTCCGACGCCAAAAGCCCTGATATATGAGCAACCTCTATGCTGTGCTTGAGAGCGTTCTGGCCGTATGAGGTCCTGAATTTCATCCTTCCAAGAAGCTTCACAAGCTCCGGATGGATACCGTGTATTCCCACCTCAAGGACTGCCGACTCTCCGGCCTCCTTTATGGCGGCGTCAACCTCCTTCTTGGCCTTCTCCACCATCTCCTCTATCCTTGCGGGATGGATACGCCCGTCAACTATAAGCTTCTCCAAGGCTATCCTCGCCACCTCTCTCCTTATGGGATCGAAGCCCGAGAGGACTACCGCCTCGGGAGTATCGTCTATTATAAGCTCTATGCCCGTGAGGGTCTCAAGAGTCCTTATGTTCCTGCCCTCACGTCCTATTATCCTTCCCTTCATGTCATCGTTGGGAAGCTGTACCACAGATACCGTGGACTCCGCCACATGGTCCGCGGCGCAGCGCTGTATCGCGTTTACGATGTATTCCTTGGCCTTCTTGTCGGCCTCTTCCTTGGCTATGTTGTCATACTCTCTGATGATCTTTGCGGTGTCGTGCTTTATATCCTCGCGCACCGATGAGAGAAGCTCCTCCTTGGCCTGATCGGCTGTGAGCCCTGAAATGCGCTCAAGCTCCTCCACCTTCTTCTTGTGGAGTTCTCTGACTTCCTCGTCCTTTCTTGTGAGCTCCTGCTCCTTGGAATTCAGCTCCTTTTCTTTCCTGTTAAGTGCGTCCTCTTTTCTGTCCGAGTTCTCCTCCTTCTTGAGGAGCCTCTTCTCAAGATCCTGAAGCTCCTTACGCCTCTCCTTCGATTCTCTCTCGAATTCGTTCTTATGCTTTAAGGCCTCCTCCTTTGCCTCCAAAAGGGCCTCTCGCTTTTTGGTTTCCGCTGTCTTTACAGCATCGTCTATTATCGATCTTGCTCTGGTCTCTGCCGTGCCTACCTTGTCCTCGTAGTCCTTGATCCCCTTGTTTTTGCCGCAAAAAAAAGCCACGATCGCAGCTACGCAGGCAACGGCAATGACCGCCGCTACTGCAACTAACGGTGACAACATCTCCCACCTCCTGACTTATTGAATTTTCATAGTACACTATAACATATATGTAAAATATCAATAAAAATTTAATTAAAACTTATATGCCGATAGTAAACACTATAATGTTCAATTTTAATTGTTTTTGTGAATTATGTCAACAATTCTCTGCTATATGGAGGCTTCCTCCCGGAGATCAAGGCATTCTCTTATAACGTCGCCTGAAAAACCCTTTCTGCAAAGATGCGCATAGAGCTTCGAAACAGCTCTTTTGTCTCCGCTTCCGAGAAATTCTGAAAGCTCCTTTGCTCCCGAGCCCCTTCCGAGCTTTTTGTATATAACTTTTTTGCAGGCCTCAAGCTGCATATCCCTTAAAGAGCTTTCGGAACTCTCATTTTCTCCAAGGGCCGCCTCTTCAAAGAGCCCTTCTGCGGCCTCCTCCATGCACTCTCCTATAAGGTCGCGGCCTACGCCCTTTTTGAGGAGCTTTTCTCTTATATCCCTCTCCCCGGCCTTTTTGATGCGGGAGGCGATATAGTCCCTGCAATATCTTCTGTCGTCGCATAAGCCGTACTCTCTCAAAAATTCCAGAGTCCTCCCGATGATCTCCTCGGGATATCCCCCTCTTAAGAGCCTGTCCGACAGCTCCCTCTCTGTCTTGTCCCCGCTTTTAAGAAGGTGCAGGGCCCTCTCCTTGGCCCGCCTTAAAAGTATATCGTTCTTTATGAGCTCCGCCTTCTTTGCCTCAAGCTCACATCCCTCATTAAGTCCAAGCCTTTTTATCTCTCCTCTGTACAAAACAAAGGCAAAGTCCTCATCAGTAAGGACTTTGCTCCTCATTTTGTCGAGAGGCTCGATCTTTGTTATCATCATATCTGCGCTCTCTCAATATATAGATTTATTCCGAGGCCTCGCTCTCCTCGGAGGTCTGCCCTCCGGAAAGGCCGTATTTTTCTCTTATCTTCGCTTCCACCGCCTCGCACACGTCGGAGTGCTCCGCAAGGTACGCCTTGGCGTTTTCGCGGCCCTGGCCTATCTTGCTCCCGTCATAGGAGAACCAAGCCCCTGACTTCTCTATGAAGCCCTCCTTCACCGCCAGATCAAGGACATCTCCCTCTCTTGATATGCCCTTCCCATACATTATGTCGAACTCCGCCTCCTTGAAGGGAGGAGCTATCTTATTCTTTACTATCTTTACCCTGACCCTGTTGCCCACGGGCTCGTTGGCCACCTTGAGAGTCTCCGTCCTCCTTACGTCCATGCGCACCGAGGCGTAGAACTTGAGGGCCCTGCCTCCTGTGGTGGTCTCAGGATTTCCGAACATCACGCCCACCTTTTCTCTGAGCTGGTTTATAAATATAACTATGCAGTTGCTCCTGCTGATACATGCCGTGAGCTTTCTGAGGGCCTGAGACATAAGCCTCGCCTGAAGTCCCACATGGCTGTCTCCCATCTCCCCGTCTATCTCCGCCTTGGGCACCAGAGCCGCCACAGAGTCCACGATTATAATATCCACGGCTCCGGAGCGCACCATGGTCTCCGTTATCTCAAGGGCCTGCTCCCCGTTATCGGGCTGGGAGATATAGAGATTGTCCGTATCAACTCCTATGTTCTTTGCGTACACGGGATCCAAAGCGTGCTCCGCGTCTATGAATCCGGCTATTCCGCCTCTCTTCTGCACCTCCGCCACCATATGAAGGGCCACGGTGGTCTTTCCCGAGGACTCGGGGCCGTATATCTCCACTATCCTTCCCTTCGGAACTCCACCCAAGCCAAGGGCAATATCAAGGCTTATGGAGCCTGTGGGAACGGTCTCTATGTTCATGTTCTTTCCGGAATCTCCAAGCTTCATCACAGAGCCCTTGCCGAAGCTCTTCTCTATCTGGGAGAGGGCCATGTCCAGGGCTTTAAGCTTATCCTCTTTATTCATCTGCATTTTTTATTCCTTTTCCTTTGTAATAATCTTTATCTTGACCATTGGAATTTTTGACACAGATAAATTTTACTCTAATGTCACCACTCCGTCAACAGCCCATTTGTATGTATTTATGGAGGAAAAGAGATTGAGCTTCGCAAGCTCGTAGGAGGCCTTGGCCGATATACAAGCGGTCTGCTGCGCCTCGTACTCGGCGTTTCCGAGAAGGCCAAGGCTGTATTGCCTGTCCGCCGAGGCCTTTAGAAGCTCCGCCCTCTCATTTCCTGTGGCGGCCGCTCTGTAGAGGGCAAGCTTGTTTTTCATATCCGCATAGAGAGAGTCCATCTTCACAGAGAGCTTTCCTCTATATTCATTAGCCCTTTTCTCGGCCACCTCCCTCTCAGCCGTGCCTCCGCTCAATTTTTCCGCCGTCTTCAACTCGGAGTTGTGCATAAAGGCTGCGGTCTTGTCCGCCTCAGGGTTCGTGGTGTCGGGGAAAGTGATATCAGGCTCCGGAAGCTCCCCTATTTCGGGAAGGCTGTCCGCGCTCCAACCAAGCTGCAATCCCATGCTGCGCCTTATGGTCTCAAGTGCCGAATCCGTCTGCTGAAGCTGAAGCCTCGCCTGCTCCAGATCGTTTTCGGCTGCAAGTCTCTCGGTCTCCGTCTGAAGCCCCTGCCTCTCTCCGGTCTCGCTTGCCGAGAGCATGGCAGTATATAGCTCCACCTGCTTTTCAAGTATGCCCCTTGTTATGAGGAGCTGATGATATTGGATAAAAGCCGACTGCATGCCATATTCCAGCTGCCTTTTGACAGGCCTTAAGCTTATCTCCACTTTCTTTTCGGTATTTCTCACAGTTTGAGAGAGTTCTCTCACTGTCTTTGACAGAGTGTTCCTTGTGGCCTCGGCTGTAGCAAGCCCCACGTTAAGCTGCATAAGCTCCGAGGCATACTTTTGTCTTGCCTCCTCCGAGAGCCCGGGGGCCGACATGGCGGATTCAAGGTTTGAGACAGCTGTCTTCGTGCTGTCTATGGTATCACCCAAGTTGAGTCCTCTGTAGTATGCGGAAAATTGATCCACCGCAGAGGAAAGGGTCATTGTGGAGGAGCCTGCGGTATCCATTGCCTGAGTGTATGCCGGGTTGAAATACTGCACCAGATCCCCCAACTCATCGTACTCTATCACATTGTCATTGAGGCTCTCCCACCTCTCCTCGCTGACTCCCTCGGGTATATTGTCGAGGGGAGGAGCCCCGAAGGCATTGAAAAGTGTCGAGACTGAAAATCCCGCCGCAAGGAGGGCCCCGAGGGTTCCCTTTGCTGTTTTATTTTTTAAATATCTCTCCCGTACCATCTGTATCACGTCCTCTTTTATGCCGTAGCTCCGGTGGAGGCTGTGCCCGCCACTGCAGAGTTATAGCTGCTAAGCGCCGAGAACAGCTCGTATTCCTTGAGCTTAAGGCTGTCCTCCATAGAGCTTACTGTGAGCTCTGCGCTCCTCAATTCATTTACGCTTATGGTCCCAAGACTCGCCTGAGCTCTCTTTGTCTCAAGATCTCTCCTCTGAAGCGCGAGAGCGCCGGCAGCCTGATCATATCCGCTCTTTGCAAGCTTCACTGCGGAAGCCTTCTGCTTTATGTCGGAGGCTATCTGCTCCCTGTCATTTGCACAGGTCTCCTTGTATTTTTGCTTTATTGAGTAGGAGGGAGCATTCTCGAGCTTCCTCTCATCCGCTTTTAAGGTGTAGTTGTTCTGAAGGGCTTTCTCTATATCCTCCTCTATATTCATGTCGTCCGAGGACTCTATGTCGAAGGAGGGCATCTCTTCTATCTCGGGGGATGCGGTGTAATCCCAACCGCACAGAACCATCATGTTCACCTTCGCCGAGGCGATGTTTGAATCGTCGGTTATGGCAGCTGCCTGTGCGGTCTGCAGAGCCTCCTCTGCGGAGAGCACCTCAAGCTCCGTGGCCATGCCCACGTTCTTCTTATTTAGCGTGCTGTCATAGGCTATCCTCGCGAGCTCCGCCTGCTTCTCGTCATAGGCCTTCTGAACGATAGCGCTGTGGTAACTGATGAAATAGCTTCTCACACTGTCGGAAAGGGACGCCTCCACAGCCTTATATTGGAGCCTTAAGACCTCCGAGTCGCTGACGCTGTCCTGTGCCGACTGGCGAAGCTGTTCCGCCTGCATCCTGTAGGTGGCCGCGGTCATGCTGCCGCCGTCCGTGCTGTCAGCCTCCGCCGCCAGATCGTCAAGCTCCCCCGCAGAGTCCAGAAGATCGTTCCTTATGTCCTCGGCACTTTTCCGGGAGTTGTCTTCAAGGTCCATCCTGTTATTGATTACAACGTAATTGTATTCGTTTACAAGGCCGTCTATCTCCTCCCACTCCAAGCGGTCGTCTCTTAGCCTCGCCCACTCCTCCTCGCTCCTTGCAAACTCCGGCGAGGCCAGGGCCGTAAGGGGAGAGGACAGTGCGAACAGAAGGCAAAGCGCCGACGCTCCAATATGTATTTTCATATTTTTCTTCTTATTTTTTGTCATTTTCATCATAGCAGCTCCTCTTTTCCTACATAATGATTATACTTTGGATAGGAGCATCATCTCAACTTACATTATCCTTACTAATTTGTTACGCGTTTATTCCGGGAGCCCTTCCTCGGATTCCTGCCTTCCGAATTTTCCGGGCTTCTTCCTGTACATGAGCATAAAGTAAATGGGAAGTATCAGCAGGGCAAGGACAGTGGAGGTGCAGAGGCCTCCCACGTCTACCAGCGCAAGGCCCTGCATCAGGGCTCCGTTGTCCCCATAGCCAATGGCCATGGGAACCATGGAGACCACGGTGGTGAGAGTCGTCATGAGTATGGGCCTTAAACGTATGGCTCCCGCCTCTATGACCGCAGTCTTGAGATCTGTATTCTCCGCCCTCAGCTGGTTTGCCGTGTCCACATAGAGTATTCCGTTGTTTACGACGGTTCCCACCAGCATCAAGAATCCTATCATGGCCGGCATGGAGATGGATACGTCAAACAGCCACAAAAGCCCGAAGGAGCCTATCAGAGCGAAGGGTATGGTTGTCATTACCATGAAGGAAAATCTGTAGGACTCGAACTGGGCCGCCATCACGACAAACACCAGGAACACGGCCACCAGAATAGCCATGAAGAGATTTCCCAGCTCCTCGTTCATCATCTCCACCATGGCGTTTTCCTCCTCGGAGATGCCTCCCGTTATATTGGGCCTCACTATGTCGTTGTAGAGGGCCATGGCCGTATCGTGGCCCGCCGCCTCGGTGTACTCCGCACTTATCTGCACCTGATACTGCTTGTTCTCTCTCACTATGCTCTTGGGGCTGTCCTCAAACCTTATATCCGCAACATCCTTTAAGAGTACGCTGTGGCTTGTGGAGCTTCTCACCATGATGTTTTCAAGGCTGTTTATGTCGCTGTATCTGTCCTTGGGGAACTCCACCATGACAGAGTACTCCTTGCCGTCTATCTCCATGGCGTCGTCAGCCTCCACTCCGCTGACCATGGCGTTTACGGACTGTGCAAGCTGTGCGGGCACAAAGCCCTCCGCAGCGGCCGCCACAGGATCTATGTTTATCTTCACCAGAGGAGACGAGTTGGCGAGAGTCGATCCCACGTCAGTCACCTCGGGGCGGAGCATGAGAGCGTCGGTTATCCTCTGAGAGGCCTTGGAGAGCTCGTCATAATCCGCAGACAGAAGCGTAACATTAAAGTTTGTATCCACAGCCATTGAGGCCGTAGTGGAGGATTCCTCCACGGTGATGTCGCAGTTGTCCACCGCCTGAAGCTTATCTCTCCAGAGCCTTGCCGTCTCCTTCGTGGACTTTACCCTGTCATCCTTCAAATAAGCAGTGAGGCTTGAGGTCGTTCCCGAGGAAGTCCCCATGGAAAGTCCGCCTCCGGAGGTGAGCATATAGGAGTCCAGATCAGGGTCCTCCATTATTATCGCCTCCACCTTCTTAAGGGTCTCGTCCGTCTCCGAGAGCTTAAGGTCGGGCTTTGTGACTATGGAAACGCTTATGGTCCCCTCGTCCGTCATAGGCATCATCTCCACCCTTATGCCTGAAAGCAGGCTTACGGAGAGCACAAAGAGCGCTATTGTGGTGGCCATAGCTGTAAATTTGTGCCTGAGTATCTTCTCCATGAGGTGTCTGTAGCCGTTTTGCAGAGCCCTTATGAACTTATAGGCGGGAGACTTCACGTTCTCCTTCGGCCTGTAAAATACATAGCAGAGAGGCACTATTGTGACCGCCGATATGAGGGAGGCGACCATACAGAATACTATGGTCATTCCCAAAGGTTGGAAGAACTGGCCTGAAAGGCCGCTCAAAAATCCCAGGGGAAGGAATACCACGCAGGTCGTAAGGGTAGAGCCCAAAACCGACGATCCCACTATATCCGTGCCCAGCACTGCCGCGTGGACATATCCGTTAAAGCTCCTGTCCGCCTTCATGGCCCTGAAGCAGCTCTCTATAACGACTATAGAGTTGTCCACCATCATTCCCACGCCCAAGACTATGGAGCTCATGGTTATGACGTTTAGGGAATATCCCATGGCCCACATCATGATGAAGGCCGTGAGTATGGATATGGGGATGGAGGTCCCCACTATGAGGGAGGCCTTTATATCCCCGAAGAAAAGAAACAGTATCACCATGGAGATAACCACAGCCATTCCCATGGTGGACATTACGGACTCCAGAGAGGCTACTATGCTCTCGGAATTGTCGTTTATCACGTTTACCTCAAGATTGGGATCCTCTGCCAATAGCTTCTCTATGGCGGCTGTAACCTGGCGGGACACGTCCACGTCCGTGTACTCCTGATTTCTGTTTATCCCGAGCATCACGGTATCCTGCCCGTTATAGCGGCCTATGGCCGTGGGGTCCTCCTCCTTTTGGGAGACCATGGCTATATCCTCCAGATATATGATATCCCCGCTTCCCACGGTAATGGGTATCCTCTTAAGCGCCTCGGCATCCGCGTACTCCACGCCCGAGGACACATTCAGATCCACCGAGCCGACGGAGGTGTCTCCCGAGGGCATGGTGAAGGAGGATGAGCCCACAAGGCTCGCAACCGTGGTTATGTCCAGGTTGTATTGGCTGAGCTTTTCAGGTATCAGCTCTATGCTTATGTACTCGGAGGAGCCTCCGCTCACGTCCACGGAGGCCACGGAGGAAAGCTTCTCGAGCTCTGGCTCCAGAGTATCCGTGGCATAGTTATATACGTTATCGACAGCCTTGTTGTTGACGTTTAAGTACATGGAGGCCATCTGATTTATGTCCATCTCTATGATGGTGGGATCCTGAACATCCTCGGGAAGCCCCGAGAGCACCAGATCCAGCTTCTTTCTCAGATCCGTGTAGGCGTTGTCCATGTCCGTGCCGTAGTCATATTGCAGGAGCACCAAAGACATGTTGTCGGAGGAGGAGGACGTCATCGTGTCCACGCCTCCGAGAGTGTTTACTTCCTCCTCTATGGGCTTTGTCACAAGCTCCGCCACGTCCTCGGGGCCCGCCCCGGGATATACAGTGGTGACTATGAGCATGGGCATGTTTATCTCCGGTATCAGCTCAAGCTTCTGATTTATAAGGGACATGCCCCCGAAAAATATAAGACAGAGCACCGCAAGGACGGTGGTCACAGGTCTTTTTAAGACTTTATCAGCAAGTTTTCCCATTTGTCTATTCCTCCGCGTCCGGACCCTTGGTGTCGGTCTCCATTTCGTCGTTTTCCATAGCGTCGGTCTCCACGGCCTCCACATCCTCTCCTGTCATGAGGAGTTGGACCTGGGCCCCCTCGTAGAGCTGCTGAGTCCAAGTGAGTATCACGTCATCGTCAGCGCTTACCCCCGACAATATCTCATAATATTCCCCGTCATTTATTCCGGTCTTTACCTCGACCTTGTGTACCGTTCCCGTGTTGGAGCTCATCTCCTCCACAGCTTCAAAAATATAGACGTAGTTCTTTCCCCCGTCATGATATACCGCGTCCATGGGAAGGAGGACAGCGTCCTCGGCCTTGTCGGAGACAAAGGATACCTGCACTCTTGCGCCCTGAGGTATGGCGCCGTTATCAGCCACTGAGGCCTGAATCTCATAGAGCCCTGTCTGAGGGTCAGGCATGCCCGCTATCTCTGTGACGCTTCCCTCATACTCGCTCCCCTGCTTGATCACAGTTACGGGATCACCTTGGGAGAGGGCCCCTATGAGCCTGTCCGTCACGCCGAAGCTTACCTTCTTTGCTCCGTCTCCCGATATGACGCAGAGCTGTGAGCTCTGGGAGACCATGGCGTTTAAGTCCATGCTCTCGGACTCCACTGTTCCGTCCACAGGAGATTTTACCGTGGCGTTCTCCACCTGCGTGTCATACTGGAGCTTCGCCGCATCATACTGGAGCCTTGCGCTCTGAAGGGCTGTCTGAGCCTGCTCATAGCTCTGGGCGGAGACATCTCCCGCCTGATAGAGGGGAGTCATCCTGTCCAATGACGACTGGGCGGAATTCAAGGCCACCTGCGCGGAGTCAAGGCTTATCTTTGCAGCGTCGATCTGAGTGTCGTTATCGATCTTGCAGATAGGATCTCCCTCCGATACCTGCTGCCCCTGCTCCACATATATCTCCTCTATCTCTCCGGCCACCTTGGGGGTGACGTAATATATATCCGAGGCCTCCATGCTCCCTATGAGCTCTGTGGTGACCCTTATGTCCCCCGACTCTACACGAGTCACCGAAACCGTGGGAAGGGGCACAGTCTCTATCTCCTCCGCAGGCTTCGTGAGCCTCCTGTAGATCAAAAAGGCAAGGATCAAAACGCATATGATGAGCAATGCTCTCCATATGCCTCTTCCTCTGTGGCTGTTGTCTTTGTTCGTCTTTTCCGTCTGCATCTTTCATCATCTCCTTGAAATTTCTAATGTTTTCTATCTTTTCTCGGCTCCCTCTCGTATGAGCCTTATCATATTTTCGTAGGAAGCTCTGGCGATACCCGGATCCTCTCCCTTTCCCACCAAAAAGCAGTAGCCCACCACTGTCGCCATAACGGCCGCCATGGTGAGAAGCACGAGGCTGGAAAACTCCCTTAAGCTCTTTACCTTGAGCTTTGATCTGTCCGCATTTTCTCTCACCCACTCGCCCAGCTCATCAAGGTTCTTTATATACTCCCTGTCGTCAGTTGTAAGCGGGGAGGACAGTAAGCCCTGATCCATCATGGCCTTTATGAATCTGAAAATGTCCTCCTCCGTAAAATATTTCACGTATAGATCAAACAGAAGATCGCAGGCCTTGAAATAATCTCCGTCAGCCTTCTTTATGCTGTACCTTATGAGCTCGTCCTCTTTTTTCCGGGAGTCGTCCAAAAGATACTTCAGCAGATCTCTTTTGTCGTCAAAGTAGGTGTAAAAGCTCCCCCTTGATATCCCCGCGTTTTTTACTATCATATTTATGGAGACAGACTCCAAGGGCACCCTGCAGAATTCCTCTATGGCGGCCTTCCTTATGGACTCCTTTTTTTCTTCCGGGAGCTTAAAAAATCTCTTGCTCGGCATCTCTCATGTTCCCCCTTTCGCCACTCTTTTACACAAAAAGTGACAAGCTGTCACTCATTATAGATGACAGCTTGTCACTAGTCAATATCCGCTGTTTCACTTTATATTTTTTTAATATTTATCCGTTCTGCTTTGAGGACCGGCTGCGGCTCTTCTCCCCGGAGGCCGCCTCCTTCTTGGCATAGGCCTTCTCGTTTTCCTTGAGCTTTGCCATGACGACCTTCTCCTGATTGTCTATGTGGCCGTCCATTATCCTCACAGCCTCCTCCACGTCGTGGGCCTTTATGGCCTCGACTATGCCCTTGTGCTCGCTTATAAGGCGCTGTCTGGCCTCCTTGTTTTTGAGGTACTCCAGCCTGAATTGGTACATATTTTCCTTGAGGTTTGTCAGTATCTGCTGAAGCTTCTCATTGTCGGCGGCGTCATATATAAGAAAATGGAACTTCTCGTCCGCCTCCGCCATGACAACCAGATCCTCGCTCTCTATGGAGTCCCTGAATTTTTTCTCGGCCTCCTCAAGCCCTGACACGGCCTCCGGCTTCATCCTGCTGCAGGCGAGCCTTATGGCAAGAGCCTCCAGATTCTTCCTCACCTCCAGCACGTCCTTAAGCCTTTTTTCGGATATGGCCGCCACCTCGGCTCCGCGCCTCGGTATCATCAGCACCAAGCCCTCCAGCTCAAGCTTTCTTATGGCTTCCCTTATGGGCGTCCTGCTGACCCCAAGCTTTTCGGCAAGCTGTATCTCCATGAGCCTCTCTCCCGGCTGCAGCTCTCCCTTAAGGATAGCCATCCTCAAAACATTGAATACCAAATCTCTGAGCGGAAGATATTCGTTCATATTCATGGTAAAATCAGAAGTCATAAGTCACTCTCCTCGTCCGGGCAAGCTCCGGGTCACATTATAAAAACCTACAGTTGATTCTATAGTTTACCAAATTTTGCAATAAGTTTCAAGCTACAGCCCCCGTATCCTGTAAAACTCCGTCCTTATAGGGGTCTCTGTATCAAGCTCTCTCATCACAGCCTCATCGGAAAAATACAGAGCCGCCTCCTCCAAAAGGCCGGGATCCGAATACAGTCCGAATACTGTGGGACCGCTGCCTGACATCATTGCCCCCAAGGCCCCTCTCTCAAGCATCCTTTTTTCTATCTCACCTATCTCGGGCATAAGCTTTGCCGTCACAGACTCAAGGATGTTTCCCATGGAGCCCGCAAGGCTTTTCAGGCTCCCGTTCTCTATGGCCTCACATACCTTCTTCGTATCGGGAGAAGGGACGAAATGTCTGTCCGAGGAATCCACTCTCTCGTAGATCTCACGTGTCGACACGGCCCTTCGAGGCTTCACCAAAAGGACTCTGCAGGCGGGAGCCGCCTTGAGCCTTGTGAGCCTCTCCCCTATGCCCTCAGCAAGGGCGGTACCTCCCATAAGGCAGAAGGGAACGTCCGCCCCTATCTCCTTTCCGAGCCTCATCAGCTGTCCCGGGCCAAGCCCCAGATCATACATATCGTTTAAGCCTCTTATGACGGCTGCTGCGTCCGAGGAGCCTCCGCCCAGTCCCGCCGAGTGAGGTATCCTCTTTGTGAGCCTTAGGACGAAGCCATCCTCTATGGCGAACCTGTCCTTCATGAGCATGGCGGCTCTGCACACAAGGTTATCCTCTCCTGTGGGAATGTCGGAAAAGCCCTCCTTACAGTCCACGAGCTCGGCCCTGACAGAGCCGTCGTCAGTCCTTACTATCTCTATAGAATCATGGAGGGCGAGGCTCTGCATCACCATGCTCACCTCATGGTAGCCGTCCTCCCTTTTTTTCAGCACATCAAGACTCAGATTTATCTTTGCATAAGCTTCCACGTTCATATTTTATTCACGATTCCTTCAAAAACTTTTTACAGCCGGCACATATTTTCGTAAAACTCGGCCTTTATACTGACATCGTAGACAGTTGATACTGTTACTGCAATGCTAATAAGATTTTTTCATAATACTTGGGCTGATAATCGAGATTATCAGCCCTCCTCCCTTTTTATAGGGAAGCTCCCGCAGATGGAGCATATATCACCCTGACCGTGTTTTCCACAGGAATCTCGGGCATTTCAGGCGTCTCGATTTCAGGGAGGCTTTCAGCCTCATCCTCCGCAAAAGCCCTGTAATACTTCTCAAAATTTCCCTCTGTATCAAGGAGTATCCACGTTCCCCCCTCCACATAATTTCTCATGACGGTTGTCATGTCCGCTTCGGGAATTGCTATACATCCACCCGTGTTAATGCCCATGGAGCAGTGAAGGAATATGGCTGAGCCGAGGCCCGGAGTCCCCTCGAAATTATATCCCGTGTCTATACAATAATTGTAATATCCGCCGTAGTCGGAGAGGTGCTCGGAGCTTCCTCTGTTAAAATCCGTGTAGGAGCTCGTGCTCACAAGCTTGTTGTACATAGGAGAGGCGCTGTCTCCGTTCCAATAATATGAGCCGTCAACCTTCAGATAATTCTCGGGAAAGCCCTCCATGGGATCCGATATCCCGAAGGGGGTGTTCATCTTAAAGAGGCCGCAGGGGGTCTTCTCATCTCCCTCCACAGTCTTTCCCATGCCCTTCCTTCCTATAAGGCCCTCGTCAGTTGACATGATAAGGGAGCATGCCCTTTGGCCGCTCTCATCAGCGGAGACATCAAACATACTCACCTTGGCCGAAAGCCCGCGAGCCTCCACCGTCACAAGCCTCACGGCCTCCTGAGGAAGGTCAAGACGGGATACGTCCACGCTTCCGTTATATACGGGAGTCTCTGAGCCTTCTGCGGCGGAGCCTGCCGCGGCAAAGGCTGCGCAGGGGGACAAAAGCGCGCATGAGAGCAGAGCGCATACAAATGACAATATTCTTCTCTTCATAAATGAAAACCCTCCGAAAAATGTAAATCGCCGCTTAAGGCAGCGTTAAATTCATCTCAAAGTCTTTTTTCATTGTAGCATATTTCATGCGCTTATGTTAAGATTAATCCAAGATTTTTTGAGAAAGGAAAGCAGCCGCTTAATTATAAAATGCCCGGATTTACCACACATTACATCATGGGGATGAAGGCCTTCAACGACTTTCGGACCTCGTCTCTGAAGCTCATCATCGCCAAAAACAGGTACATATATCAGCTCGGCCTTCAGGGCCCGGACATCTTCTTTTACAATCTCCCCCTCATAAGGCACAGAAACCACAAAAACGTGGGAATGTACATGCACGAGACCCATGTGAATCTTTTCTTTGAGAATTACATGAAGCGCATAGGGGAGCTGTCCTCGAAGCGCCAGCGGGAGATGGCCTGCGCGTATTTTGCGGGAGCCATGTGCCATTACATAGGCGACTCTATATGCCACCCCTATGTATACGGGCGTATAGGCCACGATCCGAAGCTTCGTTCCGGGCGTCAGAGAGATACTCAGGCTCTCCACGCCTCTCTGGAAAACGACATAGACGCCATACTTTTATTCAAATACAAAAAAAAGCGGCCCTCCCAATTCAATCAGGCGGCCACTATCTCCCTGAGCGGACTTGACACTCAGTTCATCTCAAGGTTCCTCTCAAAGGTCATAAATGACACCTACTATTCGCCCTCAAAGCCATCATCGAGGACAAACTACAAGGTGACCCAGCAGCTCGTCTCAAGATCCATCTGGGCTATGCGCATAGGCTGCCGAGTCATCTCGGACCCCGAGGAGAAGAAGAAAAGGAAGATAAATTTCTTTGAGCGCCATGTTTTAAAGGCCCCTGTCATATCCAGCAAGCTGGTGACAGACGTGATATCCGACATGAAGTGGGCCTTAAACTCCAACCATGAGACCTGGACAAATCCCTGGGACAACGCCTACGCCTCTAAGGCCTCGTTTCCCGAGCTCTTCATGCGCTCCCTCGCAAAGTGCAGCGAGTGCTACTATCTCTTCAACGAGCTCACGGAGAAAAATTTCCCTTGGGCGAGGGATGATATGTCCCCGCTTCTCTCCGCGCTTGGCAACTTCTCCTACCACAGTGGCCTTGACGTAGGATAAAAAAATCAAAAGCCTCATAAACGCCCTGCTCAGTCAGAACGCAGGCTAAATTCCTTCGCAGAGCGTTTATGAGACTTATTTATATCCCTTTCCATTTTTTTAAGCTTGTTTATATCCCCTCCAAGTCAAAGGGCGGTGTGTACTCCTCCTTTGCGCTTTGGCGCTCCTGCATATATCCCTCTGTGAGACCGAGCCTCACAGCCTCCTTAACCACGCTGTCGTACTCAAAGCTCGTGACTCTTCTGTTCAGCTCTCTGTATTCTCCCGCCTTGTGGAAGGGAGTGTACTGGCTCATGAGGCTTATGAGGTATCTGCCCCTCGGAAGCCGCTTTGCCATATGTCTCAGGATCTCTATGGAGTCCTTCCTGTGGGAGGGGAGCACCATGTGTCTCACTATCACTCCTCTTTTTAAGGTCTCTCCCTCAGGAGGGGTCTTCATATTTTCCGATCCCTTCTGCTCTATCATGCAGGCTATGGCCTCCATGGCTGTCTCAAAGTAATCCCTCGCCTTTGAATACTTTTCGGAAAGCTCCCGGCTGTAATACTTAAGATCGGGAAGATATATATCCACATAATCCTTAAGCCTCTCTACAGTCTCAACTCTCTCATAGCCTCCGCAGTTATATACGACAGGTATGTGCAGCCGGTCCTTTGCAAGGTCGAGGGCTCTCAAAACGCCCTCGAGATAATGGGTGGCTGTCACAAGGCTTATATTCTCCGCTCCCTTTTCCTGAAGCTCAAGGAATATCTCCGAGAGCC
This sequence comes from uncultured Lachnospiraceae bacterium, assembly GCA_944381505.1. Taxonomy (GTDB): domain Bacteria; phylum Bacillota; class Clostridia; order Lachnospirales; family Lachnospiraceae; genus Avilachnospira. Next base: position 34,178 of record CALWLK010000057.1, read on the forward strand.
TCTCGGGGCTTATCTCCCTGCCGAAGCCCTCGGCGCTTATTTTATAATTTTGACAGTAGCAGCATTTGAGGGTGCAGCCGGAGAAAAACACCGTGCCGCTGCCGCCCTTTCCGCTTATGCAGGGCTCCTCCCACATGTGAAGGGCCGCTCTCGCCGCCTTTATCTCCGTCCCCGCATTACAAAACCCTCTCTCACCAAGGTTCCTGTTTACTCTACATCGCCTCGGGCAAAGCTCGCAGCTTTCGTAATACCTGAATTGCTTTTCCCCGGATCCCGTCATTTCCCGCTCTCTCCGTGATCTGTATATTTTTTTCCGTCCTTAAAAAAGCTCGCTGTTATGAGGATTATCACTATAGCTATGGGAAATGCGGCTATTATGGAGACCGTCTGAAGGTTCGCCATCCCCGACTCCGAAAAAATGAGGGCTATGGGAAGCATTATGAGGAGTATGGCCCAAAAGAGCTTCATTCCGGAGGAGGCGTCCCCGTCCTCCCTCATCTCCTTATAGGAGTAGGCCGAGGCCACCAATGTTATGGAGTCAAAGGAAGTGGCGTAAAATGCCACCATTGACACAAGGAGTATGACGTACACTATCTGAGGAAGCGGCAGTGTGTTTATGACCGCTATTATAGTTTGATAGAGATCTCCTCCCGCCGCATATATCCCCATCACGTCAAGCCTTCCGTGTACCTCAAGCCCCAGAGAATAGTTTCCGAGGACTATGAAGGATATGAAGGTGGAGCACAGCCCGAAGATATAGGCCCCGAGCACCACCTGCTTTACTGTCCTTCCTCTCGATATGTTTCCCATGAAAAAGGGAGAGGCCACGCACCACACCATCCAGTAGCACCAGTAAAAAATAGTCCAGTTCTGAGGGAAGGAGGAGCTCCTTAAGGGGTCTGTCCTCGTGCTCAGAAAAAGGAAATTCTGAGCGAGGTTTCCCACAGCGGAAAATCCTGTCTCAAGGATATATCTCGCCTCTCCCCCGAACAAAAACACATATATCAGAAGAGCGAAAAAGACGTACATACATATCTCCGCCAAAAACTTCACGCCCTTCATGCCCTTTAAGACCGAGACAGTGTACACAAGGCAGGTGACTACAAGTATAAGTATGGTAAGCCACGTCCCTCCCTCTATTCCTGTGAGCTCCGATATGGCCTCGGACATGAGGGGAGTCGCCAGTGAAAATGTGGTGGCCGTCCCCGCCAAAAGCGCAAACACCGCAAGTATATCAATGAGCTTTCCCGGAAGCCTGTCTGTGTACTTCCCGAGAACGGGCCTTACGGCCTCCGAATATTTCTGCTTCCTGCAGCCCCTCACGTGCAGCATGAAGCCGAAGCAGGCGGCCAGAGTGGCGTAGAAGCTCCATGGAATGGGGCCCCAGTGGAAGAGCGGTATGGTGGAGGCCCAATCCTGCACCGAGCCCAGCTCCGATATGTAGGGCTCATTGGCGTAGAGTATCCACTCGCACAGGGAGTAAAAGAGTATGTCCGCGGCAAGGCCCGAGGTAAACATCATTGCCCCCCAAGTAAAATTGGAGTAAGCGGGCTTCTCCTCAGGCTTTCCCAGCTTTATCCTCCCGTATTTGGAGAAGGCGATATACATGGATACCAAAAACACACCCAAGCCCACTATGAGATAATAAAGCCCCAGCTCGTCCCCCAGAAATCCTCTTATATAGGAAAGGACGGCTCCCGAACCCTCCGGATCCACAACAAACAGGATGCAAAGTATCAGTATTATGGCAAAAGGTATGGCCGTGGTAGCCGGATCTATGTTTCCGAATCTCTTCATCTCTCTCCTCCCCGCGTCTGTATTTTCAGCTCGTCTTGTTCAATTTTTAAATATTTTTATAAATTTTGAACATGATAGCACCGAAGCTATCTGATGTCAAGTTTATTTACACTTTTGAGTACGATTAAATAAACAACTAAAAAAGAAATGATTCGGAAAGCTCCGACCGGAAAAGCTTCGATCCTCTCTTCATTAATCCGGAGCTTAAATATTACGATATTATGATACATACATTTATTTATATATGTATGCATTAAATATTTGTAGTCAATAATATGTATATTTTTATATAAAATATACTATATTTTGTATCTTTTTAAGCCTGTTTTTGTGATTTTTCTATAAAAAATTTTTGACATTTTGTTGAATATTGGTCTTGAAAACAGGTCCGCAAATTCATATTATGTACCCACAAATAAATCGGCAATTTCATTTGAAAGGAGTACGAGTATGAAAAGATTGGCAATTGTAGGCTCCAGCGGCGGCAATCTCTACAATCAGGGCGGAAACGACCCCCATGGCATGATGAAGGAGATATTTACCCAGGCAAAGGCCGCAGGAATTGAAGTGGGCTACATTCAGTTCATAGGGACCACCGGTTCCATGGACACCATCTCGGAGGACGCCAAGGCAAAGCTCTACTACCTCGAAAACGGCGAGGTAAAGGAGTCTCCTGAAGCAAGCCTCAAGGAGATAAACGAGCTCTCCGCAAAATATGACGAGGAGCTGGCATCCCTCATAAGAGACGGAAAGATCGACGGAATGATGCTCATGAGCTGCGATCCCAAGGGAGTGAACAACAAGGCTCTCACAGCGGCAGCAGAAAAGCAGATACCCATCGCAGGTACCGGCGGAACCTCCATAGCGAACACACAGGCTCTGGGATGTAAGGTAATTGCGGCCTCAGGAACCACAGGAACCACAAACAGGACAAGAGCCATCTCCGCAGTGGCTGCTCTCTCAAAGGAGTGGGGACTTAAATTCAGCCCCGTCATCGGTTCCTCCGGAAAGGACAAGGTTCAGGAAGGCAATGTGTGGAAGAGGATCAATTTCAGGGGTATAATGATGGCGTCGATGCCGGGCTTCATAGCCATGGCCCTCTGTCTTGCCTTAAGCAAACTTCCCGGCCTTGCAGGCCTTGAGGACGTATTCAACAACCTGGTAAGCATCCTTCCCATAATCCTCGGCGCCATAGCGGCAAAGCAGATCTCGGGACTTGACGAGGTGGGAATCGTTGCAGGTATCGTTGCGGGAAGTATGTCCACAGACGGCGGCATCATCGGCGGCTTGGCAGCAGGTATAATCGCAGGTGTTCTGGCCTACTACATCATAAACTTCTGCTTCAAGCATAACGTGCCCGGCACCACTGCAAACATAGCGGCAGGCGGTCTTTCGGGACTTATAGCAGGCTTTGTGGGAATGTTTGCCATAGCTCCCGTTGCCCTTCTCATAGGAAACGGAATAAAGTCAGCCATAGACATGGCCCTTGCATTCAACCCCGTACTTGCGGGAGCGGTATCAGGCTTTGCCATCTGGTTTGCCATCATGGGAGGCGTTTACCACGCGGCCATACTCCCCATAGTGCTCCTTGAGATGGAGTCGACAGGCTACAGCTTCCTCGGAAGCATAGATATGATGTGCATGGTAATGGTCTGCGCAGGCATACAGCTTGCAAACATAATAAAGCCCAAGAAGCAGTCCGACAGAGTGGCCTGCATACCCAACCTGTTTATAAACCTTGCCTTCGGAACCTTTGTTGAGGCGGCTTATCCCTTCATGTTCTCCAGCAAAAAGGTCTTTGCGGGAACCATAGCGGCAGCCACCATATCAGGCCTCCTCGTAGGTCTTCTGGGAGTAAGGGGAACAGCCTATGTACCCTCTTTCATGGCCCCTCTTATGGCAAATGAAGGTCATGCCGTTCAGACCGTCATCTGCATGGTAGCTGCAGTGGCTCTGGGCTGTGTATTCACAATGGTTGCAAATGCGACAGATAAGTCAAAGGAGGAATAGATTATGATATACAATGATATGAAGAGAAAGATGGAAGCAAGCATGGCAAAGGTCCACAGGGCCCTTGAGAAGGGTCACGGACACACCATATTGAGCACCGGCATCACAGGAGATGACTCAAGGCTTGCAAAGGCTGTGGTTGACGCAGGCGTAACCATGCTCGAGCCCAATCACCCCGCTTTAGTCCTTGCAAGAGGATACAAGGGCATCACCTCAATGCATGAGGCGGAGCAGGTGAGACACGAGATAAGAGTCGAGCAGATGGCGGAGGTCACAAGAGGCGTGAGAGCCGTATGTGGAAAGGACGTATATATAACAGTGGGCATACCCGGAGGCTTCACTGAGGTGGTTCCCAAGATCATCACAGATGAGGAGTTTGAGCTCATGTCCACCAGCGGCGCCGACGGACTCCACACACACAAGTCAAGCCTTAAGGACCTTGAGGAGCTGGTTAAGAAGGCTCACTACTACGGTCTCTGCGTTGACGCCTACATCGGTCTCCCCACAGACCTCCACACCTTCGGAATATCCGCTGAAAAGCCCGAGGAGGTTGCAAAGGTTGCAAAGCAGATGGAGGAAGTGGGAACTGACATGATAGGCCTTATGACAGGAATGAGCTACGAGGGAGTCGAGGCAGGACAGATACCCGCAGTCCTCAAAGAGCGTCTCTGCGCAATGGTGGAGGCTGTAAAGGTTCCCACTCTCGCAGAGGGCGGAATCAACCTCACAAACTATGAGGCCTTCAAGGATACCGGAGTAAACATCCTTGTAATAGGAACATCCATCGACAAGATGGTGGAGAAGGCCGC
>CALWLK010000058.1 GCA_944381505.1 uncultured Lachnospiraceae bacterium
AGAGAAAGGTGTCGGCGGCTCTCATGAGCAGAGTCTCAAATTCGGTATCCTATGCGGCTGTATCGACAGCCATGGATCTTGGGGCGTCGGCCATAGTGGCTCCCACCCTCACCGGCTACACTGCAAGGCTTCTCAGCAAGTGGAGGCCTGAAACTCCGATCTACGCCATGTCCCCCAGCATGTCCACGGTGAGAAAGTGCATGATGATGTGGGGCACCTTCCCTATATGGTCAAGAAGGGCGGATTCTACAGACGAGCTCATAGAGAGCTCCATAGCGGAGCTTAAGGAGGACGGGCTTTTAAAGACCGATGATATGGCTGTGGTAACGGCAGGAGTCCTCAGCTACAGGAGCAGACATGAGGCGGCGAAGGACACAAATATCATGCAGGTGGTAAAGGTACTGTAAGGAGCAGAGATATGGCAGATGAAAAGATACCTGTAGAGCTCATCAAAAGAACTCTCATAAGCAAGGGAAAGATACTTACTTTTTATGACGATGAGGTGAGAGTAAACGGAAATGTGACTCACTGGGACCTCATACACCATGACGGCGCGGCTGCGGTGCTCCCTGTCACCGACGATGGAAAGATACTCATGGTGAGGCAGTACAGACATGCGCTGGGGCGATTCACGCTGGAGATACCGGCCGGGAAACTGGATTCCCCCGACGAGGAAAAGATCGAGTGCGCGAGGCGTGAGCTCGAGGAGGAGACCGGCTACAGAGCGGGGGAGATAAGGCCCCTCATAAACGTAAACACCACGGTTGCATTCTGCGACGAGTTCATAGGCATATTCCTTGCAACAAAGCTTCAAAAGACAAAGCAGCATCTTGACGAGGATGAGGATATAAATGTGGAGGCATGGGAGCTTAAGGATCTCATGAAAAAGATATTTGCTCTTGAGATAACAGATTCGAAGACCATAGCGGCGATAATGTCCTACGCGGCGCTTTTAAATGAGGAAAAGTAAAGGGAGAATACAGATATGAGTGAAAAGAGGATAGAGGATTATATAAGGACTATACCGGATTTCCCCGAAAAGGGAATAATGTTTCGCGATATCACCACGATACTTGAGGATCCCGAGGGACTTAAGCTGACTGTCGACCGTCTCTGCGACAGCGTAAGAGACGTGGACTTTGATCTTGTGGTGGGACTTGAGTCAAGAGGCTTTATCTTCGGGGTGCCTATGGCCTATGCCTTGAGAAAGGGCTTTGTCCCCATAAGGAAAAAGGGAAAGCTTCCCGCGGCGACCATCTCGAAGGAATATGATTTGGAGTATGGAAAAGCCGAGATAGAGATACACAAGGATTCCGTAAGGCCCGGACAGAGGGTCGTGATAGTAGATGATCTCATAGCCACAGGCGGCACTATGGAGGCTGCCTGCAGCTTGGTGGAGGAGCTTGGCGGAAGTATCGCAAAGCTCTGCTTTGTGATGGAGCTGCAGGGCCTTAAGGGCAGAGACAAGCTAAAAAAGTATGAGGTGGAAGCTCTGGTCTCTTATCCGGGAAATTAGTATTTAAAATTGTTTTATCTTGTCGTCGTCGCTCTCACCCGTCTTGTCAAGGCGGGTGATCTTTACATAGTAGGAGACCTCGGGACTCACTCTGACCTCGACACGGTCTCCTACCTTGTGCTTCATAAGCGCCTTCCCCAGAGGCGATTCGTTGGAGATGAGCCCCTTAAGAGAATTCCCTCTTATGGAGGTGACTATGCGGTAGGTCTCGGTGCAGTCGTCCTCCTCGAAATATACGTCCACAGTATTATTCAATCCCACCTCGTCGTCCTTTGATTCATCGGAGATCACCTCCGCAAAGCGCAGCATCTTCTCAAGGTAGCGTATGCGGGAATTGTTTTGATTGTTGGCGCGCTTTGCCGCGTAGTATTCAAAATTTTCCGAGAGATCTCCCTGAGCTCTGGCGGCTTTGAGCTCCTTCAATATCTGAGGCCTGTCCACAAGCTTTCTGCGGTTTATCTCCTCGGTTATTCTTTTTACGTCACCTTCTGTAAGCTGCTCGCCCATAGCGGTATGAACCTCCCTTTTAAGGACAACCTGATTCGGTATATCTGTCCGGAATTATTCTGTAAATATAATAGTAGTATTTCTCCTTTTTTTCAACGGCCAACGCATTTTTGCTTGTATTATTCCATTATAAGAGTTATGCTCTTTTTGCGGGAAATTTAAAACACGAGGGGCAAGCTATGAAAAAGCCGGGCGCAAAAGGCCTTATTTTAATTGGAATAACACTTTTTTCAATGTTTTTCGGAGCGGGAAATCTTATATTTCCCCCCTTTTTGGGATATGAGGCGGGGAGCCTGACTCTCCCTGCCTTTTCAGGCTTTGTAATTACTGCCGTGGCTTTCCCTGTTTTGGGAGTGGCGGCAGCCGCGAAGGCCGGAGGAGTGGAGAGGCTCTGCGAAAAGATACATCCCCTTTTCGGAAAAGCCTTTACACTCCTGATATATATATGTATAGGGCCACTTCTTGCCATACCGAGGACTGCGGGGACCTCCTATGCCATGTTTGATTTTATAACTGAAAGGGCGGGGAGTGGGAGCCTTGCGGGAATATCAGTTCAACTTTTGGTAAGTGTTTTGTTCTCGGCTTTGTTTTTTGCGGGAGCAGGGGTCCTTGCGAGAAAGCCCGAGAGGCTCAAGGATATTTTGGGAAAGAGGATGACTCCGGTGCTTTTGATATTGATAGCGGTCATGTTCTTCGCAAGCCTTTTTCACCCTGAACTTAAGCCCGCACTACCTGCACAACGATATGCCGAAAATGCCTTTATGGCAGGGTTCGTGGACGGATATCAGACCATGGACACCTTGGCTGCCGTGGTATTCGGAATAGTCATAGCCGTAAACATAAGAGCCCTGGGTATCGAGGACAATTCGGAGATAGCGCTGATGACTGTAAAGTCCGGGGTGATAGCGGGTGCGGTACTGGCCCTTATATACGGCCTCCTCGCCTATATGGGAGCGGACAGCGCTTCCGTTGCGGGGAGCGCTACAAACGGGACGGAGATACTGTCGGCTCTCTGCGGAGTTTTCTTCGGAAGTTTGGGGCCTGTAATACTTGCTGCCATATTCTTTCTCGCCTGCTTTAACGTGTGCGTCGGGCTTCTGGCAAGCTGCGCGAGATACTTTTCGGAGACCTTCCCGGTGCTTTCTTTTGACAGATGGCTCCTCTTGTTTACAGTATGGAGTTTCCTCATATCTATCATCGGAATAGACGCCATAATAAGCCTTTCCTCGCCGATCCTCTCTGTGATCTATCCTCCGGCATTGGTCATCATTGTCCTTAACCTTTTACCCTTTGGCTTCATTCAGACGAAGGCATTTTACAGGGTGACGGTGGCCTTGGCTTTTGTATACAGTATATACACATTGATGTAAGCGAATCCGGTTTTTGGTGATAGCTGCCCTTGAATATATGTGACAGACAGCTATAATTTTATTATCAGTTTATTTCAAGGAGTCCGGATCATGGAAAAATCTAAGTCGGAAAAGAAAAAATCATACAGCATAGACATGCTTCACGGGGCGCTTCTGCCGAAGATACTCTTGTTCTGTATCCCCTTGGCATTGTCCGGGATACTGCAGCTTCTCTTTAATGCGGCGGATATCATAGTTCTGGGAAGATTTGTGGGGCCGGACGCCCTTGCAGCCGTGGGAGCCACCTCTCAGCTCATAAACCTTCTGGTAAATATATTCATAGGCCTTTCCGTAGGAGTAAACGTCCAAGTGGCGAGATTTTATGCTCAGGGGAGACACAGGGACGTCAATCAGGTGGTGGAGACGGCTATAGCCACAGCTCTCACCTTCGGTACCGCCTTCATATTGGTGGGGATATTGATATCAAAGCCTGTGCTTGAGCTCATGGGGACGCCGGAGGAGGTCATCTCCATGTCGGTGCTCTACATAAGGATATATTTTATAGGGCTTCCTGCAATAGTCAGCTACAACTTCGGAGCGGCCATACTCAGAGCTATCGGAGACACGAAGAGACCCCTCTACTATCTGATGGCGGCGGGAGTTGCCAATGTTATATTGAATCTGTTTTTTGTAATTGAGTGCGGACTCGGCGTCAGCGGAGTCGCCATAGCTACGACCATATCAAACTGCATTTCCGCTTTTCTCGTCATAAGGACCCTCACGAAGGAGGAGGGAGCCCTGAAGCTTGACATGAGAAAGCTCAAGATACATAAGACAAAGTTTATAAGGATATTCAGGATAGGCTTTCCCGCAGGACTTCAGGGAGGCATATTTTCCATATCAAACGTACTGATACAATCCTCCGTCAATTCCTTCGGATACATAGTGATGGCGGGAAGCACGGCCTCTGCAAATCTCGAGGGCTTCGTGTACAATGCCATGAACTCCGTGTATCAGGCAAACCTGAGCTTCACAAGCCAAAACATTGGAGCAGGGAAGTATTCGAGGATAAACAAGATACTTCACACCTGCTTTTTGGTGGTGTTTTTGATAGGAGGAGTCATGGGCGGGGCGTTCTATCTCTTCGGCCATCAGCTCCTCGGTATATATTCCACAGATCCTCAGGTCATAGAGGCCGGCATGGTGAGGATGACTTATATAACTCTTGTGTATTTCCTCTGCGGCTTTATGGACGTTTTGGTGGGATCTCTGAGAGGAATGGGCTACGCCGTAGTTCCCATGATAGTTTCTCTTTTGGGAGCCTGCGGCTTCAGAGTGCTTTGGATATTTACGGTGTTTGCCATGGATCACACCATGGAGACCCTGTTTATATCGTACCCCATCTCGTGGATACTGACGGCAGTCGTACATTATATATGCTTTATTAAAATAAGGGCAAAATTTCCAAAGGAGGACGCTCGAAAAGATGAAGAATGATAGGAACCTGACACTTCTCACAGACCTCTATGAGCTTACCATGATGCAGGGCTACTTCAAGGCCAAGGAAGCCAACGAGGAAGTGATATTCGATGCATTTTTCAGAAAGAATCCCGACGGCAACGGATTTTCCATAAGCTGCGGACTGGAGCAGGTCATAGAATATATAGAAAATCTGCATTTTGAGAAGGAGGATATAGATTATCTTCGCTCCCTCAATATGTTTGACGAGGATTTTCTGGAATATCTGGAGGGCTTTCGCTTCACAGGAGACGTGTACGCTATCCCTGAGGGAAGAGTGATGTTTCCGAGAGAGCCCGTTGTGAAGATAAAGGCTCCTGTCATGCAGGCTCAGCTGGTGGAGACCGCAATACTCAACATCATAAATCATCAGTCCCTCATAGCCACAAAGGCATACAGAGTAGTCCATGCGGCTCAGGGAGACGGGGTCATGGAATTCGGATTAAGGAGGGCCCAAGGGCCTGACGCGGGAATTTACGGAGCCAGAGCCGCAGTCATAGCGGGATGCGTGGGCACCTCAAACGTGCTGGCCGGGAAAATGTTCGATATACCTGTCATGGGCACTCACGCCCACAGTTGGATAATGTCCTTCCCCGACGAACTGACGGCCTTCAGGACCTACGCAAAGCTCTATCCCGATGCCTGCATACTCTTGGTGGACACCTACGACACACTTAAATCAGGAGTCCCCAACGCCAGCAAGGTGTTTGAGGAGATGAGGGAGCAGGGCATAAAATCAAAAAAATACGGCATAAGGCTTGACTCCGGAGACCTTGCCTATCTGTCGAAGAAGGCGAAGAAGATGCTTGACGCGGCGGGATTTCCCGACGCTGTCATTTCGGCATCAAATGATCTTGACGAGAATCTTATATCCTCATTAAAGCTTCAGGGTGCCACCATAAATTCCTGGGGAGTGGGAACGAATCTCATAACCTCCAAGGACTGCCCCTCCTTCGGAGGAGTGTACAAGCTGGCGGCGATAAAGGATCCTGAGACCGGAGAGTACATCCCCAAGATAAAAATCTCCGAGAATGTGGAGAAGATAACGAATCCCGGAGACAAGACCATATACAGGATATACATGAAGGATACAGGGAAGATAGAGGCCGACCTCATAGCCTTTACCACGGAACACTATGATGAGAATGAGGATCTGCTCTTGTTTGACCCTGTGGAGACTTGGAAAAAGACCCTCCTTAAGGGCGGGACCTACAGGATGGAGGAACTACTCATAAAGGTCTTTGACAAGGGCAAATGCGTATATCACAGCCCCTCCGCCATGGAGCTTCAAAAAATATGCAGCAAGGATCTGGAGACTTTGTGGGAGGAGTCAAAGAGACTTATAAATCCCCATGAGGTCCATGTAGACCTCTCGAAGCCTCTCTGGGACAAGAAGCAGGGGCTTCTCGACGAGTACCATGGGAAGAATGCGTAAGGCGGAAAACTGAAATATGTAAATAATGGCTCACTGAACGGCAAAACTTAAGTATCAGTGAGCCTTCGTTTTTACTTGCAAAACCGCCCTCATGGAATTATACTGTAGTTTGACGCGCATATGAGAACAATATGTCGACGCAAAAAAAGTATACCATCTTTCAGAGGAGGAATGAAAATGGCAAAATATCAGAAGGTATCCACTTCTATGAATTTCGTCGACCGCGAGAGAGAAGTGGAGAAGTTTTGGAAAGACAATGACATCTTTAAGAAGTCTATAAAGGAGCACGAGGGGGATCCCTCCTATGTCTTCTATGACGGGCCGCCCACAGCAAACGGAAAGCCCCATATAGGACATGTGCTCACAAGATGTATAAAAGATCTCATTCCACGCTATCAGACCATGAAGGGACATATGGTCCCCAGGAAGGCGGGCTGGGATACCCACGGCCTTCCCGTCGAGCTTGAGGTGGAGAAGGAGATAGGCATAAACGGAAAGGATCAAATAGAATCCTACGGCATAGCTCCCTTCATTGAAAAGTGTAAGGAAAATGTGTGGAAATACAAGACCATGTGGGAGGATTTCTCCTTCACCGTGGGCTTCTGGGCCGACATGGAGAACCCCTACGTCACCTACTACAATGATTATATAGAGTCGGAATTCTGGGCCTTAAAGGAAATATGGAAGAAGGGCCTTCTCTACAAGGGCTTTAAGATCGTGCCTTACTGTCCCAGATGCGGAACCCCCCTCTCGTCCCACGAGGTGGCTCAGGGCTACAAGGACGTGAAGGAGCGCTCCGCCATCGTGAGATTTAAGCTGAAGGACGAGGACGCCTATATCCTTGCATGGACCACCACACCTTGGACCCTTCCCTCAAACCTTGCCCTCTGTACTCACCCGGATGAGACCTATGTGGAGCTCAGGGATAACAAGGACGGAAGGAAGTACTATCTTGCAAAGCCTTTGGTGGAGAAGGGCTTCGGAGAGGATGCGGATGTGGAGATACTCAAGGAGATGAAGGGTAAGGATCTCGAGTACAGAGAGTACGAGCCCCTCTTTAAGACCTGCGCCCTCCTTGCAGAGAAGCAGCACAAGAAGGCTCACTTCGTTGTCTGCGACACCTATGTAACCATGGATGACGGTACAGGAATAGTTCACATCGCCCCCGCCTTCGGTGAGGACGATGCCAATGTGGGACGCCGCTACGACCTTCCCTTCGTTCAACTGGTTGACGAGAAGGGAAATATGACAGACGATGAGGAGTGGAAGGGAGTTTTCGTAAAGAAGGCTGACCCCATGGTTTTAAAGAACCTTGAGGAGAGGGGACTCCTCTTTGACGCTCCGAAGTTTGAGCACAGCTATCCCCACTGCTGGAGATGCGGCACGCCCCTTCTCTACTACGCAAGGGAATCTTGGTATATAAAGATGAGCGCCGTAAAGGATGACCTCATCAGAAACAACAATACTATAAACTGGATACCTCAGTCCATAGGAAAGGGACGCTTCGGTGACTGGCTTGAGAATGTTCAGGACTGGGCTCTCTCAAGGAACCGTTACTGGGGAACACCTCTTCCCATCTGGGAGTGCGAGTGTGGAAACCGCGAGTGCATAGGCTCAAGGGAGGAGCTCAAGAAGATGAGCCCCAACTACAATGAGGTCCTTGCAAAGCTCAAGTCCGAGGGAGATAAGGGCTACGAGGGAGACAACATCGAGCTTCACAGGCCCTACATAGACATGGTGGAGATCACCTGTCCCAAGTGCGGAAAGCCCATGAAGAGAGTGCCCGAGGTAATAGACTGCTGGTTTGACTCGGGAGCAATGCCCTATGCTCAGCATCACTATCCCTTTGAGAACAAGGAGCTTTTCGAGAAGGAATTCCCGGCTCAGTTCATATCCGAGGCGGTGGACCAGACCAGAGGATGGTTCTATTCCCTCCTTGCGGAGAGCACCCTTCTCTTTAACAAGGCGCCCTATGAGAACGTTATAGTTTTGGGACATGTCCAGGATGAAAACGGACAGAAGATGTCCAAATCAAAGGGCAATGCCGTGGATCCCGTGGCTGCTCTGAATGAGTTCGGAGCTGACGCCATAAGGTGGTATTTCTACACGAATTCCGCCCCTTGGCTCCCCAACAGATTTTACGGAAAGGCAGTTACGGAGGGACAGAGGAAGTTTTTGGGGACCCTCTGGAACACCTATGCCTTCTATATACTTTACGCAAACATAGACGACTTTGACCCCACGAAACACAGCCTTGACTATAGCAAGCTCACTGTCATGGACAAGTGGATACTCTCAAAGATGAACTCCATGATAAAGGCTGTGGACGAGAATATGGCCGCCTACAAGATACCGGAGGCCTGCAGCGCCCTTGAGGAGTTCGTCGACGACATGTCCAACTGGTATGTGAGAAGGAGCCGCGAGCGCTTCTGGGCAAAGGGCATGGAGCAGGACAAGATAAACGCCTACATGACCCTCTACACAGCCCTTTATAACACAGCCCTCTGTGCGGCGCCCTTCATCCCCTTCATGACAGAGCAGATCTATCAGAACATGGTGAGAAGCGTGGACAAGGATGCAAAGGAGTCCGTACATCTCTGCTCCTTCCCCAAGGCGGACGAGTCAAAGATAGACAGAGAGCTTGAGAAGGACATGGACGAGGTGCTTGAGATAGTGATCCTCGGAAGGGCTGCGAGAAACGCTTCAGGTCTCAAGAACCGCCAGCCCATAGGAAGGATGTATGTTAAGTCGGGAGACCGGCTCTCGGACTTTTATGTGGACATCATTGAGGACGAGCTCAACGTAAAGGAAGTGGTATTCTCCGATGATGTGAGGGAGTTTACCGCCTACAGCTTTAAGCCTCAGTTAAAGACCGTGGGACCCAAGTACGGCAAGAACCTTAACGCCATAAAGGCTTACCTGTCGGAAATTGACGGCAACAAGGCCATGGATGATCTGAACGAGTCGGGAAGCATCCGGTTCACTGTAAACGGAGATGTGGAGATAGAGCTTACAAAGGATGACCTTCTCATAGATGTGTCTCAGAAGGACGGATACGTGACGGAGGAGGATAACAATGCCACGGTAGTCCTTGACACAAACCTTACTCCGGAGCTCATAAAAGAAGGATTTATGAGAGAAATAATCTCAAAGATCCAGACCATGAGGAAGGAAGCCGGCTTTGAGGTGATGGACAAGATCACTATCTATGTGGAGGGAACGGACAAGATAAAGGAAGTCGTAACTGATTGCAGCAAGGACATATGCCATGACTGCATGGCGAACTCCATAGAATGGGGTGAAATGTCGGGCTATGAGAAGGACTGGGATATAAACGGCGAGAAAGTAAAACTCGGAGTAAAGAAAATCTGATAAAAGGGCTTAAAACAGAGTCGGAGGGCCTTCGGCTCTGTTTTGGCTGTGTTTCCGAAGAAAAATTCAGAGGAGAATCAAACCGAATGAAACAGACATTTGACAAGGAAAAATTTAAAAAAGAGGTTCGCGGAGCCGTAAAGAACCTGTTCAGAAGGGACCTTGAGGAGGCGAGCGAGGAGCAGATATTTCAGGCTGTGGCTTTCTGTGTAAAGGAGCTCATAGTGGAC
>CALWLK010000059.1 GCA_944381505.1 uncultured Lachnospiraceae bacterium
ATGGGCTTTCCCTATCCGCTCGCAGCCCTCCATGTCGGCTATTGTCCTTGAGAGCTTTAGTATCTTGTGATAAAGCCTTGCGCTAAGCCCCTTTTTGTAAAAGACCTCCTTCAAAAAGCTCTCCTCCTCGCCGCCGATGCAGCAAAGCCTCTCGGTCATGGCGGAGCCGAGTTCTCCGTTTAAAAATACCGTCCGGGAATCTCCCGTCATTTTTTCCATCCTTCGCCTTTGCCTTTCTCGGGTCTCCTCCACCCTCGCCCTTATCTTCTCCGAGCTCTCCCCCTTTTCCTTTGAGGACAGCTCCTCAAAGCTCGGCGTCCTCGCCGAAGCGAGGATATCTATCCTGTCCATTATGGGCTTTGACAGCCCGGACCTGTAATTTCTTATCTGCGCCTCCGTACATCTGCACCTTGAGCGGTCCGGATAATGTCCGCAGGGGCAGGAATTCATAGCCGCTGCAAAGAGGAAGTCCGCAGGGTATTCGTACACGCCCTTTAGCCTTGTAACCGTTATCTTTTTTGACTCAAGGGGCTGTCTCAATATTTCTATGGTGTTTCGTGAGAAAAGTGGAAATTCATCCAGAAAGAGAACTCCCTTTGAAGCAAGGGACAGTTCTCCGGGAACAGCGTTTGCTCCCCCTCCCGCAAGAGCTGCGGGCGTTATGGAATGATGGGGAGCCCTGAAGGGCCTTTTCCCCAAAAGCGGACGTCCTTTAGGAAGCATTCCGCATATGCTGTATATTTCAGATATTTTCAGATCCTCCTCCCGTGTGAGAGCGGGAAGTATGGTGGGTATCCTTGAGCAAAGCATGGTCTTTCCGGCTCCCGCAGGACCTGAGATAAGTATGTTGTGATTGCCTGCGGCGGCTATCTCCACAGCCCTCTTTAAGTAGGCCTGCCCCTTCACCTCACTGAAATCCACGTCATAGCCCTTGTCATTAAATGTACTTTCAGGGCTCCCTGCCCTTCTCAGCTTCGCGAATGCCTCGGTGCTCTCAAGCCCTCTGATAAGCTCCCTCAAATTCTCTATGCCTATGACGTCCCCTATCCCTGCGAGGGCGGCTTCTCCGCTGTTTGAGGCTGCTGTCACTATGCCCCTTACACCCTGCCTGAAAAGCTCCGCCGCCATGGGCAGCACTCCTCTCACAGGCTTTATCTCTCCGTCAAGGCCAAGCTCTCCTATGAAAGCATAGTTTCTTATGATCTCCGCCACATCGTTCTTTACAGTCCCCTCCGATTCAAGGATGGAGACTGCAATGGACAGGTCAAAGCCTGTCCCTTCCTTATATATACCTGCAGGGGAAAGGTTCACCGTATATTTTTTCGGCTTCAGAGAAAAGCCCGAATTCTTCAGTGCGGTACTCACCCGAAACCTTGCCTCCCTCGCCTCCTTGGACAGAGCTCCCACCATGTTGAAGGAGGGAAAGCCTTGGGAGCTGTCGGTCTCCGTTACCACCTCAAAGCCCTGAACGCCCCTTATCCCTGCCGTTATTACCTTTGAAAACATTTCACCTCCCGATACGCTTCGGGCGGATCAATTTTTTGTGCCCGTAAGCTTCATAAATATTTCGGGGACTTCTCCTTTTATACTCTTTCCTGAGAGATAAGAAAGGGGCTCCGGCAGATCATTGTGAAAATGCAGCTCATAGGAATAGAGAAGCTGATGTCGCACTCCGTATTTTTCAAGGAGCTCCCTGTCCGCCCTTGTGTCTCCGTACTTGGGATCTCCCGCCACAGGATGTCCAAGCATGGCGAGATGGGCCCTTATCTGATGGGAACGCCCTGTAATAAGCTTCACTCTCAAAAGGGTAAATTCCTCGTTTGCGAAAAGAGGCTCATACTCCGTCTTTATGAGCTCAAATCCCTCTCTCTCTCCCATGGGCTCGGTCAGCGGAAGCACTGTGACCATATTTTTCTTCTCATTTTTTGAAAGCAGAGCCTCACAGTGCTCCGGTCCCTTCACTCTGCCCCTCACCACGCAGATATAATACTTGTCCAAAAATCTTTTTGAAAACATGAGATTAAGAGCCTGCAAAGATGCGAGGTTCTTTCCGAAGGTGATAAGTCCCCCGGTATTTCTGTCGAGTCTGTTGCAGATGGAGGGCTTGAAGGTAAGGAGCTGTCTCTCGGAAAGCTCTCCCTTGGATATGAGATATGCGATGATCCTGTCGTTAATGGAGTCCTCCCCCGGAGCCGATCTCTGCGAGAGAAGTCCCTGCGGTTTGTCCGCTATCAATATATTATCATCTTCATAGACAGTTTTTAAGCTTCCCCGGGAAGCTTTTGCTTCTGTGAGAAGCCTTTTGGCATCTTTTTTTGAGCTGAACTTTCCAAAGGTCTCGTCAGAGAGGAAAATCTCTATCTCATCCTTCTCCAGAATGAGCTCGTTTCCCGACGCCTTCTTTCCGTTAAGCTTTATATTTTTTTTTCTGAGCATCTTATAAATAAAGCTCTTGGGGGCCCTGTCCAGGGTCTTTGCCAAGAGCTTTACAAGGCTCTGTCCCGCCTCGTTCTTATCCGCCGTTATCTTTATCATAATTTACCTCTGTCAAACACGGAATCCGTCCATTATCCTGAAAATAAGCCTGTGAGGCACCACAACCCCTATGACCCTCAGCCCCTTCATGGATAAGCCGTATACCGACAGGCTCCTTCTCTTCACAGAATCCTTTATGGCCTTTTTGACCACAGCCTCGGGCTTTGCCATAACCAGCCTCTTATATATAGGAATATACGAAAATTCCTCCGCAAGATCAAAAAACTCAGTCTTTACAGGCCCGGGGCAGACTGCCGTAACGCCTATCTCCCTGTCCTTAAGCTCATGTCCCAAAGCCTCCGAGAAGCTCAGCACGAAGGCCTTTGTGGCAGCGTAGACCGCAAAGCCGGGCTGAGGCAAAAATGCCGCCGCGGAGGCGAAATTTACTATCCTTCCGTATCTCGGCACCATGTGTGGAAGGCAGATGCCTGTCATAGCCACAAGACTCAGAGCATTGAGATCCGCCATATCTGTCTGAGTCCTTACGGAAAGCTTTTCCACCTCTCCTATCTTTCCGAAGCCCGCGGCATTTACGAGAAAGAGTATTCTCGCATCTCGCTCCCAAAGCTCCTTTGAAAATCTCTCCCTGAAGCTCTCCTCTGTGATGTCTCCCGCAAATATCCTGATCTTTTTCCTCGCGGCAGGTGAAACCTTTCCGTAAAGCTCCCTGAGTCTTTCCCTGCGCCTTGCAATGACCCAGATCTCATCCGCTCTGTTAAGGCCCTCTGCGAGCCTTCGGGCAAAGGCTCTGCCCATTCCCGAGGAAGCGCCTGTCACCACCGCAATATACATGTCTGTCTCCTCAAATCCCTCAATATATCGCCGTAATCAGTTATATAAAAATCCGACAGAGACCTCTTTTCCTCTGCCATTTCCGCGGAGAACTCATCCTCCACCGCGCACACAGCCATGCCCGCCCTCTTTCCCGCAATTATCCCTGCAGGGACGTCCTCGAATACGAGGCATTTTTCAGGGCTTGCCGAGAGCTCTCTCGCCACCAAGAGATAGATGTCGGGGTTAGGCTTCCCGGAACTCACCTCACAGGATGTAGCTACTCTGTCAAAGTAGGAGCTGATGCCGAGAGAAGCCATGCAGACATCAACCATCTCCCTGCCGTTTGAGGTGGCTATCCCCATGGGTTTTCCCACCGCCCTCAAAAAGTCCAAAAACTCCCCGGCATGGGGCTTTAACCTTACCTCGTCTCTGTATTTCTCATAGGACATGTCTATCCAGTCTCTCTTTATCCTGTCTATATCATCCCCTATGCAAAAGCTCTCCTTAAAATACTTTGCCGTCTCGGTAAAGCTCATTCCCTCTATATCCTTTTGGAGCTTAGAGGCACTTTTGTCGTCGAGCTTTATGCCGAAACGGCCAAGGTACTCCTCATCTATTTCCCGCCACATCCACATGGAGTCGACGAGAGTACCGTCAAAATCAAATATTACTGCGTCGGAGCATGTCGCCGCATCAATTATCGTCCTTGTCATAGCCTCCGTTATCCTGAGAAGGAATTGACTGCTGCATCATTCCTCCCGCAAGCTCATTTCTGTTTTGAGTGCATACCTCATAGGTGCTCTGAAGAGAGCCTATGAGAGAATCATAGTCATTTCTGGCCCGCTCCAGACTCCTTGTCATTATGGCCTGAAGGTTTCCAAGCATATTGTCTGTGTATTGGATCGCTCCCTGTCTGATGTTATTGGCGTCGTTCACCGCATTATCAACTATCTCCTGAGCCTGTGCTCTGGCCTCATCCATGAGCTCATTTGCCTTGGCATAAGCCCTCTGCATTACCTCGTGATCGCTCACCAGCTCGTTCGTCTGGGCTGTGGCGTCGGCTATCATGCTCTCGGCCTGAGACCTTGCGTCTGCGAGTATGGCGTCCTGCTGATTGATGATCTTCTGATATTTCTTTATCTCCTCAGGTACCCTAAGTCTCAGCTCGACTATGAGCTCCTCCATCTCCTCTTTGTTAACAAGTATCTTTGTATTTGATAAAGGCTGATACTTACAGCTGTCTATATACTCCTCAATCTCGTTGATTAATTGCTCGATCCTGCTCATCTTACGCTCTCCCCTTTAATTTTTCTTTTATTCTGTCCTCGATATATGGAGATACAAATTCTGAAACATTTCCCCCGAAGTGGGCTATCTCCTTCACCACGCTGGAACTCAAGTAGGAGTATTTGAGATTTGTGGTCAGGAATACCGTATCCACAGAGGGAGACAGGACGTGGTTGGTTTGGGCCATCTGCAGCTCATACTCAAAGTCCGTCACCGCTCTCAGCCCCCTTATGATGATCGATGCCTCACACTTTTTTGCGAAGTCTATCAGCAGGCCGTCAAAAGCCTCCACCGTGACATTTTCAAGGTGAGCCGTGACCTTTCTTATCATGTCTGTGCGCTCGTCTATGGTAAACAAGGGAGACTTGGCATTATTGGTCAAAACGCCTATTATCAAGTGATCCACCATTTTCGCGCTGCGCTCTATTATGTCGGTATGTCCGTTCGTTATGGGGTCAAAGCTCCCGGGATAAATAGCTCTTGTCATCCTAACCTCTGATCTTAAGGAAGACGTGCTTTTGGTTTTTGTAGCACTTCTCCCTCACCTTCTCGAAGCCCTCGGGAAGTATGTCCGGGAATTCCTCGGACAATTGTTCTTCAATAATGATCTTTGTATCGCCATGAATGGCCTGTGAAGCTCTGAGAGCGGTAAGAACGGGGGACCACAGCTTTTCCCCGTAGGGAGGATCCATGAACACAAGGTCAAATTGCTCGTCTCTCCCCGAAAGTCTGCCTATGGCGGACAGGGCGTCGCCCTTTATCACCGCGGCGCGATCGGAAAGCTTTGTCTTCTGCAGATTTTTGAGTATACAGTCCACAGCCTTGGCCGAATTGTCGATGAACACAGCTCTCTCGGCCCCTCTGCTCAGGGCCTCTATGCCCAGGGCTCCGGAGCCCGCAAATATGTCGAGGACCCGTGCCTCTCTCACGTCGTTTTGAAGTATGTTGAAAAGTGTCTCCTTTATCCTGTCGGTGGTAGGCCTGGTGTCCCTGCCCTCCGGCGCCACAAGAGGAACGCTTCTCGCACTTCCCGCTATCACTCTCATCTCTCACTCCATTTTACAATCAACATTATAATTTTACATTAATAAATATTTATGTGCAAGTGCTTATGTGGGAATATTGCCCTGACAAATATTAAGGTTTTCTTAACACCGGTCCCTAAATACTGAAACGCGCCTGAAGGGATCCGAGCCTTTCCTTTATCCCCCTGTTTTCAGGCTTTGAGAGCTCGACATCCTCCGCCACAAGCCTTTTTGCCATATCACCCGCAAGGCCCAAAAGCTCCGAATCGCTGTATATATCCGCCAGCTTGAACTCAAGCTCTCCGCTCTGTCTCACTCCGAAGATATCCCCCGGGCCTCTCAGCTTCAGATCAGCCTCCGCTATCTCAAAGCCGTCATTTGTCCTGTTCAGTATTTCAAGCCTCTCCCGGCTCTTCTCGCTGTCCGAGGAATTTATCATGATGCAGTAGGACTGAGCCCTTCCCCTTCCCACCCTGCCTCTGAGCTGGTGGAGCTGGGCAAGGCCGAACCTGTCCGCATTCTCTATCATTATAACCGTGGCGTTCGGCACGTCCACCCCCACCTCGACCACTGTGGTGGATACAAGGATATCTGTGTCTCCCGCCTTGAAGCTGCCCATTATCTCAGCCTTTTCCGAGGGCTTCATGCCACCGTGGAGAGATCTTATCCTTACAGTTTCGGGAAATATCCCCCGAAGCCTCTCTGTATAGTCAAGGACATTTTCAATTCTGTCTTCATCCTCCTCGTCCTCAGCCTCCACCCGGGGACAGATGACATATGCCTGACGGCCCTTTTTCACCTCGTCAGCTATGAACCTGTAGGCGTTTTTTCTGTATTCCGGCCCCACCACGCAGTTCTTTATGGGGATCCTGCCCTTTGGCATGGAATTTATCACAGAGATGTCCAGATCTCCGTAGAGCATAAGAGCGAGAGTCCTGGGAATGGGGGTGGCGCTCATTACGAGCACGTGAGGGTCCCCTCCCTTCGCGTTGAGCTTTTCCCTCTGTCTTACGCCGAATCTGTGCTGTTCGTCCGTCACCACCAGCCCCAGACTCGAAAACTCAAGTTCTTCCCGGATGAGCGCATGGGTTCCTATTATGATGTCAGCCTCGTGCCTTTGTGCCATCTCATAGTACATGCGCTTTTCGGAGGCCTTCGTGGAGCCTGTTATGAGCACACAGCTTACCTCAAGTCCCGCATTTTCAATGAGTCCCTTCACAGTCTCGTAATGCTGAGCCGCCAGCACCTCGGTGGGGGCCATGAGAGCCGACTGATACCCACTCATGGCGGCATTGAGCATTGCAAGCACCGCTATTATGGTTTTTCCGGAACCCACATCCCCCTGTATAAGCCTGTTCATGACCCTTCCCGAGGACATGTCCTTCACTATGGCCTTGTAGGCCTCAAGCTGCGGGCGCGTGAGCTCATAGGGGAGGGAGGCTATGAAGGAAAGAAGCCTCGGAGAGGGCCTTGTGACGAAGGAGGACCTGAGACCCTCCACCTGTGCCTTAGTCCTCATGCTCATTAGCATGAAGAAAAAGAATTCGTCAAAAACCAGTCTCCTTCTCGCCGCAATAAGGCTCTCCTCGGAGCCCGGGAAATGTATCTCTCTTAAGGCCCTGTCCGCCTCCGTCATTTGAAGGCGCTTTAAAAGAGGAGCAGGCAGATACTCCTTCTCCTCCTTTTTATTGTTGATATATTCTTTTACAGCCTTCCTGACAGCAGCCTGTGTAAGGCCCTTGGTAAGCCCGTATAAAGGGCATAGCCTACCCGCCAGCAGATTTTTGTACTCGGAAGGGACATAGAGCTTTGGCTGCTGCATTATGAGCCTGCCGTTTTTTTCGGCTATCCTGCCTCTGAACACATAGTGAGCTCCCGCTTTGAGATTCCCCTTGATATAGGGAAGATTGTACCAAGAGAGCTGCAGCCTTCCCGTCATGTCCGAAATATAGGCGTTCACTATCCTGAGACCGTTAAAGCTGTTTAAGGTGGCATCCTTTGAGAGGACTCCCTCCACAGTGCCGATGCTTCCTATGACCAGCTTATATATGGGAGACGGCTCCTCGAAGCGCTCGTAGACTTTGGGATAATAATGTATCAGATCCTCTGTGGTGCTCACTCCCACTCTCTCAAAGAGCTCCGCCGTCTTGTCTCCGACGCCCTTTATGCTTCTTATGTTTTCTGTCATGATCATTCCACGGAAACAATGTAATAATATACAGGCTGTCCGCCGTACTGAAGCTCCACCTCGCACTCGGGGAAGGCGTTTCTTATATCCTCACAGAGGGCTTCAGCGTCCTCCTCCTTTACGTCCTCGCCGCGATAGACTGTTATGAGCTCGCTGTCCTCATCCACCATTGCCTTAAGCATATCCAGAGTGGTGGGGTTCAGTATCTCTCCCACAGCCAATATCCCGCGGTCTCCTATGCCCATTATATCCCCCTCTTTTATCTCTTTTCCGAGAGCCGAGGTATTCCTTACGGCATAGGTCACCTGACCTGTCTTTACGCTTTGGGCGGCCTCCTCCATGGCCTCCTTGTTCTCCTCGGGGGACATGGCCTCTCCATAGCCTATGATAGCGCTGATGCCCTGGGGCACGGTCTTTGTGTTTATGACTGTTATGTTCTTTCCGTCCGCTATCTTTGCGGCCTGCTCCGCCGCAAGGATTATATTTTTGTTGTTGGGAAGCACGAATATATTGTCGGCGTTCACCTTTTCTACCGCCTCAAGGATATCCTCCGTTGAGGGGTTCATAGTCTGGCCTCCCTCAATGACGTAATCGGCTCCGAGGCCCTTAAATATCTCGGAAAGGCCCGCTCCGGCGCAGACTGTCACGAAGCCGTTTTCCTTGTGCTCCGAGGGAAGCTCCGGCGCTTTTTCGCTCTCCTTCCTTTCGGCAGCCTCTGCGGCTATGCGGGAAGCGTCCTTTATGAGCTTTTCCTCGTGCTCCTCCCTCATGTTGTCGACCTTCATGCGGGAGAGAGAGCCGTAGCAAAGGCCCTTCTCAAAGGCCTGACCGGGGTGGTTCGTGTGGACGTGGACCTTCACCATCTCATCGTCCGCAACACATACTATGGAGTCGCCTATGGATTCGAGGAAAGACTTGAAGTCAGCCTCCTCTTCCTCCGACATAGGTCTTTCAAGATTTATTATAAACTCGGTGCAGTAGCCGAACTTTATGTCGTCTGTAGATATGGCCTTTCTCTCCGATACGGCCGCGCCCGCCGAGCCTGAGGAGTCCTTCTCCGAGGCCTCAAAGAGCTCGTCATAGCTCTCCTCGGGGGAAAGTATGGCTCTGAGAGCCCCCTTCATGGCGGTCATAAGTCCCTCTCCTCCGGAGTCCACTACTCCCGCCTCCTTGAGCACAGGAAGCATGTCGGGAGTCCTCTGAAGGACCTCGTCGCCGTATCGCACAGTCTCCTCCAATATAGAAAGGAGGTCGTCATTTCCCTCACAAAGCTCGGAAGCCTTCTCACTCATGCCCTTGGCAACAGTGAGTATGGTACCCTCCTTTGGCTTCATGACAGCCTTATAGGCAGTCTCCACAGCCCTCTTAAAGGCCGCAGCCATCAGAGACGAGTCTATCTCCTCATGCTCCCTTATGGCCTTTGTAAAGCCTCTGAGAAGCTGTGAGAGTATAACTCCCGAGTTTCCTCTTGCTCCCCTGAGGGAGCCCTGAGAGATGGCGTGGCAAACAGCCCCCATATCATCCGGGCACTCGCTCACAGCTTTAGCGGCCGAAACTATGGTCATAGTCATGTTGGTGCCGGTATCTCCGTCGGGCACGGGGAAAACATTGAGTTCATTTATATATTCCTTATTATTTTCAAGATTTTTGGCCGCGGCCAAAAAGCACCTCTTTAAAAGGGCCGCGTCCATATGTTTAAGTTCCACAGAAAGACCTCCTTAGTCTATGGGCTTTACACCTTCGACAAAGACATCTATCCGCGATACCTTCATGCCGGTGAATTCCTCTAATTTATATTTTACGCTGTCTACAAGGTTCGTGCACACAGCCTGAATGCTCACGCCGTATGCTACTATAACGTGAAATTTAAGCTTTATCTCATTGTCGCAAAACTCGACTTCTATGCCCTTCTTGAGAGATTCCCCCTTTAAAAGGTCGGCCAGACCGCTCTTCACCGAGACCATGGCCATCCCCACTATTCCGAAGCATTCCACAGCCACCGTACCCGCATAGGTTGCGATAACGTCCCGAGATATGTTTATCTCTCCGAGCTTGTTGTTTATTTTTCCTTTCATCAATATGTACCTCGCGTAGTTTTTATAAAGCACCTTTCAACTTATGCTGATTATACAATAAAAATCCCTAAAAGGGAATAGACTTAAGGCCGAGTCCCGGACACAAAAAAAGAAGCCGTCTCTGCGGCCTCTCTATAAACTGCAGTCTGCTCTTAGTTGGCAGCCACTGCTCTGGTTACTTTTCCGGATCTCAAGCATGAGGTACATACATATACTCTCTTATTACCTGCTTCAGTCTGAATATTAACCTTTCTGACATTCGGTCTCCACATCTTGTTGGATCTTCTGTGAGAATGGCTCACCTTGATTCCGAACTGGACGCCCTTATCGCATATTGCACACTTAGCCACGGTAGCACCTCCTTACTCAAAATTACGCAAAAAGTATATTAGCAGAAAGCGGAAGGATTTGCAAGCACTTTTTTGAAATATCTCTCTTTCTTTTCAAGAAGCCAAGGCCGCACAAAGACCTACAAAATTTCCTGAAAGTTTATTATCCTTTGTGCAAAGGTTCCCTGATCATTGAAACTGAAGCGCAAAGGATTTTTTATTTTAGGAAAGCTTTATATCGTTATCCTTGTCTTAAGCCTCTTCTTTAGCCTCGTCAAGATATTCCTTCGCGGCCTCCTCGGCCTCCTTGCCCACTCTGCTGCCGCCTGTGATCTTGTCCACCACGTCAGGCACCATATCCATTATCCTGGTAAATGTATCCTGATTCTTTATGTTTATGAGCTTGGTCTTTCCCTCCTGAAGGATGAGCATGGCCACAGGGCTTATCTTCGTGCTCATGGCTCCCGCGTTCTTTCCGGCCTTTCCTCCGGAGGCTCCCAGAGCTCCCGCGCCCATACCTGCCGAGACCTCCACTATGGGGATTATGAGGGCTCCGCCCGCCTCTATGGGCTCACCTACCACAGTCTTTGAGCTCACAAGCCCCTCCATGCCCTTAAAAAGGGCTTCAAGTGTGACCCCCATTCCGTCGTCCGTTATCTTGCAGTTGATATCTGTAGCCATATTCCGTTCCTCCTCCGTCATCCCGCAAACTTGCGGATTATGCGCATCAGATTTTTATCTCTGTATATCCTTATAAGGGATCTCAAAACCACTATCATCCTGAGTCTTCCCCGGGCCTTTATCTCCCCCTCGGCCCTCTCCTCATAAAAATCGGGCCTCACCTCAAAAAAGCTTTCGTAAAAGGGATACAGAAGGGCTGCGATCTCCATGGCTCTTCCTGTCTCATAGGGATCCGAGAGCCCAAGCTCCAGGTACCCCTCCCCCTTCCTCGGCTTCATCTCCAGAAGGAGCTTTTTTATCTCTCCCAAAAGGAGCTTCAGAGACCTCTTGTTTTTTTCCTCTGTGAGCTCGCCATAGAGCCTTTTAAGCTTGTCGATGTCCCTTATGAGATCGAAAAGCCTTTTAAACGCCGATATGAGCCTGTCTCTAAGCTTAAGGAGAGCACTCCTTAAACTGTTTCGTCTTCTACTCATTCGGGACCTCCTTAGGGGCGTTCTCACCGAATCTGTAGACAGGTATTCCCAATATCTTAAAGCGCCCTCTCACAAGCTCCTCCCTGTCGTAAACAAGATCGAGGCTCAAAAGGTGAAAGAGCCAGGTGAGCTTAAGCCTCCCGTCAGGAGTCCGATCCTTGAGGGAGCCTGAAAGCCTGTATCTTACAGGCACAAAAAGGACAGTCAGGATAATTATGACGGCGATGGCAAGAAGCACTGCCACAGCCAAAACTATGAATTTCAAAACCGCCAAAAATACAGCCATATCCCCTGTCCGTTCCTACTGTTCCTGTTCTACGACCTTTTCCGATATCCATTCCGGAAGGAGCTCAAGGGCACAGAGCTTTGCCCTTTCTCTTATATCCTCCCGGTCTCCCTCAAATCTGAATTCTCTCGCAGCGGTCTCACCCTTAAAGTAAGTTCCTATATATACGAGCCCCACAGGCTTTCCCTCGTCCGCCGTAGGGCCGGCGTTTCCCGTCACAGAGACAGCCACCTCCGCCCCGGCCTTCAATGCAGCACCCTGGGCCATATATTCAGCCGTCTCAAGGCTTATGGCTCCGCTTTTCTCTATGACCTCCTTCGGCACGCCTATGGTATTTATCTTCGCCCTGTCGGAGTAGGTCACAAACCCCTCCTTAAAGACCTCCGAGGCTCCGGGCACGCTGACTATGGCGTCGCAGATCTTTCCTCCGGTGCAGGACTCCGCCGCCGTGACGGTGAGCCCTCTCTCCTTCAAAGCCTTAACGAGCTTTCCCGCAGCTTCACAGTACATGTGTTACATTCCTCCCTTTGTGAGGACTTCCCTGTTTTTTATAATGTAGTCCGCCAAGGATATGACGGTCAGTGCCAAAGCCAAGGCGACGAGAAGATAAAAGAGGATCCCTCCTATATTAAGTATTCCCACTATGCACAGAGCCATCTGGGACACGGTCTTGAGCTTGCCCCATTTGCTTGCCGCTATCACTATACCGTTGTCCGAGGCCACCAGTCTGAAGCCGCTTATGATGAACTCCCTCGCTATGATGATCAAGGTCACCCACACAGGTATATAAGGCGAGTAAACCGTTATAAGTATGAGGGCCGAGCACACCAAAAGCTTGTCGGCAAGGGGATCCATGAATTTTCCGAAATTTGTCACAAGGCCGTTTTTCCTTGCCAGATATCCGTCCAAAAAATCCGTAAAGGATGCCGCGCAGAATATGATGCAGGCTATTATTCTCATCACATCCGTCTCAAAGGCCGAGCCTCCGGTCTTTGCCGCGATAAAAACCGATGTGGGGCCGTCAGCTCCCCCTATCACGGACACCGCCTCCCCGGGGAGCCCTGAGGCTTCGGAAAGCATCATGACCGCTACAAAAAAGGGTATCATTATAACTCTCAGACAGGTGAGACGATTTGGAAGATTCATTTTCATTATATAACTTCTCCTATGAGATCATAGTTGTTTGCCGCAGTAATACGTGCCTTTATGAACTCTCCGCTCAAAAGCTCCCTGCCTCGGGTCTTTACAAACACGTATCCGTCCACATTGGGAGCGTCCATATATGTCCTCCCCACGTATATCCTCTCTCCCGAGGAAAGCTCACCCTTAGGAAGCTCATAGTCGGAAAATGCCTCCTCTGTGAGCCGTCCCTCTATGAGGACCTCAAAAACGCTTCCGATCCTCTCCTCGGCCTTGTGAAAGGCGATCTCCTGCTGCAGAGCCATGAGCTCGTCCCTTCTCTTTTCCTTTATTTTTTTCGGAACCTGATGACTAAGTGAAGCGGCTTTCGTGCCTTCTTCCCTTGAGTAAGGGAATACTCCGAGTCTGTCAAACTCCATATCGTCAACAAACGAAGAAAGTATCTCAAAATCCTCATCAGTCTCTCCGGGAAATCCTGTTATCATTGTGGTCCTGAGAGCTATATCGGGGATAGCTCTTCTCAGGCTCTCTATCCTCTCTCT
>CALWLK010000060.1 GCA_944381505.1 uncultured Lachnospiraceae bacterium
CAGAGATGGCGGAGGTCAAGGAAGACGTCAGAGTGCTTAAGACAGAGATGGCGGAAGTCAAGGAAGACATCAAGGTGCTTAAAGCTGATGTCGGGACTCTAAAGACAGAGATGGCGGAGGTCAAGGAAGACGTCAGAGTGCTTAAGACGGAAATGACAGAAGTCAAGGAAGATGTCGGAGTGCTCAAGGCTGATATGTCGGGAGTCAAAGAGGACGTCAGAAACCTCAGATCGGATGTGACACTTCTGAATGAAAAGACAGATTTCCTTATGAAAGAAAACAAGTCTGTAAGAGAGGAGCTGACGGCAATAAACTTAAAGCTTGATAAGCACGACAGAGATATAAGAGAATTGAAGGACAATATCCTGTATGTGAGGGCATTCCTTGAAAATGATCTGAGACATGATATAAATATGATTGCCGAAGGCCATATGTCTCTTGTAAGACAGTTAAATGAGCAGAACGAAAAATTCAGGACGAATGAGTGGACGGTAGTAAAGATCAGAGGACTTGAGAAGGATGTAAAAGAATTAAAAGAAAAAGCGGGAATCGCATAGAGAAAAGATCGGGGAGACCTCAATAGAGGCCTCCCCGACTTTATGTGCGCTTATTTATCCTATAGGCTCGAAATCCGCCGCCCCGTGTTTGCACAGGGGACATATAAAATCAGGAGGAAGCTCATCTCCTTCATATATGTATCCGCAGACCTTGCACACAAAGCCTTTCTTTCCCTTTGCCTCAGGTTTGGGCTTTACGTTTGACTGATAATAATTGTAGGTCATTGTCTCGACATTATTTATGAGCCTTGACTCGGTGACCTCGCAGATGAACATGCCGTGGGTCCCAAGGTCCACATACTGCTCGACCTTGAGGCTTACGACGGCATTTATATACTCAGGGAGAAAGCGGAGTCCGTTCTCGGTCCTGAAAACTTCGATACCTTCAAACTTGTCCGCATCACGTCCGCTTTGAAAGCCGAAATTTTTGAATACCTCAAAGGGAGCCTCTGTTGAGAGACAGTTAAGGTTGAGTATACCGGTATTCTTTATGACCTCGTGGGAGTAGTTTGCCTTATTTACAGTTACGGAAACCCTCACCGGAGTGTCTGTGAGCTGATTTACGGCGTTTACGATGAGTCCGTTGTCCTTATTGCCGTCGTTTGAAGTGACTACGTATAAGCCGTAGCCTATCTTAAAGAGAGCTTTTACATCGTGTTTGTCGGAAAACTCCTCCGAATATGCCCTATAATCCATGCAGAGAGCCTCGGCAATTTCAGAAAGCTCCGCTCTGCTCTTTTCATTGAGAGAGGATCTCACTGTAACCACAGGGGATACAAAGTTAAGTGGCCCGGGGCCGAGGAGGTCCCTCATCACATTTGCCGCATTGGGAGCCCAGCTTCCGTTTTCCACGAGTGCCACGCTCCTTTTCTTGAATCCCCTCTCCGACAGATGCTCTATGAAGCTTCTCATGAAGGGGAAAATGTCTGAATTATAAGTGGTGGTGGCGAGCACAAGCTTGTCATAGCGGAATGCGTCCGATACGGCGTAGCTCAAGTCCGTCCTTGCAAGGTCATGAGTTATTACAGCGGGGCAGCCCTTTTCCGTAAGCATTTCCGCAAGCTCGGTGACAGCCTGCTTCGTATGACCGTATATGGAGGTATAGGCTATGACCACTCCTTTTTTCTCGGGCCTGTAGGAGGACCAAGTGTCATAGAGCTTAAGGTAATGTCCGAGATCTTCTTTGAGTACCGGGCCGTGGAGGGGACATATCATTTTTATGTCCAAGGAGGAGGCCTTCTTCAACACATCCTGAACCTGCATGCCATACTTTCCGACTATACCTATATAGTATCTGGCGGCCTCGTCATCCCAAGGCTCATTCCTTGAGGGTACGCCGAATTTTCCGAAGGCGTCGGCGGAGAAAAGTACGCCGCAGGAACTGTCGAAGCTGAGCATTACCTCCGGCCAGTGCACCATGGGGGCTGATATAAAGTTTAATACATGGCTTCCCAGAGAGAGCCGGTCTCCCTCACTGACTGTGAGTCTGTTTTTTACTGCCTCCGGGCCGAAAAAGGCCTCTATCATCTCAAAGGTCTTTTCATTTCCTACGACCTTTGTATCGGGATAGACCCTGAGAAAGCTGTCGATATTTGCCGAGTGGTCGGGCTCCATGTGCTGTATCACGAGGTAATCAGGCTTTCTGCCGCACAGTACCTCGGCTATGTTTGCCAGCCACTCCTCGGTGAAGGACTGATCTACAGTGTCCATTACTGCTGTCTTCTCGTCGATTATGATATAAGAATTGTAGGAGATCCCTGAAGGGACAGGGTACTGCCCCTCAAACAGATCTATAGTTCTGTCCTCGACTCCCACGTATTTTATGTCTTTTGTTATCTCCAATTTCAGACTCCTTTCCATGTAAAAAGGTTTGTATTAAAATTATCAGGTCTAAGGGATTACGGATTAAAACTATCACATTCTCAGTCTTTCGGCAACAGAAAAAGTCCGGTATATTAGATATTGTGCATGATCCGGGATATCGGAATGTGCGTTGATTCGGCAGAAAGGCGGTAGATATAATGTCAGGGAATACTTCTGAAGTTAATATTGAAAGATTTATAGAGGAATTGGACAGGCTTCTTTCGATGGATGAGAGTGAGAAGGCGGAGAAGCTGTTGGAGGATACCCTCAGGGAGACAAAGGAGGCGGGAGATATGAGCGCCGGGCTTACGGTGCTTAACGAGATGTCGGGATTTTTCAGGATAAAGGGCGATAAAGAGAAATCTCTATATGCCGCTGAGGAGGCCCTTAAGCTGGTGGGAGAGCTGAGGATCTCGGAGTCGATATCCGGGGCGACGACCTTTCTAAACTCGGCGACGAGCTTTAAAGCCTTCGGCAGGGTAAGGGAGAGCCTCGACTATTACAGGGAGGCAAAACGAATATATGACAGGCTTTTGCCAAGGGGTGATTATCGCTTCGCAGGGCTGTACAACAACTTTGCCCTGGCTCTCACAGAGGTGGGGAGCTTTGAGGAGGCGGAAAAGTATTTTACCGAGGCGGCGGAGATACTGAGGCATCTTCCCAACGGGTATGCGGAGACAGCTATGACCTTCGTAAACATGGCTTTGCTCTATGAGAAAGCGGGAAAGTCCGAGAAGGAGATAAGCGCTCTGATACTCAGGGCTCTGGATTGCTTTGATGACGAGAGAGCAAAAAGGGATTCCTACTATGCCTTCTGCTGCAAGAAGTCTGCTCCTACGATAGGATATTTCGGCTTTTTTGAGGCGAAGGAGGAGCTTTTAGAGAGAGCAGACGCCATCTACGAAAAGATGAGAGAGGAGCTTTTATGATCTCGCGGGGAGAGGATACTACCGAAAGAGAAGATTCCAAAAACAGACACATAAAGGGACTGGAGCTTTCGTGGGCTTTTTTCAATGAGTACGGGAGGACTATGCTGGAAAAGACCTTCCCGGAATTGGGACCAAGGGCCGCAGCCGGCCTCATAGGCCACGGCTCCGAGTGCTTGGGCTATGACGACAACGTGTCGGAGGATCACGATTTTGAGGCGGGATTTTGTATCTGGCTTTCCGACGAGGACTTTGAAAAATACGGATTCAAACTTTTCAGGGCATATGAGGGGCTTCCCGTAACCTTCATGGGGTATGAGAGGAAAAAAACGGATTTCTTCAGGAGAAGCAGAAAGGGAGTTTTTTCACGGACAGAGTTTTTCAGAGAGCTCACAGGTTGTCCGGAAGCTCCCAAGGAGCCTATGGACTGGTTTTTAATGCCGGAATACGCACTATGTGAGGCGGCAAACGGGGAGGTATTCTATGACCCGTCCGGAGATTTTACGCGGCTTCGCGAAGGCTTTTCGGGCGGATATCCGAGGGATGTCCTTCTTAAAAAGATCGCCGCGAGAGCGGTTTTTATGGCTCAATCAGGCCAATATAATTACATAAGATGCCTAAGACACGGTGAGAAGGAGGCGGCGGCACTTGCCCTCTCCGAGTTTATCGATCATTCCATGGCAATGATATTTCTCCTTAACAGGAGATATATGCCCTATTATAAGTGGAGCTTCAGGATGCTTAAAGAGCTTCCGAGGCTATGTGAGGCAGTGGAGATATTGTCGGATATCCTGCTCCTTCCGAGGGAGGAGAGCTTCATTAAGAATGATATAGAGAGAGTATGCTTCCTTGTGGCCGGGGAACTCAAAAAGGATGGCATGAGCGACTCCGATTCTGATTATCTGGAGGCCCACGCCCTGTCTGTGACAGATCATATAGAGGATCCCCGCATAAAGGGAATGCACCTTATGGAGGGTATATAAGCTTATGGCACGGGAGGCTATACCCTCAAAAAGCAGGCGAAGATCTCCGCTTTCCGGGGCATGGCAAGCCCGGAGGCAGTGTAGCTTCCCTCAAAGAGGAATGAGAATCCCTCCTTGTCAAGCTTCTTCAAGATAGTATCTATAACTCCCTTGCGGCTTAAGCGGGAGCCCTTCATATTTTCGAGAGCATATCGAAGGATACGTGCGACGGCGGCTGTCTGCTCCGAGTCCGCAAGCTGCTCGAGATAGCGGAGGTCAAGCTCGATATCTCCCAGAGAAAATGCGCTGTCTCCACGGAGCTTAAGCTTCATGCGGTTATCGGAGCGCCCTCTCGAAAATTTTGGTGAGGATGATGAGGCATGAGTTTTCTCCGACAGGAAACGAAAGCCTCTCTCGGTATCAGGCATATGGAAATCGGGGGCATAGAGAGACGGAGCCTTGTCCGCCTCTTTTTCTATTAAGGCCTTTACGCTCTCTGTTATGTCCACAGGCCTGTACTCGTCCATTTGTATTATCCTGTGGGCAGGGTAGAAGTATGCGCCGCTGCTTCCCACAACTATTACGGTAGATACCCCTGCCTCCTCATAGAGCTGCAGGGCCCTCTCGATAAAAGGAGTGATGGGCTCCTTGTCTCCGGATATGACCTTCTGCATAAGCTTATCTCTTATCATGAAATTTGTGGCGGAGGTGTCCTCGTCTATGAGAAGGAGCTTGCATCCCGCCTCAAGTGCCTCGGCTATATTTGCCGCTTGGGAGGTGCTTCCACTTGCATCCAAGGTTGAAAAATGTGAGGTGTCCGTCTTGTTGGGAAGATTATGTATAAATATGGATATATCCGTATCAGTGATCTTTCTTCCGTCCTCGGCTCTGAGCTTGAGGGCGGTATCGTCGGTTATAACATACTCTCTGCCGTCTCCCCGGATGTGGTCGTAAACTCCTCGCTCAAGAGCCTTGAGCACAGTTGACTTTCCGTGATAGCCTCCTCCGGCAATAAGAGTTATGCCCCTCTTTATGCCCATGCCGCGCAGCTTTCTTCCGGAGGGAAGACTGAAGCTCACCGCAAGGCTCTCGGGGGAGGTGAAGGGCAGGGCTCCCTTCATGGGCCTGTCTGAGACGCCGCTTTCTCTGGGAAGCACGGAGCCGTCCCCTATAAAGGCCACCAGATCCAGCTTCTTCAGCTCGGCCCTTAAGAATGCCTGATCATCCGCAAGGAACAGCACATCCTCAACCTCCTTTCCGGGTATATTTCTGAGTAAGAAGGCCTGCTCTATGCAGGGCGGGAGAGTGGAAAAGAGTATCTTTTCAAGCTCACGGGCAAGGATGGTCCTTCCCGCTGCGGGAAATCCCACAAAAAATCTGACCGAGATCTCCCTTTCGCTTATCTCGCAGGCCGTCCTTTGAAGTATCTCCTGACCGGGCCTTGTGACGTTTAAGAGCCCGCTTTTTCCGGAGCCCTTTGCATCAAAGGAATGCTTTTTTAAGTGGGAGTAAAATCTCCTGAGCAGATAGTCCGCAAGGGCCGTCCGCCTCTCCTTATTTGAAAGGTATTCCGAGGGAAAGCCTGCAGTCTTAAGGTCTATGTGGGCCGTAAGGTGGGAGGGAGAGGCAAAGGGATCCCCCTGAACATGGTCTATCGTAAGGATGTAGGAGGAAAAACGCCAGCTTCCTCCCAAAGATTTATAGGCGGGATAGGGCCGCTTGTCCACGGATAAAAGAGCGCTTCTAAGCTCTGCTTCAGTTTTCATATTCATTTCTCCTTCTCTGAGATCTCATAATAATTTAACACTATAAAAAGCAGGTTTCAAGTGAGTAAAAGGATCTTACATTTATTGTAAAAAAGTGCTTGCAAAATCCCGGAAAGTATTGTATCATAATCACCGTTGCGGAAGTGTCGGAATTGGCAGACGAGCAAGACTAAGGATCTTGTGCCCGTTAGGGCGTGTGAGTTCAAGTCTCATCTTCCGCATTTTATGAAAGCGAGCCTTTGGAGCTCGTTTTTTTGTTGCAAATCCATATGTCAAAGTCTGCGAGAGCTGCCTATGACAAAAATCATGTAAAATATGTATAAAACTTATGCTTAAATCCTGTAAAATTTCTATTTTAAGCGAATGGACTGCAAAAATAATTTATGTTATAAAATTCAGGAAACACAGTAATT
The DNA here is from genome assembly GCA_944381505.1 of uncultured Lachnospiraceae bacterium. Taxonomy (GTDB): domain Bacteria; phylum Bacillota; class Clostridia; order Lachnospirales; family Lachnospiraceae; genus Avilachnospira. The sequence goes on from CALWLK010000060.1 coordinate 6,488, forward strand.
TGCGTTTTAATAAATGAAGTAGGCTGTATTTTGTGCCTATCTCATAAAAAAGGAGGGAGAATATGTACAGCATAACGGTTAAGATTTCCGGCGTTGACGAGGCAAAGGAGTTCGTTAAGAGAGCTTCCGAGTGCAGCTTTGACGTTGATCTCTGCTATAACAGAGTTGTTATAGATGCAAAATCCGTGCTCGGCGTTATGAGCCTTGACCTGCGTAAGATCCTTACTGTAAAGATGAATGGTAGAGATGAGGCATTTGAGAGCTGGCTGGCTGAGCTTCATGAGGCTGCATTAAAGGCGGCATAAGACATAAAGATCAAACAAGACCAAACGCTCATAAAGCTTATATGAGCATATAAAAGCCCATGCAAAAACGCGTAGGCTCGGGACATTGGGGTTCCGAATGCGCGTAAGGCATGGGCTTTCTTTTAAAATCTCTCTCACTCCGAGAAAACGCATACTTCAAAGAGTGAGAGAGCTTTTGGTTTTAAACGGTTATCAGCTCGTACTCCCTTGTGCCTATGCCAAGCTTTTCAGCATGCTCGAGACATACCTTCCAGTTGGTGTCGGGATGGGTGTCTGTAAAGTGATCGTGATGCTCATGAGGCATCTTTGAGAGCATGGATCCCTCCACCACGCACTGTCTGTTTACAGCATCGGCGCAGGCCTGATCGAGAGCGACAGGGTCAAAGGAGGCGAACATTCCGATATTGGGGACTATAGGGATATCATTCTCGCTGTGGCAGTCACAGTTGGGAGATACGTCCACCACGAGGCTTATGTGAAAGCTCGGCTTGTCCTTGAGCACGGCGAGGCTGTACTCGGCGATCTTCTTGTTGAGGATGTCGTTCGCCTCGTCAAGGTCCGTAACCACGGCATCGACGGGACAGACGCCTATGCAGCGCCCGCAGCCCACGCATTTTGAGTGATCTATATGAGACTTACGGTTTTCTATGGTTATGGCGTCATGGGCGCACTGCTTTTTACACTGGCCGCAGCCTATGCAGGTTTCCTCCTCCACATGGGGCTTTCCGGCATTGTGCTGTTCCATCTTGCCGGCTCTTGAGCCGCAGCCCATTCCTATGTTCTTTAAGGCGCCTCCGAAGCCTGTGGACTCATGACCTTTAAAGTGGGTGAGGGAGATAAATATATCTGCGTCTGTGACGGCGCGTCCGATCTTCGCCTCCTTTATGTACTCGCCGTCGATGGGGATAATGGCCTCATCAGTGCCTTTAAGGCCGTCGGCTATAATGACGTGGCAGCCTGTGGAGAAGGGGGAGAAGCCGTTGAGATAAGCTGTATCCAGGTGGTCGAGAGCGTTCTTCCTGCTTCCCACGTAGAGCGTGTTGCAGTCTGTCAGGAAGGCCTTGCCTCCCGCTTCCTTTACCAGATCGACCACCACCTTGGCGTAGTTGGGTCGGAGGAAGGCCAGATTTCCGGCCTCTCCGAAGTGTATCTTTATGGAGGCATATTTGTTCTTGAAATCAATGTTTTCAAGCATCCCCGCCTTCCTTATGAGCCTCTCCAGCTTCTGAGGAAGATTTATGGAGCTTGTGGTGTGCATATCGGTGAAATATACTTTTGATGCCTGCATGATTTTTCTCCTTGTCTTAATATTGTTGATCTTAATTTATTATTTTA
>CALWLK010000061.1 GCA_944381505.1 uncultured Lachnospiraceae bacterium
ATTTTAAGTTTCTTTAAAAACATAATGCCTTTCTCATAAAATGAGGGCCGTGTGAAGCTCTGTGTAAAAGCCTCCCTCGGTCCTCCCTGTCCGCTATTGATTTTTTAGTGCTTCTATCTTCCTGTCAAACTCCTCAAGCTTCTCAAAGAGCTCCCTGTTCTCCTCCCTGATGCTTTTTATCTTGAGCTCAGAGCCTATCTCGTCTATAGGAGCCACGGTCACTATCCTGAGTGAGTGTTCCCTCGAAAACTCCAGAGTTATCGCCCCTCCCACATCGGAGGTGTAGAGGACGCATATTATCTTTAACCTGTCCTTTACCTCCTTGGGGAGCATGCCGTAGTCGGCCTCGTTGAAATAAAACTTCATATTTGAAGAGTTTGCTCCGCAGAGTATCTTCGACATTCCTTTACCTCACCAGTTCACAGGCGATCCTGTACTGCTCCTCAACTATGTCCTTGGACATTGAGAGGGCCTCCTGAATGTCAAAGTCCACATACTCGCCGTTCTTGTAGGCCACTATCCTGTTGGACTTTCCGTCGGCAAGAAGGTTCGCCGCCTTGGCTCCCATTATCGAGGCGTAAACTCTGTCCTTACATGTGGGAGATCCGCCCCTCTGCATGTGTCCCAGTATGGTCGCCCTCGTCTCTATGCCTGTGGCCGCCTCTATCCTCCTTGCCATGGAGGTGCTGTGGCCTATTCCCTCTGCGTTCACTATGATATAGTGCTTCTTTCCTCTTTTTCTTGCCTCTATTATCCTGTTGATGATGGCCTGCTCGTCTCCGTCATATCTCTCAGGCAAAAGTATCTCCTCGGCTCCGTTGGCTATTCCGCACCAGAGAGCGATGTATCCCGCCCTTCTTCCCATGACCTCTATTATAGAGCAGCGCTCGTGGGAGGTTGAGGTATCTCTTATCTTATCTATGGCTTCCATGGCTGTATTTACAGCTGTGTCAAAGCCTATGGTATAGTCTGTACAGGCTATATCAAGGTCTATGGTCCCGGGGATACCTATGGTATTTATTCCGAGGGCGGAAAGCTTTCCCGCTCCTCTGAAGGAGCCGTCTCCTCCTATAACCACGATCCCGTCTATGCCGTGCTTTCTGCATATCTCAGCCCCGTGCTTCTGTCCGGCCTCGGTGGTGAACTCTTGACATCTGGCGGTGTAAAGTATGGTACCGCCCTTGTTGATGCAGTCAGATACCGATGAGGAATCCATATCTGATATCTCCTCCGCAAGGAGCCCTGCATATCCTCTCATGATACCCTTTACATTTAAGCCTCTCGCTATAGCGGTCCTGACAACAGCCCTTATTGCCGCATTCATTCCGGGAGCGTCTCCACCGCTTGTCAGCACACCGATCGTTTTCACCTTATTTGCCATCGTCATTACCTCCGTAGAATCCAAATTCCATCACAGTTATATTTGACTATGATTTAACAAAAATAAATCATATACTCAGTCAGGCCTTTTTTCAATACTTTTTTCTACTATTTTAATATTATTATACCCGAATTTTACACACAGAGAGTCCGTGAAGGCCTTATCCGGCGATATCCTCAGATCCTCCGAGAGTTTTTTTGCTGCCTTCTCCCGCCTGAGATAGACTATAACGTCAGAGCTTCCGCTGTTTTCATAGCACATATCCTCCAGCTCCCTTATGTGGAGGTCATATTCCTCCTTGTCGGAAAATGCCACCCACAGCTCCTTTTTCACCTTCTCAAAGGGCACTATATTGTCTGCAAGGAGCTTTGCCGTCTCGTCCCTGTCTATGGACACCCGACCCGCCACGTATATCTTTTCGTCATTGCCTGTATAGTCCCTTATCCTCTCCAAAAGCTTCGGGAACACTATCACCTCAAACTGTCCGTACAGATCTTCAACTGTCAAAAACGCCATCTGCTTGTCATTTTTCGTGGTCTTGAATTTGCAGGCGTTTATGATCCCTCCCGCTATCACACTCTTTCCGTCAGGTATTTGGCACTCTCCCGTATCCTCATCCACGGTAAAGTCAGCCGAAGTAGCCGTCACGTGCTTTTTCCATGTATCGGCATACACGTCAAGAGGGTGTCCGCTTAAGTATATTCCCAGAGCCTCCTTCTCGTAGTTAAGTATCTCCTCCTTTGAGTACTCTCCCACCTCGGGAAGCCTTGTCTTAAACTGTTCTCCGTTCGCCTCCCCCGCTATGTCAAAGAGGCTCATCTGCCCCTCTATCTCTCCCTTCTTTCCCGAGAGCACCTTGTCCATAAGCACCGGAAGCACAGTCATCTTCTGCTTTCTGCTGCCGGGAAGGCTGTCCATGGCTCCCGCCATTATAAAGTGCTCCACCGCCTTTTTGTTTACTATGCCCCCCGTCCTGGAAATGAAATCCTCCATATCGGAAAATGGCCCTCTCTCCTCTCTCTCCCGGACTATGGCCTCCACTACAGCCCTTCCCACACTCTTTATGGCGGAGAGGCCGTATCTTATGCTGACCTCGTCCTCGGCGGCGGGCGTGAAGCCGTAGTCTCCTTCATTTATATCGGGGGCCGCTATCTTAAGGCCCATATGCCTGCATATATCTATATATTCGGCGGTCTTCGTTATATTGTCTATAACGCTGGTCATGAGAGCCGCCATATACTCTCTCTTATGGTAATATTTGAGCCAGGCTGTCTGATAGGACACCACAGCGTAGGCTGCCGCATGGGATTTATTGAAGGCGTAGGAGGCGAAATCCACCATCTCGTCAAAGATATGATTTGCCACCTCCTCGGAGATGCCGTTGTTGATACAGCCCCTGACCCCCTCGGCCTCATTTCCGTATACGAAGTTCTGTCTCTCCTTGAGCATCACATCGGCCTTTTTCTTGCTCATGGCTCTGCGCACCAGATCCGCTCTGCCGAGAGTATATCCCGCCAGCGACTGCACTATCTGCATGACCTGCTCCTGATACACTATGCAGCCGTAGGTCTCCTTCAATATAGGCTCAAGCTGAGGGCACTCGTAGCTCACGCTCTCGCGGTTGTTCTTTCCCGCTATATATCTTGGAATGAAATCCATGGGGCCCGGCCTGTAGAGAGCCACGCCCGCGATTATATCCTCTATGGACTCGGGCTTTAACTCCTTCATAAAGGAGGTCATTCCCCGAGACTCGAGCTCGAAGACGCCCTCCGTCCTTCCCGCTCCCAACATCTCGTAGACGCCCTTGTCGTTAAAATCTATATTATCTATATCTATGGGCCCCGCCCCCGCGCTCTCCGCCATGTTTATGGCGTCTCTTATCACAGTGAGAGTCCTCAAGCCCAAAAAGTCCATCTTAAGGAGCCCCAGCTCCTCCAATGCCGTCATGGTAAACTGGGTGACTATGGTTCCGTCCTGATTTCTGGCAAGAGGCACGAACTTGTCTACGGCATCCCCTGCTATGAGCACACCGGCGGCGTGCATGGAGGTGTGCCTTGGAAGGCCCTCAAGTCTCAGAGACATGTCTATGATGTTTTTCACCTCGGGATCCTCATCATAGAGCTTTTTGAGCTCCGGGCTTACGTTCAGGGCCTTCTCGAGAGTCATTCCGAGCTCCTGGGGCACGAGCTTTGCTATCTTGTCGCACTTTGCATAGGGTATGTCGAGGACCCTCCCCACATCCCTTATGACGCCTCTCGCCGCCAAAGTACCGAAGGTGACTATCTGGGCCACGTTGTCCTTTCCGTATGTCCTTATAACGTAGTCTATGACCTCCTGACGCCTCTCATAGCAGAAATCCACGTCTATATCAGGCATGGAAACTCGCTCGGGGTTCAAAAATCTCTCAAACAGAAGGTCGTATTTTATGGGGTCAATATTTGTTATCTCAAGGCAGTAGGCCACTATGGATCCCGCTGCGGAGCCTCTTCCGGGGCCCACCGGTATCCCGTTTTTTCTCGCATACCGGATGAAGTCCGAAACTATAAGAAAGTAGTCCACATACCCCATCTTTTCTATGACGGAAAGCTCATACTCGAGCCTCTCTCTCAAGCTTCCGTCATCCTCGGGATAACGCCTCGAAAGTCCCTCATAGCACAATTTCCTCAGATATTCGTCGGAGCTTACCGCCTCCGGCACATGGAACTTGGGGAGCTTCGTCACTCCGAATTCTATCTCCACGTTGCACCTTGCGGCTATCCTTGCGGTATTCTCCAGAGCTTCCTCGGCGTAGGAAAAGAGGGACCGCATCTCCTCCTCGCTCTTTAAATAATACTGTCCCCCCTCGTAGCGCATCCTGTCCGGGTCGGAGACCTTTTTCCCCGTCTGTATGCAGAGGAGTATGTCATGGGGAGCCGCATCCTCCGCATAGGTGTAATGCACGTCATTTGTGGCAATGAGGGGTATGCCCGTCTCCCTTGACAGCCTCAACAGCCCTGCGTTTACAGTCTTTTGGTCATAGAGCCCGTGATCCTGAAGCTCAAGGAAGAAATTGTTCTCCCCGAATATGTCAAGATACATGAGGGCGGCCTTCTTCGCCTCATCATACATATTTCTCGAAAGATTTCTGGCCACCTCGCCGGCAAGACAAGCCGACGATGCTATAAGTCCCCTGCTGTAGGCCCTCAAAAGCTCGTAGTCCACCCTGGGCTTGTAATAGAAGCCCTCGGTATAGCCCACGGAGACTATCTTCATGAGATTTTGGTATCCCTCGTTATTTTCGGCGAGGAGTATCAAATGGTAGTATCTGTCCTCTCCGTAGCTTTTGTCCCTGTCAAAGCGGGACCCCGGGGTGACGTAGACCTCGCAGCCTATCACAGGCTTTATGCCCTGCTTTTTTGCTTCCTTATAAAAATCTATCACGCCGAACATGGCTCCGTGGTCGGTGATGGCCAGAGAATCCATCCCAAGCTCCCCGGCCCGGGCTATCATCTCCTTTATGCGGCCCGAGCCGTCAAGGAGGCTGTAGGCTGTGTGAACGTGAAGGTGAGTAAACGACATATCGGCTGACCTTTCTTTAAAAATAAACGCATATCCCAATTACAATAATCCTACTTTTGACCCGAGGCTTTTGTCAAGCTGTTTAAAAGAGCACAGGGCTTTGACCGCTGTGCTCTCTTATCTGAAATCATATATCGGCTTTTTATTCTCAGGAAAATCTATTTTGTTCCTGCAAGGTATGCTTCCAACTCCTCAACCGCCGCAGCCTCGTCGCTGCCCTCGGCTGTGATGGTTATCACGTCTCCCTCGCAGAATCCCAGGGTCATCATACCCATGATGCTCTTGGCGTTTACCTTCTTGTTACCGCACTCAAGATGGATTTTGGAGTCGTAGTTGCTTGCCTTCTGAACCAGAAGTGCGGGGCGGTTCTCAGTCTCATCATTAATTCCTACAGCCACCTTCTTCTCTAACATTTGATAAAACCTCCTAATAAATAAAAATGCACATAAATAATGTAGATCTGCTATACGCTCTTTTTTCTCAGCTTTTCGGCAATGTCGGAGAGCCGCTTTAGCCTGTGGTTTACTCCTGACTTGCTGACAGGAGGATCCAAAAGCTCTCCCAATTCCTTCAAGGTGGAATCCGGCATCTCCAGCCTCAGCCTCGCAACTGATGAAAGTCCCTCAGGAAGATTGTCAAGCCCTATACGGTCTCTGATGTAGCTTATGTCCTCTATCTGCCTCACCGCCGCCGATACAGTCTTATTGATATTGGCGGTCTCACAGTTTACCTTTCTCTGAACGTCCTCCCTCATCTCCTTGAGTATGCGGACATTCTCAAACTCCATAAGGCTCCTGTGAGCTCCAAGTATATTCAGCATATCGAAGATGGCTTCGCTGTCCTTGATGTAAACTATCGTGTGCTTGTTCCTGACAGCAGGCCTCGCATCTATACCGTATTCAGCTATCAAAGCTCTGAGCTCCTGCGCCTCCTCCTCCGAAGCACAGACAAACTCCATGTGGTAAAAGCGCTCAGGGTCGCTCACAGAGCCCTTTTCAATAAAAAAACTGCGCAAAAGGTCTCTCTTTTTTTCAGCATCCCCGCTTCTTCTTGCGATTTTACTATTGTTTTCTGTATTAGTAAAGTACTTTTTTTTTAGTTCATCCTTGACCGCAGATGAAAATGACATATTGTACTCCGATATATAAACTGTATTTATCGCGGCTATTCCCCGGCCGGTCCCTGACTATTTTCTGTCGATGTCCCTGTCATCAAGCTTAAGTCCGTAGTCGGAGCCCCCCGAAAGATGCCTGTAGAGCTCTCCCGCCACAGTGACGGAGCGGTGCTTTCCTCCTGTGCATCCCACTGCTATAACAAGCTGGTTCTTTCCCTCCGCTATGTATCTCGGGATCAGAAAGTCTATGAGTGAATAGAGCTTTTCAAGGAAGATCTCAGCCGAGCCGTCCGAGAAAACATAGCCTCTCACCTCGCTGTCCTTCCCGGTCTTCTGTCTCAGCTCGTCAACATAGTAGGGGTTCGGGAGGAACCTCACGTCAAACACCAGATCCGCATCCGCAGGTATGCCGTATTTAAAGCCGAAAGAAAGTATCGTTATGTAGAGATTCTCGTAATCCGAGTTCCCCGAGAAGATGCTTTCTATCTGAGCTCTCAGTTCCTTTGTGAGAAGCTTTGAGGTGTCTATTATATAGTCGGCGCTTTTCCTTAAAAAATCTATCTTTTCCCTCTCAAGCTTAAGCCCTGTCTCAATGCGCCCTCCGGGATTTAAGGGATGGCTGCGCCTTGTCTCCTTGTATCTCTTTATCAGCGTCTCGTCGGAGGCATCAAGGAAAAATATCTCGCAGGGATGTCCGCCCGCTCTGAGATTTTCAAGTTCCCTCTCAAGCTTCGGAAGCTCCTTGCCGTTCCTTATATCTATGCTGAGGGCAAAGTTGTCATAGGGTATGTCATTGTGCTCAAGAAGCTCTATAAACTTCTGCAAAAGAGATATGGGCAGGTTATCCACACAGTAATACCCCATATCCTCCAACACCTTCAGAGCGACAGTCTTTCCCGCTCCGCTCATACCGCTGACTATGACAAGTCTCACTCCGCGCCTCCTCTTTATGCCCTAAATGTCTCCCTTTATGTTCTTGCTCACTCTGTCATAGAGCTCTGATGCCGCATTATAGCCCATCTTTTTCGCTCTGTTATTTACTGCAGCGCACTCCACTATGATGGCGAGGTTCCTTCCCGGCCTTATGGGGATATCGTGACAGATAACCTTGTTTCCGAGTATCTCGGTGTAGTTGTCCTTAAGGCCTATCCTGTCGTATTCCTTGTCCTTCTTCCATTCCTCAAGCCTTATTACCATATCTATGGCCTGGGTGTCCTTTATCGACTCATAGCCGAAGAGAGTCCTTATATTTATTATGCCTATGCCTCGAAGCTCAATGAAGTTTTTCGTGACTGCGGGAGCTGTCCCCACCAGAGTGTCATCGGAGACCTTTCTTATCTCGACTACATCGTCTGTGACAAGCCTGTGCCCTCTCTTTACGAGCTCCAAGGCCGCCTCGGATTTTCCAACTCCCGAGTCTCCCATAATGAGCACGCCCTCTCCGTAAACGTCCACCAAGACTCCGTGTATGGTGATACAGGGGGCAAGCTTTGCCTTGAGCCACCTGACTATCTCCGAGGACAGGTCAGAGGTGGTCTTCTTTGACACAAGGCAGGGTACTTTTCTCTTTAAGCACAGTTCCAGCATATATTCCGCAGGCTCATAATTCCTTGCGAATATAATGCAGGGGATATCGTATGAGAGTATCTTGTCAAGCCTTTCCTCCACGAGCTCGGCGGGCAGAGTTTCTATGTACTCCTGCTCCACATGTCCTATGATCTGCACTCTGGTCGCGTCAAAATGGTCAAAAAAGCCTGTAAGCTGCAGCGCGGGCCTGTTTACGTCGTAGAATTCAATGACTCTGTCCTTAACGTCTATATCAGGGGTCAGATTGATAAGGTTCATTTTTTCGATCAAGGTCTGTATGGTTACAGAATTTGTACCGCCCATTGATATCTCTCCTTCACTTCACAGCTTTTATTTTTACTTTATAAGTATATAAAACTATTCCCCCGTTTGTAAAGGGAAAAAGAATGTGCTATTATATTTGGGAAATATTTGAAAGAAGTTGTTTTGAAATGATCGATACTTTGACTTTGAATAAAACAGATCCCGTGGCCGTGTTTGACTCGGGCCTTGGGGGGCTGTCGGTAGTAAGGGAGCTTATAAAGCTCCTTCCCCATGAAAACATCATATACTTCGGAGATTCTCTTCACGCCCCCTACGGCATAAAGGAGACCGACGAGCTCATAGAGCTCTGCGAGGCCAATTTTAAGATGTTCCTTGAAATGAGGGCAAAGTGCGTGGTGATAGCCTGCAACACCGCCACCTCCGTGGCAGGGGCTTATCTCACGGAGAAGTATCCCCATATCCCCATAATAGGCATAGAGCCCGCGGTAAAGCCCGCGGCAAAAAGCGGCAATATGCCCCGTGTTTTGGTCCTCGCAACTCCGGTCACCATAAAGGGGGAAAAGCTCGGAAAGCTCATTTTCAGCCTTAAGGACGAAGCTCGCTTCACACTCCTCCCCGCTCCCAAGCTCGTGGATTTCGTGGAATCCGGGATAACAGACAAATGTCCCTCCGAGGAGCTTATCTCCTATCTGAGAGAGCTGTTTTATAATTCGGGCATCGCAGGCTGCGACGAAGACGGCCCGGAGGCTCCATGTGCACAGAGAACCTCCGTTTCCCGGCGTTTTGACGCCATTGTCCTCGGATGCACTCACTTTCCCTTTGTGAAAGATTCCATAGTAAAAGCCCTCGGCTATAAGCCCGCCATATTTGACGGAGCGCCGGGGACTTCAAGACAAGTCAGGAGAAAGCTTTCTCAGGCAGGACTTCTCAACAACTCGGAAAAGCCGGGAAGGATAACACTTCTCAATTCAGATGAGACAAAGCTTCCACTTGAGAGACAGCTTCTCGAGTTTCGATGATCAGTCAAATCTTCCCAGCATCCTCACCTCGGGCTCAAGCATGACTCCCGAGTTCTCGCAGACCTTATCCCTTACATAGCAGATAAGCTCATATATGTCCGAGGCCTTGGCGCCGCCTTTGTTTATTATAAAGCCGCAGTGCTTGTCGCTGACGCAGGCTCCGTTGATACAGTAGCCTCTGAGCCCCGCCTCCTCTATGAGCTTCCCTGCAAAATGACCCTCCGGCCTTTTGAAGGTGGAGCCCGCCGAGGGGAATTCCAAGGGCTGCTTCTCCCGGCGCTTTGAGGTGTACTCGTCCATGAGAGCCTTTATCTTTTCAGCTTCGCCCCTATGGAGCTCAAACTCTACCTTTGTGACGATGAGCCTCTTATCCTGCACCGCGCTGTGTCTGTAGGAGAGGTCAAGCTCCTCCTTTGAAAGGTGCATCTGCCTTCCCTCGGGATCCACAGCCGACGCTCCTGTGACTATATCCTTCATCTCTCCGCCGTAGGCTCCGGCGTTCATAGCCAAGGCTCCTCCTATACACCCGGGTATCCCTGAGAGTGGTTCAAAGCCTGTCACGGAAAACTTGAGCATCAGCTTTCCGAGATTTGACATGAGGCTCCCGGCCCCCGCCTCAAATTTCACAGGATCCGAGCTGTCGTCAAGACCAAGGAGGGTAAATTCCGTCCCGTCTCTGCTTCCCAGATCTATTATCACCCCGTCATAGCCTTCGTCGGACACGAGCATGTTGGAGCCGTTTCCAATGACGTAATATTCTATGCCGTTATTGAAAAGATATCTCACAAGGCCCGCAAGCTCAGAGGTGTTCGCAGGACTTATAAAGTATCTCGCAGGCCCTCCCGCCCTGAAGGTAGTGTGTCGGGCCATGGGCTCGTTTTCGACTATCACGCCTTTTTTTATTATTTTTCTTATATTGTTGAGATTCATAGTCACCTTTTGTTTTCAATTTATTTTTATAAACTACTTTATGGAAAAGCCCACCGTCACGTCAGCCTTTATCTCCACCTGACCGGGCATTATAAGGGCCGCGTCCGCCGCTGAAGCCATCTCCTCCTTTGCCGCATACCTTGCCGAAAAATTATTGAGTCCGCTTACGTACCTCACCGAGCTGTCGCTTCCGTAT
>CALWLK010000062.1 GCA_944381505.1 uncultured Lachnospiraceae bacterium
GCATAGGTGGTGTTTCCGAAAAGTATGAGTATTATGTCTGAAAGTCTCTTTTTAATGTGTTCCATGATGATTACCCCTTTTATATAAAACTCCGTTAGCTGAATAACCGATTAGACCGGCAGCGTGATAAAGCACGAAAAAACGAGCCTCCTAAAGGCTCGTCTCTTTTAAAAATATTCGCTTGATCGTACTTTGCCGTAAAACATACGGCGTCTCACAATTCATTTCACCGGTCCACCGTTTTTTATTGTAAACCCAAGAATAACATGTAACCGGAGATTTTTCAAGCCGAAGAATCATTTCTTTTTTCCGGTGAAGCCACGCCCTCTGACCTCATTTACCCTGTTTATCACCATAAATGCGTCGGGGTCGATGCCCATGACGAGCTTTGTGAGGGCGTTTAATTCTCTGTTGGATACTATTGTGAGCACCATGGGATTTTCTCTTCGCATATAGCCTGTGGTGCTGTGGATAAGAGTTGTGCCGCGGTCTATTGTTTTATTTACAGCCTCATTTATCTGCTCATATTTTCTGCTCATGATTTTCACCTGGGTCTGCGTAGTTCCCGACATGAGCATTCTGTCCAAGGTCACGGATGTCAAAAGAACAAAAAGTACCCCGTAGAGGATCTGCTCTTTATCGGAAAAAATCGCCTGAGACAGAAGTATGGCAAAATCAAAGCAGCAAAGTGTGACGGAAACAGGAAGGCCGAATTTTTTCTTAAGGATGAGAGGAGGTATGTCCATTCCTCCCGTGGAGGCCCCTGCTCTAAGGACCATGCCCACTGAAAATCCGGTGATTATGCCGCCGCATACGGTGGCGAGCATCGTATCGTCTGTGAATCCGGAAAGAGTGGGCTCCTTTTGCAAAACTCCAAGTATCAAGGGATAATAAAAGGTGCTTATGAGAGTGGTGAAAGCGAATTTTTTGCCCATGAAAACAGCGCCTGTAATAAACATGACGAGATTAAAGAAGAACACAAAGACCGATATGGGTATATTGAAAAAATGTTCGACAGATATGGAGATGCCTGTAGTGCCTCCCGCGATGATTCCCGACGGGAGTACAAACATGACTATCCCGAGAGCAAAACAGGTATTGCCCAAAAGTATAAAGAACAGATCTGATATTTTTTTCTTAAGTTCCATGGCAGTCCTCACTTTCTTTTTTGAGTGTAATTATACAGCGCGGGGCGTTGACGCGATAAAGCACGAAAAAACGAGCCCTAAAGGCTCGTCAAAGGCTGTCTGTATTCGTATCGGCAGGAAATGCCGACAGCTGTATGTCAGGTACTGTCAATATCATACCGAGTTATGCCCCGCTTATATGTGTTAAAATAAAATTAGCACGGATTCAAATTTTTAGCAAGATATTTATTTTTTATGTTATATTTAAAAGAAAAACGGAGATAAAGGCAATGATAAACGAAGGAAAGATCTATTTTGCGAAGTCAGGAAAAGAGCTTGAGAAAAAGATTTATCTTGAGCCCTCCATGGCGGTGAGACACGGATTTATAGGAGGAGCCACGGGAACGGGAAAGACAGTTACCCTAAAGGTCTTGGCGGAGTCCTTCAGTGAGATGGGAGTGCCCGTATTCTTCTCGGATGTAAAGGGAGACCTTTCCGGAATGATAGTTCCCGGCATGGAGACCGAGGATATGAAGGAAAGGATAGCACGCTTTAAGCTCGCCGAGGACGGGTTCTCGTTCAAGAGCTTCCCCGCCGAGTTTTACGACATTTTCGGGCAGACGGGAATACCCTTAAGGACCACTGTCTCCGAGATGGGGCCCGCCCTCTTGGCTGATGTTTTGGAGCTCACCGAAACTCAGGAGGACATCTTAAGCGTTGTATTCAAGATAGCGGATGACGAGGAGCTGTTGCTCTCGGACACAAAGGATCTCAAGGCTATGCTTCAGTATGCCGCCGAGAATTCCAAGGAGTATGAACTTGAATACGGCAGGATAGCGAAGCAGTCCGTGAGCGCTATAGTGAGAGCCATAGTTTCTCTTGAATCTGAGGGTGGGGACATCTTCTTCGGCGAGCCCGCCATAAACGTGACGGATTTCTTTGCCTGCGACGCCTCGGGAAAAGGAAAAATAAATATTCTTGACTCAAGGACCCTCGTGAACAAGCCGAGGCTCTATTCGGCTTTCATGCTTTATCTTTTGTCGGAGCTCTTTGAGAGCCTGCCCGAGATAGGTGAGGTGGAGAAGCCTCGAATGGTATTCTTCTTCGACGAGGCCCACCTTCTCTTTGACAATGCCTCAAAGGCTCTCATAGAAAAGACGGAGCAGATCATAAAGCTCATAAGATCAAAGGGAATAGGCATATTCTTTATAACCCAGTCTCCCTCGGACATACCCGACGGGGTCATGTCACAGCTGGGAAACAAGATAGAACATGCGCTGAGAGCCTACACCCCTGTGGAGCGCAAGGCCATAAAGACGGCGGCTCAGTCCTTCAGGGAGAACCCTGATTTTGATACCGAGGAGCTGCTTACACAGCTTGGAACGGGAGAGGCCCTCGTTTCCGTTTTGGGAGAGGACGGCATCCCGGGAGTTGCGGAGCACGCATATATACTTCCTCCATCAAGCACCTTGGGAACAGCCACAGAGGAGGCTGTGAAGAAAGCTGTGGAGATGTCGAATCTTTACCTCAAGTACAATCAGGAGGTGGATCCGGATTCTGCCTATGAGTTCCTTGAGAGGAGAAAGCTTCAGATAGAGAAGGAGGAGCTTGAGGAGAAGGCCGAGGAAGAGGCCGAGAAGGTCAAGGAGAAGGCTGAAAAGGAAGCGGAGAAGGCCAAGGAGAAAGCCGAGAGGGAAGCTGAGAAGGAGGCCGAGAGACAGAAGAAGGCCATAGAGAGAAGTGTAAAGAGCGTGGCCTCAACCGCTGCCGGAAGCATAGGCAGACAGGTGGGCGGAGAGGTCGGAAAGAAGCTCTTCGGAAGCTTCGGAAAGTCCGTTGCCGGAAACATCGGCGCAAGCCTCGGAAGAAATATCCTCGGAACTCTTTTCAGAAGGTAAGAGAAGGCTCTGATATATGAAGGAAAACAGACCTCAAACAGGTAAGAGTGCGGCGGGAGCAATAATCATATTGCTCCTGTTTGCTGCATATTTTTTCTCCTCGGAAAGAGGAGGTAAAGAAAACGAGCCCCATGCTTACGAGACGCAAAAGGCCGAGCAGGGTCCGGATAGAGAGGCGGAGACCCCGGAAGCTTATGATGAAATGAGAGTGGAGTTTGTCGATGTGGGACAGGGAGACTGCATACTCATAAGCTGCGGCGGGGAAAACATGCTCGTGGACGCAGGGGAAAATGACAGAGGCGTTCAGGTGGCAAAGCATATCAAAGGCGAGGGCATAAAGGAGCTCAAGTACGTAATAGGGACCCATCCACATTCGGATCACATAGGGGGGATAGACGTGGTCCTTGACAGGCTCGACTGCGATATGCTCCTGATGCCTGATTATGAGAGGGATAATAAGACCTATAACGATGTGCTCAAATGCGCCAAGAGAAACGACACCCCCATATTTGTGCCGGAGCCCGGGGACAGCTTCGAGCTGGGGAGCGCGGAGTTTACCGTGCTGGCACCGGATCCCGATGCTGATTACGGCGGCGCAATCAACAATTACTCCATAGCCATACTCCTTGAAAACGGGGAGACTTCTTTTCTCCTCACGGGAGACGCGGAGTATCAGGAGGAGGCAGACATAATCGAGTCGATGAGAGAGCTGGGACTTGACATGGATGTCGATGTGCTTAAGGCCGGGCATCACGGCAGCGGAGACGCCTCATCATGGGAGCTCCTTGAGGCCGTAGAGCCGGAGACAGTTGTAATAAGCTGCGGAAGAAATAACGACTATGATTACCCTCACGAGAGCACAAAAAGAAAGCTTGAGCGCATAGGCACCGAGGTCCTTCGCACGGATGAGCTGGGAGATATAAGCCTCTGCTCCGACGGAGTGGAAGTGAGCATGTGCGAGTAGGAGTCAAAGACAGGTACAAATTCAAAAAATAACTGAAATACCCTCATTGACCGAAAAACGGCAATGAGGGTATTTCGATTTATGCGCATATGGCACAGAGGACCCCGGCTTATGACAGTGCAGCCTTCTTTACTCTCGAGAGAGCACTGCGCACTGCGGGAACTCCAAGTATTATAAGGGTAACTATGGCCTCGGCGCCTATATAGATTATATTGTAGGCCATGGAGGAGGGGAGCGGAGACCAGCCCTCCCAGATGGTTGAGCCGAGGGAATACCAGATGAGTCCCGCTATAGTGGCCATTGCCCACCTTCCGATAGCTGCAACTATATATCCGATGATCAGGCCGTTTTTGGTCTTTGAGAAAAATCCCGCAGCACCCATTATCATGAAGGCAAAGATATAGTCGAAGAGGAACTGGGGAAAGGTCAAGAAGTAGGGCCCCAACAGAAACTGTATAAGTCCGTACACGAGTCCGCAGAGAAATCCTGTGGATGCTCCGTAAAACCAAGCGGGGAGCATGGCAAAAAGCATGCTGCAAAGGGTAACGGAACCTCCGTAGGAAAACTCAAATACCTTGATCATACTTGTGACTGCGGCGAGAGCTATGCACATGCTGCAGAAGGTGAGCCGCTTAATTGCGGAGCCGGAGGAATTTCTTCCCGAGCCTCTGCCGTCGCCTCTTGCCACGGCAAATATGCAGAGGAGCAAAAGAAGTATTACGGCACCCGACGCAAAGTAACCTGCGCTCGTGAGCCCTCCACCAGCGTTGATAAACATTGACATAAAAAAACCTCCTTAAAATTCTACTAAGGAGGGGCATGATAAACGATCCGCATCCCAAGGTAAAAGCCATGAGAAAGAATCAGCTTCCCTACGCAGGCATTATCCTGTTCAGGTCATGAGGGACCGAAGCAAAAGCTTCCATCTCAGCATAAAGCGCCCCTAGCCTTGTTGTTTTATTTTCATGTTAAATTATATTTAAATTATGGGATTTGTCAATAGTGCAAAAAACAGTTGACAAAATCATTTTCAGCAGTTATTATCTAAACATCCGATTCAAATCGGGAAAATTAAATACAGACAAAATGGCGTTGAAAAGAAGAGTAAGCCGTGGAGTTCCTTACAGAGAGCCCTTAAAGCTGAGAGTGGGCAGGTAATGAAGCAGCCGAAGATGGTCTTGGAGCAGCATGTATGAACCTTATTCAGGATAAGACATGACGGGTATCGCCCGTGACAGCGATAGGGTATTAATTGCTTAAGGCAAGCGTACCTGCTGAGGTTCGCCGTGTGAGCGGCGGATGAATTTAGGTGGTAACACGGAATAAGTTTATTTCGTCCTATATATTTTCAGAATATATAGGGCGTTTTTTTATACATGAATACAGGCGTCCCGAGCCTTCGGGCAATGCCGAAAATATACCGAAACAGATGTAGGGAAAGGACAAAAAGCATGATCGAGTTAAAGAATGTGACAAAGACCTTCAACTCCGCGGCGGGAAATGTACACGCCGTACAAAATGTCAGCTTAAAGATAGAGGACGGAGAGATCTTTGGCATAATAGGATTTTCGGGAGCGGGAAAATCCACTCTGGTAAGATGTATAAACCTTTTGGAAAGGCCTGATTCAGGGGAGGTCATAATAGACGGAAGCGACATAGTGAAGCTTCCGGAGAAGGAGCTCAGGACAGTCAGAAGGAAGATGGGGATGATCTTCCAGCACTTCAACCTGATGCCCTCAAGGACGGTTTACAACAACGTGGGGTTCGCTCTGAGAAAAAGCGGGCTCTCAAAGGAGGAGAAGGACAAAAAGATAAGATCCCTTCTGGAGCTTGTGGACCTGTCGGACAAGATCGACTCATATCCCTCGCAGCTTTCGGGAGGACAGAAGCAGAGAGTCGCAATAGCGAGAGCGTTGGCGAACGATCCGAAGATACTCCTTTGCGACGAGGCCACCTCGGCCCTTGATCCTCAGACTACGAGATCGATCTTAAGGCTTTTGGAATCCGTAAACAAAAAGCTCGGGATCACCATAGTCATCATTACTCACCAGATGGAGGTGGTGAAGGATATATGCGACCGAGTGGCTGTAATGGAGACAGGAAGCGTTGTGGAGGAGGGAAGGACGGCTGATGTGTTCTCCCATCCCAAGATGCCCGTCACAAAGAGCTTCATAGAGACTGCGGGAAATATAGGAAAGATATACGAGCTCATAAAGGAGGACAACCCTCTCACAAGGCTGAACCCCGGAGAGAGGATGTATATGTTGACCTACACCAGCGTAAACACAAAGGATGCCATAATATCCTACGTCTCAAGGACATACAATGTAAACGCCAGCATCATTTTCGGAAATGTCGAGGTGCTGAAGGACATACCCCTGGGAAAGCTTGTGGTGGTGTTCAGCGGCGAGAAGGATAATATCGACGCGGCGGTTCAATACATAAGATCGGTAGGCATAGATACGGAGGAGATAAAATAATGGGAATAATATATCAGATTTTTCCGAACCTTGAAAAGCTCGCGCCCGAGCTGATGAAGTGTACCGGGCAGACCGTTCAGATGGTGGCGGTATCGGGGATCATATCCTTCTTCTTCGGATTGTTCTTCGGATCACTCTTGATAGTCACAAGGAAGGGCGGCATATTGGAGTGTGTTCCCGTCTACAATGTGATAGACAAGGCCATAGATATACTGAGGTCCATCCCCTTCCTGATACTGTTGTTTTTGCTTATACCTTTGAGCAGAGCCATAGTGGGAACGAGCCTCGGAGTGGAGGGAGCCTATGTGCCCCTTATATTCGGAACGGTGCCCTTCTTCTCAAGGCAGATAGAGACGGCAATAGCGGAGGTTGACCCCGGGCTTATAGAGGCCAGCGAGGCCATGGGATTTTCACCGGTGGAGATAATATTTTCAGTGTATCTCAGGGAGAGCATTCCGGGCATTGCCAGAGTATCCATGATAACTCTCATAAGCCTTATAGGACTCACCACCATGGCGGGAGCCGTGGGAGCGGGCGGCGTGGGAGACTTCGCCATCAGATACGGATATCAGCTCCACCAGAGAGACACCATATGGATATCGGTGATAATCACTCTCATAATGGTAAGCATAGTGCAGATTGTGGGAAATTTCGTCATAAAGAAGACGAAGCACTAAGAGCGAATATAAGATCACCCGGGTTTTATTAAAGAGGTATCGGACTTGTCAGCCGGCGATGACGACGGTGCCGTAAAAATAAAAACAACAATAACTTTTTAAGACAATACAAAAACCGAAAAGGAGACAGAATTATGAAAAGAAAAAATTTGATTGCAGTTTTGGGACTTGGAGCAGCTCTTTTCTTGGCGGGCTGCGGCGGAAATTCTCAGGAAACAGAGGCGGCCGATACTCAGGCCGAGGCGGGGGCCGATGAGGCCTCAGAGGGAGAAGTGACTACTGTTACAGTGGGTGTTGTGGGAGAGTACAATGCCCAGTGGGATACCGTAAATGAGCTCCTTGCTCCCGAGGGCATTCAGGTGGAGCTTGTAAAGTTCACGGATTACGCCACCCCCAACAGAGCATTGAACGATGGAGAGATAGACCTGAACGCTTTCCAGCACAAGGCCTTCCTTGCAAACGACATAGAGACTGCAGGCTATAAGCTTGCAGACATCGGAGACACTATAATCGCGCCCCTTGCAATATTCAACAACAAGGACAAGATATCCTCTGTTGAGGACATAAAGGACGGAGACATCATCGCCATCCCCAGCGACCTCACAAACGGAGGAAGGGCATTGAAGCTTTTGGAGGCAGCAGGACTTATAGAGTGCAATCCCGAGAAGGGATATACACCCACAAAGCTCGACATTATAAAGTATAATGTTCAGATAGAGATAATGGAGGCGGAGTCGGCAACCCTTGCAAACCTTCTGCCTGACTGTGCGGCAGCCGTTATAAACGGAGGAAATGCGTTTACGGCGGGACTCAACCCCAAGGAGGACGCTATATTTACAGAGGACGTTGATCCCGAGACAAATCCCAACGTGGCCCAGCTCATAAACATAATTGCCGCAAGGGAAGAGGATAAGGACAACGAGACCTACAAGAAGGTGGTTGAAGCCTATCAGACAGATGAGGTAAAGGCAACTATAGACGAGGCCTACGACGGAGCGTTCATCTGCGCATTCTAAAATAAAGAGAGATAAAGGCTGCTGCGGGAATACTGCGGCAGTCTTTTAATAATCGGCTTGGATATGAGCCTTAAAGGAGGGATTTCCCGATGCTTAGGGACTATGTTTTAAAGGAGAGAGATTATATAATAGGAAAGAGGAGATATTTTCACTCCCATCCCGAGCTTAGCTTAAAGGAGTTCAACACGGCAAGGGTCATAGAGGAGGAGCTTGACTCCTTCGGAATCCCCCACGAGAGAGTGGGAGAGACCGGGGTATATGCCGTGATAGAGGGAAAGAAGGCTGCGGGAGCACCTGAGGAGAAGAAGAGATGTATAGCCCTGAGGGCTGACATGGACGCGCTCCCCATGGAGGATCTGAAGGAGGGCTGCGAATACCGCTCCCAAAATGCCGGGGTATGCCACGCCTGCGGACATGACGGACATACGGCGACGCTTCTCGGAGCGGCAAAGATACTCAAGGAGAAGGAAAACGAGTTTTCGGGAAGGATAAAGCTTTTTTTCCAGCAGGCCGAGGAGATAGGCGCGGGGGCGAAGCTTTTTGTGAAGGCGGGGCTTATGAAGGACGTCGAGAGAGTTTACGGGGCCCACGTGTCTCCGAAGCTTCCTTCGGGGACCATATCCTTTACCGCAGGGCCCATGAATGCAAGCTGCGATTACTTTAAGATAAAGATCAAGGGAAAGGGGGCTCATGTCTCCACTCCGGAGCTTGGGGTGGACGCCCTCTATATTGCCGC
This sequence comes from uncultured Lachnospiraceae bacterium, assembly GCA_944381505.1. Lineage (GTDB taxonomy): Bacteria > Bacillota > Clostridia > Lachnospirales > Lachnospiraceae > Avilachnospira. Next base: position 8,899 of record CALWLK010000062.1, read on the forward strand.
CCAGACGGTAAATGCCCTGCAGTCCATAGTTTCCAGGGGCACCTCACCCTTGGACACGGTCATAGTCGGAGTGGGAAGGCTTGATGCCGGAACATCCTACAATATCGTTGCGGAAAATGCGGTGTTGGAGGGAACTACAAGGGCGTTTACCCATGAGTCAAGGGAGCGGACCAATCAAAGGGTGAGAGAGATTGCGGAGTCTTCGGCGAAGATGCTGGGAGGCTTTGCAAAGGTGGAGTTTAAGGACTATGCCGCGCCCCTCATAAATGACGGGGAGGCCTGCGATGAGGCTTCAAAAGTGGCGGAGAGGCTCATACCCGCTGAAAATATAATCAGAAATCAGGAGAAGGCCTTGGTGGCGGATGATTTTGCGGATTATCTGGCCGTTGCAAAGGGAGTTTACGGCTTCTTGGGAACACACAGCGACAAAAATCCCGACACAGGGGTAGCTCAGCATAACGGTCACTTTGACATAGACGAGGAGGCTTTGCTCCTTTCGTGCAACATATATGTGGATTATGCTCTCGCATTTCTGGAGGGAGAATTCGATTAGGCCTCTCCTTTGAAAATGCGGCGAGATATTCTTTTTCGGGGATCAAGGGGGGAGGAGTATATGGACAGGTTAAGCAAGAAAAAACGCAGCGAAAACATGCGCAGGGTAAAAAACAAGGACACGGATATAGAACTCCTTCTTCGGAAAAAGCTTTGGGAGAGGGGCTACAGATACAGAAAAAATTTCAAGGAGCTCCCCGGAAAGCCCGACATCGCTCTCACGAAGTATAAGATAGCGGTGTTCTGTGACAGCGAATTTTTTCATGGAAAGGATTTTGACGGCCTGAAAAAGCATTTTGAGGGAAATCCCCGAGGCGATTTTTGGATAGAGAAGATCGGAAAAAACATAGAGAGAGATTTTAAGGTCGATAAGGAGCTTTCCTTCATGGGATGGAGAGCGCTGCATTTTTGGAGAAAGGATATTTTGAAGGATCCCGAGGGCTGCATTGATGAGATAGAGGCTGTGATCCGGGAGACGGAAGGAGCTTAAGCCCGGATTGCCAACCCTGTGTTTTTAGGATATAATGACTTCATAATTTTCGATACGGAGCGGCAGCATGGCGGAATATAAAAGAGGACATGAGGTATTCAGGTCGATCGACCTGTTCGCGGGTATAGGCGGGATAAGGCTCGGGTTTGACAGAGCCTTCGGAGACGAGATAGAGACCGTCTACGTCTGTGAGTGGGACGAATACGCGAAGAAGACATATAAGCTCAATTTCAGCGACAGCTTTGATATAGCGGGGGATATAACGAAGGAGAAGGAGGAGGAGATCCCCTCCTTCGATATCTGTCTCGCCGGATTTCCCTGTCAGGCCTTCAGCCTTGCGGGGCGGCGCATGGGCTTTGACGACGATTATAAGGGGATGTCAAGAGGCACCCTTTTCTTTGACGTGGCAAGGATATGCGAGTTTCATAAGCCCAAGGTTATCTTTTGTGAGAACGTAAAGGGCTTGGTGATACATGACAGGGGCAGGACTTTCGAGGTCATAAAGGGCACATTGAACCAGCTGGGATATAACGTGTACTCGACTGTGCTCAACAGCAAGGATTTCGGAGTTCCCCAGAACAGGGAGAGAGTATACATAGTAGCTTTCAGAAAAGATATAGACAGCAGCGGATTTAAATTCCCCGAAGCCACGGGGAGAAAGACCTGCATAAAGGATATAATGGAAAAAGATCCCGTGAGCGTCAAATACTACCTCTCAGACGTTTATCTTGAGACTCTGAGGAGACACAAAAAGCGCCATCAGGACAAGGGCAACGGCTTCGGCTATGAGATAAGAGACATAGAGGGGACAGCGGGAGCCCTCGTATGCGGAGGAATGGGCAGAGAGCGCAATCTGATAGTGGACAAGCGCTTAAAGGATTTCAAGCCCGTCACCCACATAAAGGGAGAGGTGAACCGAGAGGGCGTGAGAAAGCTTACTCCCAGAGAGTGGGCGAGGCTTCAGGGCTTCCCGGACAGCTTCAAGCTGGAGCTTGCGGACACCCATCTCTACAAACAATTCGGAAACAGCGTCACGGTAAACGTGATAGAGGCCATAGCGAGGGAGATAAAATCGGTCCTCGTGAGAGACGAAGAAAAGACCGGAAGCTTTATAGATGAGATACGGATGAGATACAAGACAGACAAGGAGGCTTGATGTACAAGATAGTTGTAGCTGACGACGAGGAGGAGCTGAGGAGAGCGATAGTCAGGAACATAAACTGGAACGAGTTGGGCTTTGAGCTTGTGGGTGAGGCGGAAAACGGCGCCGAGGCCCTCGAGCTTGTGGAGAAGACAGAGCCCGACCTTCTTTTGACGGATATCAGGATGCCCTTTATCTCGGGGCTGGAGCTGGCAAGGCAGGTGAGGGAGGTGCGACCCTACACCCAGATCGCCTTTCTCAGCGGTTATGATGATTTTTCCTATGCCCAGGAGGCTATACGCTACAATATAATCAGCTATATGTTAAAGCCCATCTCCATGTCGGAGCTCACGGAGAACCTTCGCGTCATAAAGGAAAAAATAGACGTTTTTTTCAGGGATTTCGCGGAGACAAGGCGAAACGACGCGGATCTGTCGGAGTTTTTGCTGCCCCTTGTGCTTGATTCCACTCAGACTGACGACTCCCGGGAGAGGGAGGAGAGGCTTCTGAACGAGGCGGCGTCCTTGGGCTTTATAGGCAAGGAGAGGGAGAATATAAGGTTCAACGTCATATCCTTAAATTTCAGAGACAGCGGCGGAGTAAACCGCACGGCCTACAGCCATGTACACGCGGTAGACGGTATATTGAAAAAATACATGAGGGCGAGGACCTTTTATTGCGGGGACAAGACTGTATCGGTGCTTGCAGCCACCAAGGGGACCTTTGACAAGTACCTCCATATAGCCTTTGACGAGATAATACAGTCCACCGAGAGGATATTGGGGCAGGTATGCTTTATAGGCGCCGGAAGGACCACAGAGAGGATGACTCATCTTTACAGATCCTGCAGCGATTCCGTGAAGGCGATGCACTCCTTGGACGGAGAGAGGGAGAGCGGCGTGAGCTATATCTCCGATATCGAGCTTATGAAGGAGGAACGGTCCGCAGGCAGCACGGATATCTGCGACCATGCCATAGAATATATAGAAAAAAATTATCAGGATGCGGACCTTTCCCTTGTGAAGGCCAGCACCGACATAGGGGCAAGCCCCAATTATCTCAGCTCCCTCATAAAAAAGAGGACGGGAAGGAGCTTTATAGACTACCTTACGTTTAAGCGTATGGAGACCGCAAAGGAGCTCCTCACGAACACCTCCATGAAGGTGAGAGAGATATCCGAGGCCTGCGGCTACAATGACCAGCATTATTTCAGTTATTGCTTCAAAAAATATGAGGGCATATCGCCGAATATGCTGAGACAGAGAACTCCGGAGGAGGCATGATGAGAAGGACCGGGCTTAAGAAAAGGATAGAACAGAAGCTCAACACCGCCTCGGGAGTGATGACTCTGCTTGTTGTAGGCATAATAACAGCGGCGCTCGCTGCGGGCACCGCTGTATTTGTGCGCATATACCACAGCTCGCTCACAAGGAATGTCATGATATCAGGGGAGCAGACCACGGAGCAGATCTCGGATATAGTGGAGAACTATATGGCGGAGATATATAACTCCATGGAGGGCATAAAGGAGGCCTTCTCTCTGGAGGAGAAGGAAAAGGATGAGCTTTTGAATCACTTGGTGAGCTTAAGGCCTGACGCGGTGGCGGTGACGGAGTACGACATCGAGACGGGGGAGCTCATAGATGCCTGGGTGGGTGAGGAGAAGCTCAAGCCCGAGATATACACGAACCTTTCCTATGACAGTGAACTCATACCGGAGGGACAGGGGATATATTCCATCTCGGAACCCCATGTGGAGAGCATCTTTCAAGACAGCTACCCTTGGGTGGTCTCGATAACAGGAGTTATGGAGACAGGCGGAGAGCGGCGGGCTGTGGTCCTTGACACGAAATTCTCTCAGATAGCCTCATATATAGACAATATAGGCATAGGGCAGCACGGCTACTGCTTCATCATGGACAGGGAGGGAAATATAATATACCATCCCCAGCAGCAGCTGATATTTGCGGGACTTAAGGACGAGGACACGGAGATATTGAAGTCAATGCCTGACGGGAGCTTCGAGGAGGCGGGGATAATATACAGCATCTCCTCAAAGGCGGGCAGCGACTGGCGCATAGTGGCGGTAAGCTTTGTGGACGAGACCATCACGGATAATCTTTTGAGCTGCGTGTTTTTGCTTTTGGTGCTGATACTCATAGTCATAACAGCGACCTTAATAAGCAGCATAGTCCTCACACGGCATATCACGAAGCCCATCGGTAACCTAATGAACGCCATGGGGGAGTTTGAAAAAAATGCGGAGGGATTTACATACACCCCGGTGAAGGGAAGCTACGAGATAAACTCACTGTCCGATTCCTTCGGACACATGGTGGTGAGGATACAGGAGCTCATGGCAAAGGTGAAAAAGGAGGAGACCACCTTGAGGAAGACAGAGCTTCGGGCTCTGCAGGCTCAGATAAATCCCCATTTTCTGTACAATACCTTGGACTCTATAGCTTGGATGTGCGAGGACGGCCGAAACAAGGAGGCCGTTGACATGGTAAACGCCCTTGCCAGGCTCTTTCGCATAAGCATCAGCAAGGGACATGAGCTCATACCCGTAGAAAAAGAGGTGGAGCATGCAAAGAGCTATCTGAAAATACAGAATTTCAGGTACAAGAATCAGTTTGGCTACAGCTTCAACGTGGAGGAGCAGTGCCTCAAATATTACTGCAACAAGATAACCCTGCAGCCCATAATAGAAAACGCCATCTATCACGGGATAAACAGGATGATAGATGAGGGAGAGATAACCATAGATATATACTCCGAGGGAGACGAGGTGGTATTTTCCGTCACCGATAACGGCGTCGGCATGAGCCCCGAGGAGTGCAGGGGCATACTTGAAAAGGACGCCCACGGGAGGACCGGAGGCATAGGCATAAAGAACGTAAACGACAGGGTAAAGATATATTTCGGGGAAAAATACGGCATAACCATAGAGAGCGAGCAGGACAAGGGAACAAAAGTCACCATAAGGATGCCGAAGCTTAAGGAGGAAAATATTGAGAAATAAAACCAGTCTGAAGTGGATATCAATAGCCTTTACAGCAGTCCTTTTTATGTTCGTCCTTCTGGGATTCGCCTATAGGGGATTTATGGAGGGGAAGATCAGCCAAAGCACGAAATATAAGGTGACTATGATAATGAAATCCACCGGTTCGGAGTTTTTCAAATCGGTGTTCTCGGGAGGCAACGCCGCCGCCACGGAATACAATGTGGAGCTCTATACGAAGGGGCCTGAGGATGAGGAGGATTTCGAGACGCAAAACAAGATGATAAGAGAGGCCATTGAGGACGGCACGGACGCCATAGTCTTTTCCGCGGTGGATTACAACGAAAATGCCGAGGCGGTGAACGAAGCCGTGAAGGCGGGGATACCGGTAGTCAATATCGACAGCGAGGTAAACACAGATCTCATAAGCTGCAGGATAGGTACGGACAGCTATGAGGCAGGGCGGATGGCTGCAAGAGCTGTTTTCGAGGTATCAGGCGGTGAGGAGGCCTATCATATAGGCATAGTCAACTTTGACCGGAATACCGAGAACGGAAGGAGACGCGAGGAGGGCTTTCGTGAGATAATGGAGGCGGACGACAGGGTAAAGAGCATAGAGACTGTCTATGTGCTTTCAACTCCGGAGGACGCCTGCAGAGGCACAAAGGAGCTTTTGGCAACGAATCCCGAGATAAACGTTTTGGCCACCTTCAACGAGTGGACCAGCCTGGGTGTGGGGCAGGCTGTGGATGACCTTGGAAATAAGGACAGCGTGTCCGTGATAGCCTTCGACTCAAACGAGATATGTGTGAATTTCCTTGAGACCGGGGTGGTGGATGCACTCATAGTCCAAAACCCCTATGCAATGGGATATCTGGGGGTGGAGAGCGCATACAGGCTGATAGAGGGAGATGAGCCGAAAGAGCGTGATGTGGACACGGAGACCACTGTAGTCACAAGAGATAATATGTTTGAGCCGGAATATCAAAAAATACTGTTTAAATATGAATAAAACGCTATAGTTTAATGATAAAACTGATATAAAATGCACAAATCAACGATTCTTCCCGGAACATACAGTTGAAATTTTAACAAAAATCTGTGAAATTTGGGATATACATTTCACTGAAAAAGTATATAATATTAAATGTACGGATACCAAGGGAAAAAGTATCCGACATTTATTCCGAAGGGAGGAGATATTATATGAAAAAAAGATTCATGGCATTGGCTGTAGCTTCAGTTGCAGCGCTTGCTCTTGCAGGTTGCGGAGGCGGAGAGACCGCTGAGGAGACTACAGCAGCTGCAGCAGCAGAGACAGAGGCTGCTGCCGAGGATGCCGCAGAAGAGACAGAGGCCGCAGCGGAGACAGAGGCTGCTGCCGACGCAGAAGTAGCCAACAAGGATAAGCCCCTCGTATGGTTCAACCGTCAGCCTTCAAACAGCTCAACAGGAGAGCTTGACATGGCTGCTCTTACATTCAATGACAACACCTACTATGTAGGATTCGATGCTAACCAGGGTGCAGAGCTTCAGGGCCAGATGGTAAGAGATTACATCGAGGCCAACATCGACACCATAGACAGAAACGGCGACGGAATCATCGGTTACGTTCTCGCTATCGGCGATATCGGACACAACGATTCAATAGCTCGTACAAGAGGTGTTCGTTCAGCTCTCGGAACAGGCGTTGACGCTAACGGCGCTGTAAACAGCGATCCTATCGGAACCAACACAGACGGAACCGCAACAGCTGTTCAGGACGGAACCATCGAGGTCAACGGAACCACATACACAGTTCGTGAGCTTGCTTCTCAGGAGATGAAGAACTCTGCAGGTGCTACATGGGATGCCGCTACAGCAGGTAATGCTATCGGAACATGGTCAGCATCTTTCGGAGATCAGATCGATGTAGTTGTTTCAAACAACGACGGTATGGGAATGTCAATGTTCAACGCTTGGTCAAAGGACAACAATGTTCCCACATTCGGTTATGATGCAAACGCAGACGCAGTTGCAGCTATAGCTGAGGGATACGGCGGAACCATCAGCCAGCACGCTGACGTTCAGGCTTACCTTACACTCCGTGTTCTTCGTAACGCACTTGACGGCGTAGATATCGACACAGGTATCGGAACAGCTGACGAGGCAGGTAACGTACTTTCAGACGACGTTTATGTTTACAATGATGAGGAGCGTTCATACTATGCTTTGAACGTAGCCGTAACAGCTGACAACTATCAGGATTTCACAGACTCCACAAAGGTTTATGCACCTGTTTCAAATCAGCTTGATGCAGAAGCTCATCCCACAAAGAATGTATGGCTGAACATCTACAACGCTTCGGATAACTTCCTTAGCTCAACATATCAGCCTCTTCTTCAGAACTACGATGATCTTCTTAACCTCAATGTAGATTACATCGGCGGTGACGGACAGACAGAGTCCAACATTACAAACCGTCTCGGCAACCCGAGCCAGTACGATGCATTCGCTATCAACATGGTTAAGACAGATAATGCAGCTTCTTACACAGCATTGCTTAGTCAATAATATTTGTTGAAATAAGAATGTACAGGCTATTAGGGAGAAGAAATTCTCCCTAATACCCTATTTAGGACAAGGAAAGCACGATAATGTCGGTTTCACTGCCGGCACTATCAATAAGCAGATACAGGGGTAATAATATGGCAGATAAGAAAGATGATATCGTCTTATCGATACGCGGTATGAGTAAGTCCTTCGGCCGAAACAGGGTGCTTGATCACATCAATCTCGATGTGAAGCGCGGGACTGTCATGGGGCTTATGGGCGAGAACGGAGCGGGCAAATCCACTATGATGAAATGTCTCTTCGGAACCTACCAGAAGGATGAGGGCACGATCTTTCTCGACGGAAAGGAGATAAGCTTCTCAGGTCCCAAGGATGCTCTTGAAAACGGTATCGCAATGGTTCATCAGGAATTGAATCAGTGTCTCGAGAGAAACGTTATTGACAACCTTTTCTTGGGCCGCTATCCGGTAAATTCCGCCGGAATTGTCGATGAAGGACGAATGAAAAAGAAGGCTACCGAGCTTTTCAGAAAGCTTGGAATGACTGTGAACCTCTCCCAGCCCATGAGAAACATGTCGGTTTCTCAGAGGCAGATGTGTGAGATAGCCAAGGCGATGTCCTACAATTCAAAGGTCATAGTCCTGGACGAGCCCACATCCTCCCTCACGGTGCAGGAGGTTGACAAGCTCTTTGAGATGATGAGGATGCTGAAGGATCAGGGCATATCTCTTATCTATATCTCTCACAAGATGGACGAGATATTTGAGATATGCGACGAGATATCAGTGCTTCGAGACGGAAAGCTCGTCATGACAAAGAGCTCCAAGGAAACTGATATGAACGAGCTTATCGCAGCCATGGTAGGCCGTTCCCTCGAAAATCGTTTCCCTCCCGTGGACAATACCCCCAAGGAGCCCATACTTTCGATACAGCACCTTTCCACAAAATATGAGCCTCATCTGCAGGACATAACCTTTGACGTGAGAGAGGGAGAGATATTCGGACTCTACGGACTCGTTGGAGCAGGCCGAACAGAGCTCTTGGAAACTATCTTCGGAGTAAGGACGAGAGCGGCGGGAAGAGTATATTTCAAGAACCGCCTTATGAATTTCAATAATGCGAAGGAAGCTATAGAGCATGGCTTTGCCATGATCACCGAGGAGAGAAAGGCAAACGGACTTTTCTTAAAGAGCGACCTTACTTTCAATACGACTATTGCGAATTTGAATCAGTATAAATCAGGCATTGCGCTGTCTGATTCAAAGATGGTCAAGGCCACGGCGAATGAGATAAAGATCATGCATACCAAATGTATGGGCCCTGACGATATGATAACGAGCCTCTCCGGAGGAAACCAGCAGAAGGTCATCTTCGGTAAGTGGCTTGAGCGCAGTCCTCAGGTATTCATGATGGACGAACCCACAAGAGGTATTGATGTCGGTGCCAAATATGAGATTTATGAGCTGATCATCAATATGGCAAAGCAAGGAAAGACAATCATAGTTGTTTCGTCTGAAATGCCCGAGATTTTGGGAATCACAAACCGTATTGGTGTTATGTCCAACGGGCACCTTTCCGGAATTGTCAACACCAAGGAGACAAACCAGGAAGAGCTCTTGAGACTCAGCGCAAAATACCTATAATGAGGGAGATATTGAGATTATGGCTAATAACGATAAGATTTTGACAGCTGAACAGGCCAAGACACTGCTTCAGCCGATAGATGATTATGTAGGCAAGATCCAGGCAAAGATCGACAGCCTCAGAGTTGACGGTACCGACAAGGTAGTCTCTCTTCTCAACGATATCGACGTGATAAAGAGAGACAGGATCTACACGAGCGCGGAGAAAGAGGAGAAGCTTAAAAAGGCTCAGTCCGAGCTTGAGGCCGCAAAGGCGGTGGAGGCGAAGAATAAGGATGAGATAGCAAAGCTCATCGCTGACGCCGAGAGCTACCTCAAGGCTCACTATGACAAAGAATATTATCAGCCCATATGCGAGAGCTGCAAGGCTGAAAAGGGCGTGGCTCAGGAGAAATATAAGGAGAGGCTTGCCGAGCTTCAGAAGGAGCACCAGGAGACCATCTCAAAGATAACAGACAGCCAGGAGATAAAAGACGAGAAATACGTATATAAGAACAGGCTCTTTGACGCCAAGATGGAGTATGAGAAGGATCTCCAGAACATCAAGGACAGAAAGCATGATGCTTACGCCTACAAGAGCCACCTTATAGATCTTCTCCGTCTCTCAAAGTTTACCTTTGCGGAGAAGTTGGCGGACAGATGGGAGAACTATCAGTACACCTTCAACAAGAGAGATTTCCTCCTCAGAAACGGACTTTATATAGCGATCATAATCATATTCATTTTCCTTTGCGCTATAACACCCGTTATAAAGGGAGTTCCGCTCCTCACCTACAACAACATTCTGAACATACTTCAGCAGGCTTCGCCCAGAATGTTCCTTGCGCTTGGTGTTGCGGCCCTCATCCTCCTTGCAGGTACGGACCTCTCCATCGGACGTATGGTAGGTATGGGTATGACCACAGCCACCATCATAATGCACAACGGACCCAACACCGGTATGGTATTCGGACATGCCTTTGACTTCTCCGGACTTCCCGTAGGAGTGAAGATAATATTTGCACTTGTTATGTGTATAATCATGTGTACCTTCTTCACAACTATTGCAGGATGCTTCACAGCAAAGTTTAAGATGCACCCCTTCATATCAACCATGGCGAACATGCTCATAATCTTCGGATTGACAACATACGCCACAAAGGGTGTTTCCTTCGGTGCTATAGAGTCAACTATACCCAATATGATGATCCCCAGGATCAACGGCTTCCCCACCATCATCCTCTGGGCGGTGGCAGCGGTAGCTATCATATGGTTCATCTGGAACAAGACTACCTTCGGTAAGAACCTCTACGCAGTGGGTGGAAACCCCGAGGCTGCATCAGTATCAGGTATCTCCGTATTCAAGGTAACTGTAGGTGCTTTCATGCTGGCAGGTATACTTTACGGATTCGGATCATGGCTTGAGTGTATGCGAATGGTAGGTTCAGGTTCAGCTGCATACGGACAAGGATGGGAGACAGACGCCATCGCAGCCTGCGTAGTCGGCGGCGTATCCTTCACAGGTGGTATCGGTAAGATATCAGGCGTAGTTGTGGGTGTGCTCATCTTCACAGCCCTCACATATTCGCTCACCATACTGGGAATCGACACAAACCTTCAGTTCATCTTCTCAGGTATAATCATTCTTGTAGCGGTTACTCTGGACTGCTTGAAGTACGTACAGAAGAAGTAATTGAAAGAAAAACAAGATAAAGTAATTTCGGCGAGAGGGGATATCCCCTCTCGCTTTTCTAAGTCTGAATTGACAAAATGGTTCTATAGTGATAAGTTAAGAATATGTATAAAAAAAACATAAAATAGAGTAAAACAAGACGCATATTTAACAACATGGAGTTTAAATATGAATTTGTATTATGAACTGTTGAAATATCCGGTTTTTTCAATGAAAGAAGTAATTGCTCTGTATTCAAGTGAACGAACAGCAAGAGTAGCATTGGGAAAGCTTTTGAAGGAAAGTATGGTATTAAAAATCCGAAACGGATTATATACGTGCGTGAGCGGGGAGTATGGCGGACCGGTGGCGAACAGGTTTCAGATTGCAAGTGCCATAACACCGTCTTCTTATGTATCCCATCATACAGCCTTTGAGTATTACGGAATCACCGATCAGGTCCTCTATGAGGTTTTTGTCGGCTCGGAGACTCGTTTTCACGATTTTGAATTTGATGGATACACATATCATTATATTAAAGGGAATATCCAAGCCGGCATATTCTCCCCGGAGTTTGGCGGTGGTGTCAGGGTTACTGATAAGGAACGAACGATAGTTGATTCCATAAAGGATATGAATCTTATAGCCGGACCTGAAGAGGTAATTGCGTGTGTAACATCCGTAAGTAGTATTGATGAGGCAAAGCTGCTTAAGTATTTGTATGAGTATAATAATGCTTTTTTGTACAGAAAAATCGGATTTATCTTCAGTGAATACCAGGCAGAGCTTGGTATAAGCGATGATTTTATAAGAATGTGTAAGGATAGGATCGGAAATTCAAAGAGATATCTGACAAATGGTATAAGTGAACCCGGCTATTCCGGCGAATGGAGGTTGGTATACCCAAAGAATATAAAAAGAATGAAGAACTGTTTTCAATCTGCCAAGGTTGTCTGTTGATATAGATTTGGATTTTGTCCCTAATCTGTCAAAAGCAGAGACGATAATCGAAAGAGAATATTTGGCGGAGATTTTGAAGGTGTTTATGACAGAACAAGGGTACTTTCTGTCTGATGCTTCGAGATTCAGTCACAGTTTGGATGCATTCTATTATAGCTACATAAATTCGACCGGTAACAGGGATATGATCAAAATAGAGATCAACTACTCTCTGAGGGCGCATGTACTTCCGGCAGAACACAGAGGCTTTGTGACGGATGCTTTTGGAGAACAAATAAAGGTCAGTACGGTTGCAGCTATGGAGATATTTGCGGCAAAGGCTAATGCTTTGATAAGCAGAGCTGCCGCAAGGGATCTGTATGACTTTTGTAATATGATTGATATGAAGTTGTTCTTAGGAGAAGAGGACATGTTCAGAAAAACCATTATCTTCTATGCGACGATCTCTGCGAAAGAAGTGAACAAGGATTTTGATACATCTGCCATAGACAGCCTCGTCTTTTCAAAAATAAAAACAGAGCTTTTTCCGGTTTTGGCTCTCAGGGATAAGTTCGACGTGGAAGGGAAGAAGCAACAGGCAAAGGGGTACATAGCATCGCTTATGAAGCCGACAGAAGGGGAAAGAGAGTATATGGAGAGATTCATGGCAAAGGATTATAAGCCGGAATTGCTTTTTGAGGATGCCATGATAGTAGAGCGGATACATAACCATCCGATGGCATTGTGGAAATGCAAAAAAGAATAAAAAAATTTATATTCTTTTTTTGATACTATTTGTAAAGTCCTTGGACTATCCGGAAAATCAGGATTTAATACAGTTATAGCTTTCGTGAGCTTACGGTCTTATGTTTCTGTAAGTTTATGTAAAATCCGCGGCCGACGAAGCGAAAGTCACGATTTTCGGGCAGGTTGACAAGATTTTAAAGCGGCTGTAATATCAGATTCGACAATATTTTAACCGGAGGTTATTATGAAAAAGAGATCTGTAATTACAGCGCTTTTCTTTGCGGCTGCCATGTCCCTTGCGGCATGCGGAAGCAATGAGAGCGCGGAGGAGACTACTGCGGCTGCAGCGGAGACGGAGGCTGCTGCAGAGACTGGCGGGGCAGACACCGAAGAGACCGAGGCAGAGGAAACAGAGGCTGCCGAGGCTGAGGGAGCGGCGGATGACCTTACAGGCGTTGAGCTCACCATGATGGTTCCCGACTGGGGCAATCCCGGTGAGGAGCTCTTAAAGAGATTTGAGGAGGAGACCGGCTGCAAGGTAAACGTCACCGAAGTATCATGGGACGACATAAGAGACAAGGTATCCATCGCTGCTGTGGGCGGACAGGCTGCGGCGGACGTGTTTGAGGTAGACTGGTCATGGGTAGGAGAGATGAACTCCGCAGGATGGCTGGAGCCCATCGAGATGACAGCGGAGGACATAGCTGACGAGCCCACAATAGAGACCTTCACCATCGATGGAAAGATACTTGCCCTTCCCTATGCCAACGACTACAGGATAGCCTATTACAACACCGAGCATTTCGAGGAGGCGGGGATAACCGAGGCTCCCGAGACTTGGGCTGATGTTGAGGCAGCTATGAAGGCCATAAAGGAGGCGGGAATATGCGAGTATCCCTTCTCTATGCCTATGGGCGCAGAGGAGGCCGGAACCACATCTCTTACATGGCTTGCTTGGGCAAAGGGTGGAGTTGTATTCAATGACGACGGAACTCTCAACAAGGACTCCGTCCTTGATGCTCTCACCTTTGAGAACAAGATGGTGACAGACGGATACGTTGATCCCGCTATGAGAACTGCCACCGGAATGGACTGCTACAACAAGATCTGCTCGGGAGAGACCAGCTTCATGGTCGGCCCCACAAAGTTTGTGAACTTCATTTCCGATCCCGAGAAGACTGCCGAAGATGTTCTCGGAAAGATAGAGCCTATCCTCCTTCCCGGAACCGACGGAGTATCCGACAGGACCATGCCCCTTCCCGAGGCATATGGAGTTTCAGCTTATTCGGAGAACAAGGAGGCTGCCATAACCTTTGTTAAGTGGCTCAACTCCGCAGAGATAGAGAAGGAGCTCTATCTGGCAAACGGATCCATACCCAACAGAAATTCCGTAATAGCGGAGATGATAGAGGACGGGACCATAAAGACTCCCGGAGCCATGCTTGAGCAGGCGGAGCTCATAAAGAGCCCCTTCCCCAACGGAGTTCCCGATTTCTATGCCGAGATGACGAACACCATATACAATAACGTCAACAGCATGGTGCTCGGAGATCAGACTCCCGAGGAGGCCTTTGACGCCATGGATGCGAAGATAAAGGAGCTTTTGGCTCAGTAATTCTGTCGAGGTTAAAGAGGCTGCTGCAAAAAAGATGATTGCGGCAGCCCCTTTTGTTGTATAATAGCTTTACAAAAGATTTGTTTTGAGGAGAAGCCTGTGAGAAAGCTGTACAATAAGATATTGCCATACATATTACTGTTACCGATGATGATTCTGATGATAGCTCTGGTATATTACCCCATAGCCGTCACCTTCAGCTACAGCTTTAAGCGGATGAAGCTTACAAGGCCTGATGACATTGAATTTATAGGGCTTAAGAATTATATAGATGTGCTGCGGTCAGAGGACTTCTTATACAGCCTCCAAAATACGGTCTTCCTGCTGATAGTGGTGGTGATCCTGACTACGGTGTTCGGCTTTGCGGTAGCCCTCATATTAAACAGGGAGCACAGGCTGTCGGGCTTGTTCCTTGCCATTGCCATACTTCCCTGGGCAATGCCTCCCATAGTGAACGGCATCATATGGAAGTTTATATTTTTTCCGGGCTACGGTTTTGTGAACAAGCTTTTGATCGCCCTCGGGATCGCTGAAAAGCCTATAGATTGGATATCGGACAGGTTTCTGCTCTTGACTGTGGTTTCCATAGTTACGGCTTGGCGCTCGGCGCCCTTTTGCGGGATAGTCTGTCTGGCAGGGCTCAAGACCATACCAAAGGAGCTCTATGAGGCGGCGGCCATAGACGGGTGCGGCACACTATCCTCCTTCAGATATATAACGCTTCCTCTCTCCCTTCCCTTTATCGGGATAGGAATGACGAGCGCCTCGGTCACGGCTGTGAATATATTTGACGAGATAGTGGCTCTGGCGGGATTCTCCGACACCGGAAAGAACCTGCTGATACAGAACTACCTCACCACCTTCAGCTTCCTTGACTTCGGAAAGGGCAGCGCCCTCACCTACGTCATAATGCTTTTGACCTCGGCGATAGGAGTGTTCTATTTAAGGAGCCTCAATAAGGAGATAACTTATTAACGGGGGATTTCACAGATGAGAGCGAAAGAATTTGAAAAGAGAAAAAATAAGGGCGCAAACGCCCTTTATATAGCGGCCTGCTGCCTGTTTCTTATACTTACCCTTGGCCCCTTTGTGTGGGCTTTCATAGTCTCTGTGACCCCCGAGTATGAGATGTTCACAAACACTCTGAAAATGCTCCCGGGGGAGATGACATGGGGCAATTATGTCGAGCTTTTGGATATGGAGTCCCGGTATTCACTGAGATTTACGCAGGGAATGCTGAATTCGGTAAAGGCGGTGGCAATAACTCTTATAATAGGGCTTCCTGTGGCTGTGCTCACAGCCTACGCCCTGTCGGCAATGAAATTTAAGGGGAGGGCCTTCATAAAGTACGGGCTTCTGATAACCATGGTCATCCCTGTCTTTGCCACCATCATCCCGCTGTTTCGTATTTATTCCACCCACAGGCTCCTCGACAAGTCCTTTTGGCTCAGTCTCGTGTACGTAAGCTCTTTCCTTCCCATGAACACCTGGCTTATGAGCAATTATTTCGCGTCGATACCGAGGGAGCTCTACGAGGCGGCCAGAGTGGACGGATGCGGCTACATGACCTGCTTTTTCAAGGTGATACTTCCGGTATCATATCCCATAATAGCGGCGTCGGCTTTGATAATGTTTTTGTCATCATGGGGACAGTACCAGATACCTCTGATACTCGCTTCAAGCGCCGCCACAAAGCCCGTATCCATAGTCACCTCGGAGTTTATGACCAAGGATACCATATTTTACGGCGTGACGGCGGCGGGAGGCCTCCTGGCCATACTTCCACCTGCCCTGATGGCGCTTCTTTTCAGGAAATATCTGATAAACGGCATGATGCAAGGCTCGGTGAAGGGATAACATAAAAACACTCTTTATTTGTATCATCCGTAGGTTTTTATTATCTCCTCGGCCACGGCTTTTTTGGAAATACAGCGGTCCATAGCCTGCTTTTCTATGTATCTGTGGGCCGAGGATTCATCCATTTTTATCTCGCTTATAAGAAGCCATTTTGCTCTGTTGACGATACGTATCTCCTTCATCTTTTCTTCTATAGAGAGATTGTTCCTCTCCATTCTGCGCAGCCTTTCCCTTGCGGCTTCCATAAAATTTATGGCTTGGGACATAGTGAGCCTTGACATAGGCTTTTTCAGGGTGAAGACTCCGTAGGCCGACACCTTGTCTCGGACCTCACTGTAGAGCTCCGTGCCTAAGAGAAGAAGGGCCACGGAGCTTTTTGAGGAGCACACGTCCTCCGCAAACTCGATCCCCGCGTCATCAGGAAGAGGGGAGTTTATTATCACATAATCAAAGTCTCCGTCGGAAAAAAAGGATTTGGCCTTTGCGATGCTTTTTGCCGTGCGTATCCTGCTGCAGCTTTGCTCGGAGAGCATGGAGGAGAGGGCAAGACTGAATTTTTCAGATGCGGAAACTATCAAGGCGCTAAAGGCCTGCTCTTTTAAACTCATGTCTCTCCTCCTTTCAGCTTCAGCAAATATCAGTATTTACAGCAGATATCCGCTAACCTGTGTCAGCGGTTGCAATAGATATCAAGTATCTTGTCCGGTATGTGAGCCCTTATAAAGTTACCTGAGACTGCGGCTATCCTTGCCTCCTCAAGGGTTTCAGGAAGCCTCTCAAAGCCGGAAAGCTCGTCAGGATCAGCCTTGTAAAAATTGATATTGGCAGGAGCGGGAGGCTCCATACCCTTCTCTATGCCGTAAAGCCCCGCATATATCATGAGCATGAAGGCCAGATATGGATTTGCAAGGGGATCCGGAGAACGAAGCTCCGCTCTGCGATATTCCCCCACAGCGGCCGGAACACGTATAAGCTGCGAGCGGTTTTCGGGAGACCAAGATATGTATTTCGGAGCCTTGCGTCTGCCGAGACGCTTGTAAGAGCTTTCGCAGGGATTTAAGAAAACAGTCATCTCCCGGGACTTTGCCAAGACACCCGCAATTATGTGGGGAAGAAGATCTCTTTTATCCCCGGATTGCACAGACATATTTATATGAAATCCGTTTCCGGGCGAATCCTGAAGGGGCTTGGGGGAGAAATCCGCGAAAAGACCGTTTCTGCCTGCAACTGTCTTTACTATGGTCTGAAAGGTAAGGACATTATCTGCAGCCGTCAGTGCGTCGGAATAGCGAAAATCTATCTCATTTTGTCCCGGACCCTCCTCGTGATGGGAGCTTTCGGGGCGTATCCCCATCTGCTCAAGTACAAGACATATCTCCCTCCGGATATTTTCTCCGCAGTCATCAGGCGCTATGTCCATATAGCCTGCATTATCGTAGGGCACCAAGGTAGGCGTTCCGTTTTCATCGGATCTGAAGAGATAGAATTCCTGTTCGGCTCCGAAAAAGAAATCATATCCGGATCTACGGGCCTCCTCCATGGCCTTTTTCAGCAGACAGCGGGTATCACACTCAAAGGGAGCTTTGTCAGGGTAGGAGATGGAGGCGAACATGCGGACCACCTTGCCGTGCTCGGGCCTCCAGGGAAGCTCCATAAGAGTTTCCGGATCGGGATGCAAAAGCAGATCGCAGCGGGTCTCATCTCCGAAGCCCGCAATGGCGGAGGCGTCAAAGGCTATCCCGTACTCAAAGGCCCGCGGGAGCTCCTCCGGCATCACAGCTATATTTTTTTGCTTTCCGAAAACGTCGCAGAAAGAAAGGCGTATGAATTTCACGTCCTCCTCCTTTACGTACTGCATTACTTCTTCCGCTGAATATTTCATTATAGCTTACCTGCTTTCCATAAGTTTTTCATATATTACCTGTTTCTAATTTGACACATACATCTGTTTGTAAGGATTTTTGGAATTGGGGACTGCTGTAGTAAAGGGGTGATCCATCACGGCCTTCTCGTCAAAGCCGAACAGGCGGCAAAATTCTGATACATACTTTTGTATCTCCGACATATCCTCGGAGTCGGAAGGGCGAACCAAGACCTGCGGAGGAAATTTTATCTTTGAGGGCTCGGTCCTCAGAAAGACCTTACCGCCGTGCATCCCGGCACAGGGAAAATATCCTGCTATCTTTTCATCCTTTATCCCCAAGCCGAGAACCAAGATAACGCCTCCAGCCTGATATTCTCCAAGGAAGCTTCCTGTCTTTCCGCCTATCACTATTACGGGCAACTTGTCACGGTACTCCTTCATGTGTATGCCTGTCCTGTATCTGGTATTGCCCTTCACATATATGCTTCCGCCCCTCATGGCATACCCTGCAGTGTCTCCCGCATTTCCGTAGATCACTATAGAACCGCTGTTCATGGTATCTCCAACGGCATCCTGAACATTTCCGCGCACCTCTATGCAGGCCCCGTTGAGATACGCTCCCAAGGCATTTCCGGGAATACCTTCGATCTCAATATTTCTGTCGGACATGCCTGCACCTATAAAGCGCTGTCCGAGGCAGTTTTTTACGACGCAATCTTTATCCGAACGACGTATCATTTCATTTAATTCTCTGTGATTTATACCTTTTGCATCTATAAGCATAATAATACTATACCTCCCTGCGAATTTCCACAGCTATTCTCCTGCATGAGAGATACCTAAGATCTCCAATTCCTTTTCGTTCATACCTATACCCCGAAGCATGAGGCGGTTGCCTCTCAGAGCCTCTATGGAATTGATGCCCATTCCACCCATCATCTCTTTTATTTCATGCCTCCATGCTCTCATTAAATTGACGAGGCGTTCTTTGCCCGAAAAAGGATCAAGCCTTTTTGAGAGCTCGGGATCCTGAGTTGCTATGCCCCAGTTGCATTTTCCGCTTCCGCAGCTGCGGCACAGATGGCATCCGAGAGCGATGAGAGCGGCTGTGCCTATGTAGCAGGCATCCGCCCCAAGAGCCACGGCTTTTATGACGTCTGAGGAGCTTCGTATGGAGCCGCCTGCTATGATCGAGACATTGTTCCTTATTCCCTCCTCTCTGAGGCGTTGGTCCACCGCCGCCAATGCGAGCTCAATAGGGATGCCCACATTGTCTCTGATACGGGTGGGAGCTGCTCCGGTACCGCCTCTGAAGCCGTCTATGGCTATTATATCCGCGCCGCTTCGAGCTATTCCGCCTGCTATGGCGGCAATATTGTGGACGGCGGCGACCTTTACGATCACAGGCTTTTTGTACTCTGTCGCCTCCTTCAGCGAATATACCAGCTGGCGCAGATCTTCTATAGAATAGATATCATGGTGAGGGGCAGGGGAGATAGCTTCAGTGCCCTCGGGTATCATTCGGGTGCGCGAGACGTCAGCAGTGATCTTTGCTCCGGGAAGATGTCCGCCTATTCCGGGCTTTGCGCCCTGGCCGATCTTTATCTCTATTGCGGCGCCTGCCTCAAGATATGTCTCATGAACTCCGAAACGTCCGCTGGCGACTTGGACTACAGTATTCTTTCCGTAGCGGTAGAAGTCCTCGTGGAGCCCTCCCTCACCTGTGTTATAGAGGATACCCAGCTCGGAGGCGGCGGAGGCAAGGGCTGCATGGGCATTGTAGCTTATGGATCCGTAGCTCATGGCGGAGAACATGACAGGCATGGAAAGACAAAGCTGAGGCGAAAGCTCTCTTTTAATTCGGCCGTCCGCCCCTCTTTTTATCCTGTCAGGCTTTTTTCCGAGAAAGACTCTTGTCTCCATAGGCTCCCTCAGAGGATCTATGGAGGGGTTCGTGACTTGAGAGGCATTTATGAGTATCCTGTCCCAATATGAGGGGAAGGGCTCGGGATTTCCCATGGAGGAGAGGAGTATTCCGCCGCTTTCCGCCTGCTTATATATCTCCTTGACATAGGATTCGCGCCAGTTGGCGTTTTCTCTGAGAGAACAGTTGCTTTTTACTATTTTAAGTGCTGTTTTCGGACAGACAGCCACACAGCGTTGGCAGTCCACACATTTTGATTCGTCCGAAGCCATACGGCCGGTCTCCGCTACATAACAGTGGACACCGTTTGAGCATTGCCTTTCGCACAGACGGCAGGAAATACATCTTTCGGGATTCCTTATAACTTCAAATTCGGGATATAAATAGTTTATTTTCATTTAAGGACTCCTTCCTTGAGCTTTACAATGACGGGCTTACCGCCCGAGGGAGCCCATATGTTTTCGGCATCGGGTTCCATTGCCCTTATTGCGCATTCCTCACTCGCAATAAAGACCAGATCTTTTTTTTCACCGACCACCATTGAACGGAGCTTCAATCTGTCATTTAAAGCCATGAGGCCTCCCTCAAAGCCGAGTATGATGGAGAAGGGGCCGTTTATGAGGAGGCTGGAAAAAACCGTGCGAAGATAAGTGAGCTCCGCCTTTTTTTCTGGATCTCCAAGCCCCTCTATAGTTTGCCAAAATGGCGCGGCGATGACATTTGCGGCCTCCTCAAGGCTTAGCCCCTGCTTCCTTAGAAGATAATCCATTATGTAGGTGATCACCTCGGTGTCAGTCTT
>CALWLK010000063.1 GCA_944381505.1 uncultured Lachnospiraceae bacterium
CTTTCTCTTTCTGTAAGCGTCATAGTCCAAAAACTGCTCTGCGTCCTCCACCACCTGGGCCATCATGGTGAGGGCCTCCACGGGATATTTGCCCATGGCCGTCTCTCCCGAGAGCATGACACAGTCCGTTCCGTCATAGACGGCGTTTGCCACATCCGTGACCTCGGCTCTTGTGGGGCGGGGATTTCTTATCATGCTGTCAAGCATCTGTGTCGCAGTGATGACGAGTTTTCCCTCCATGTTGCACTTTTTGATTATGGATTTCTGTATGTGAGGGAGCTTCTGAGGAGGTATCTCAACGCCCATGTCGCCTCGGGCTACCATGATGCCGTCGGCCTCCTTTATTATCTCGTCTATATTGTCGACGCCCTCCTGATTCTCGATCTTGGCTATTATGAGCATGTTGGAGCCCGCATCCTCCAAGATCTTCCTTATCTTCCTTATACATTCCGCATCTCTGACAAAGGAGGCGGCAATGATGTCGAAGTCCTCCTTGATGCCGAATTTGATGTCTTCTATGTCCTTGTCCGTGAGGGAGGGGAGCTTTATCTTTACGTTCGGAACATTCACGCCCTTCTGCTCTCCCAGCTCTCCACCGTTTACTACGCGGCAGAGGATATCATTCCCCTTAAGCTCTGTGACCTCAAGGTCTATGAGACCGTCGTCTATGAGTATATGTTTTCCCGCCTTAACGTCCTCCGGAAGCCCGCTGTAGTTTATGTATATGCGCTCAGGCGTGCCCTCGCACTCCTTGGTGGTGAGCGTGACGGCGTCTCCCTCCTTCAAGCTTATCTTCTGATGGTCCTTTAAAAGTCCCGTCCTTATCTCAGGCCCCTTGGTGTCAAGGAGAGCCGCTATGGGTCGCTTGACTTCCTTTCTGACCTCCTTAAGAAGCTCCAGCCTGTCCTTCTGCTCCTCATGGGTGCCGTGGGAAAAATTGAATCTGGCTACGTCCATGTACTCCCTTGCAAGGGCTGTCAGAAGCTCCTTGTCGTCGGCGTTGGGACCCATGGTACAAATTATTTTTGTATGTCTCATATATTATCTCCTTTATCTGAAATTTCTGCGCCTCTGCCACTGTTTGAACTTCCATTTCAGGTTCGAGATCACCCTCCCGTCCCTGTCCTGAATTATAAAATATATGATGACTCCCGCAAAGGCGAGGAAAATGTATATTCTTGTGAGCCATGAGCCCCTCAAAAACTCATAAAGGTATATGGCCACCTCCACTATGGCAAGGTGCTTTGCCTTTACAGGAAGCACAAACATAATGAGGAACTGCGCGTCAGGAAAGGTCAGCGCGTAGGCCATAAACACCGAAAAATACATATATGTAGGCAAAAACGGCAGGATACCTATAGCAGAATCCCTGCCCATAACAAGGGTCAGTATGAGAAGCACAGCCTCGCTTAAGAAAAGGGAACCGAAAAAGTACACGTTGAAATCAAAGTCTCCCCACCAATATTGAAGGCTGCGGCTCATGGAAAACCACACCAATATGGCAAGCATGGTCCAGAAGAGATCGCTCATTGCGGGAGGATAAAATATTACGGTAAATATCCTCCATATCTCTCCACGAAGCACCAGGGAAGGCACGAAGGAGAACTTTTCAAAGTAAAACATGGGATTTGTGACCTGTATGAGCAGGCCGACGGCAAAAATGATGCTCACATAAAGAGCCAGGTCATGTATGGCGTATTTTTGAAATTTTGATTTGAATCTGCGGTATCCGCGCTCCGACATGATGTGTTTCCTTTCCGAAATTTAAAAATTTACGCATTCGTTCTTTAAATATAATGCAGTCCTCTTAGGAAGGCTTAAAACATATCCTTCCTCTTGAGTATATAGACCGCTACTCCCACTACAAGAGCTGTCACAAGGCATATGATGAGGAAGGCAAAGGGCGTCCTGCTGAAGGGTATATCCGCCACGTTCATCCCGAAGAATCCGGCTATTATATTCGGTATGGACATAACGATGGTTATAGCTGCCAGAGTCTTCATCACGAGGTTTTGGTTGTTGCTGATGACCGAGGCGAAGGCGTCCATGGTACCCGAGAGTATGCCGCTGTAGATGTTGGCCATCTCTATCGCCTGCTTGTTCTCGACTATGACGTCCTCCAGCAGGTCCTCGTCGTCGGGATATTTTTTTACTCTCTCCGACTTCAGGAGCTTCTCCAAAACCATCTCATTTCCTCTCAGTGAGGTGGTAAAGTAAACCAATGACTTTTCCAGCTCCAAAAGCTCTATGAGCTCCTTATTCTTCTGGGACTGGTGAAGCTTCTTCTCTATGACCTCTGACTTCTTGTCGATGACTCTCAGGTATTGAAGGAAGAGAGAGGCGTTCCTGTAAAGTATCTGAAGTATAAAGCGGGTCTTCATATAAGTGTGGAAGTTCCTTATCCTCCCCTTTATGAAAGCCTCCAATATGGGAGTTTCCTGGAGACAGACTGTTACCATGTACTTTTCTGTGGAAAATATACCCATGGGCAGGGTCTCGAAGCGGTCGGTGCCGTTTCGCTCCTCTATACCCGGGATATCCACAAGCACTACAGTGTAATTATCCTCAAACTCGACTCTTGATCTCTCCTCCTCGTCCAGAGGGGACTTAAGATCGTCTATGTCTATGTCCGTAAGCTCCGCTATCTCTTCAATCTCGGAGGCACTTGGGTGTATCATCACTATCCAGCAGCCGTTTTCCGCTTCTTGCTTCTCGCTCAGTATACCATCTTCCGTCAAATAATAACGAACCATATTGCCTCCTTCTTCGAAATGTATTTGCATTAAGCCGCTATCGTACATTATAAGCTTTCGTCCGAAGCTTTGTCAATTTCGTTAATGTTAAATCGGCGTTACAGTTGACGAAGATGGGAGAAAAATACGAAAAGACGAAAACTACGAAAAAAATTGTCTTCTTGGGAAAACGGTGCTATACCCGCTTTGGATTATTTTAAATGTTCAGTAAGGAATGAATATATCAAACCGCAAAAGAACAGGACAAAGAAAAGAGAGAAAAACAGGTTCACGAACTAATCAATCAAAAAATTTCCGCCTTGCGAACCGGTATATAGTAATCGGTCTCCTATACGCGTTTTTATGATTCCAAATTTATTCATCTCAGAATCATATAAATACACGCGAGAATATTTCAGAAAATACCATGAAAAAACAATGATATTATTGCTGTATTACATACCAAACATAATAAAACACATGTCAAATATATAGAAAAAGCATCGTCAAAATAGATTTTTAAAGGAATAAACGCAGGAATATCTGTTTTCCATATGCCTCAATTAATAATAGAAAAGATAAATATGGGAACCGTCTTTCCCATAGTTTTCTCATAATTTTGTTTTCTTCATCATTGTCAGATTTTCCTTTTTTAATAAATAACAATAATACTGCCGCGTTTCTAATATATCTGTAACAAATAAATATGCAGCCTCTTTTATTTTTTATCTTTTTCCTTTCCTCTTTAAATCTCGAATCCCTTATCTTGTCTCGCCACCACCATCACTCTACCGTTGCTTTTCCCGTAGTAGCAGGTGGAAAGCATAATAAAATTGTCATCTTCCTTCAGCTTTATGCCAGTGTCATAAATGCTCCTTTCTTCTATCAGCGAAACAAATTTATCTCTATCCTCCTCAGTCGGATTATTATAAATATTAAAGAGCTGCTTATCCTCGAAGATATCTGCACTCAAGGTTATAACGGAACATATATCATATTTCTTATATTTCTGGCCATAGTTAAAATATATCGACGGATGCTCACTGAAAAAACTCTCATCCACATATCTTTTTACCATTCCGAACATAGAGCTGTTTTTCATATTATGTCCGTAAAGGATAAGGTTAAACGGATCAGGGGACAATTCACACCTGCTGTCCAAAAAAACAGTGCCGTTGACATTCCTTTTTCCGTAAAAATCTCTGTACAGATAAAAGCTCCCATCCTCTCTCCATGTCTGCACCACAGGATACTTGAGCATGGTTCCCGGAATGCACAGCATAGCTACGCAGTCCGGATTC
This sequence comes from uncultured Lachnospiraceae bacterium, assembly GCA_944381505.1. Classification (GTDB taxonomy): domain Bacteria; phylum Bacillota; class Clostridia; order Lachnospirales; family Lachnospiraceae; genus Avilachnospira. The sequence goes on from CALWLK010000063.1 coordinate 4,034, forward strand.
TCAGCCTTAAACGCGCGAAGAGCCTCGTCATTCCAATATTGCCATCCTATAGCATCCAAGTCTATATTCGTCTCAGGTTCTGTCTCGGATACATAAGCATAGATCTTTCTATATATTTCCTCATTCGAGTGCCAAAACCAAACATAGCTTACTATATATGAAGCTCCTGTAATTATAGAGAGAAAACACAGGAGCCTTATCACCTTTTTTACAGCATTCATTTTAATTACTGACCTTGCTTTTTAATTCCTTTAAAATTCCGGTATCCATATATGTTTTATATTTTGCATAATTACTTTACGCTGATTCTATGCACATTTCCAATAAACTCTTCGTCCACATTAAGCCTCATTCCGTCAAGATCAGAGGAAACAGCCATAAGCTTCGACTTTCTTCCTATAGGTACAAATGGTGCTCCCTCCTTCATATCCTCAAAAAAAGCTTTTTTGGCTGCCGAGGCTGCCTCAGGGTCGTAACTTTTCTCATACTCTGAGAGACCTGCGAGCTGTCCCTCTGTCACGAAAGGGTCCGTCACAGACGGAGATTCCTCATAGAATTTCCTGAGGTCATCTGCGCTCTCTTTGAAATTGACAGAACTTAAGAGAAGGTCATAACCTGTCCCCATGAGTATATCTGCGGTATACTCGTCAGCAGTCTTGGGAATAATGTTTATCTCTATTCCATATTCTCTATAGAGAGCCGCAAGCTCTGCTGCAAGCTCTGTCTGCAAAGAATTTTCCTCCATAACAGGAAGATTGTATGAGAGGTTCGGTCTCTCCACTGAAGGCAATCTTTCTTTGACACCATCCTTTTCAAAAAGCTCATGTATCCCAAAGTGTTCCGCAGGATAGATGATGCTCATAAACTCCTTGGAAATCAGTTCCCCCTTTCCGATGCTGTCTCTGACTATAACAGACATATCTTGTCTGAGTTTTTCATCATCGAAATCGCTTTGGGATTTGTTAAAAAAAAGTCCATATACTGTATCTTCAGGCTTGGCATATACATCGTAACTTCCGTTTTCCTCTACTGCTGTAAGGAGCCTTTCAGAGTCCTCCCATAAAATTATATCGTAAGTAAGCTCCTTTCCCTCCTCTGAGTTCTCCAGCCCTTCCGCTATATCCGAGGTGGTAGTGTAAAAAAACACTACACTCTCTATACCGTTTATATCATCCCTGTAATTCTGATTCGCACTGAGTTTCACCTCATAGGAAGGTTCTGCTCCCACCGGAAGCACATAAGCCCCGGTACCTATACCGCCTCTGCTTTCGGCATTGAGTACCTCCATAGCAGAGGAGGCGTCCACAAATCCTTCGGAAGCAGTTGCAAAATCAGCCTTCTGCACATGAGTGTCCAGCACATATAGATTATCGGGAGAAGCCATATCAAAATGTATCTCTATACCTTCATCACCTATTATTATTCCTTCGGGAAATGGTGACTTGCCCTCTCTGAAAGCATCTATACCTGAAATATTATCATATATTGAGTTCGAATCCTCCACCGGGGAAAGAGCCATAGCTGCAACAGATGCCGCTGCATCAAAGGGTCCAAAACTTGAGCCATCCGAGAAGAGCACATTCTTTTTAAGCTTTATCTTCATAGAAAGGCCATCCTCTGATACCGTTACTTCATCTGCCAAGCATGGAATATACATACCGTGGCCGTCTTTTTTCATCAAGGGTTCAAACACGAAACCACTCACCATCTTATCTCCCTCGCTTTCGCAGAATACAGGGTTAAACAGCCCCGTCATGTCCAAGACAGCTATGCCCAGCTCCCGCTTCCTCTCATCACTCTTTTCATATGTCAGCCCGTCGCTCTCATAAAGCTTTGGGAGAAGAATATCATTATCAGTCGAAAATCTCATAACAGCGGTTCCTGCCACAATCAAACCGAATATAGCCGCAGCAAAGATTTTTTTATTTTTCATAATTAAATCTCCTCGTATTATTTTTAAATTTCCGCAGAGAGTAGTGAGCCCTCTGCGGAACATGAAGCCTGTTTATTCCGTGGCCTCTTCGGAATCTTTTTTCTTTTTCTTACCTGTAAGTGCAAGACCTGCCGCACCGAGCATCACAGCCGCTACAGCTATGATTATCATTATGCTGTCTCCTGTCTTTGGTATCCTGAATCCGGGGGCCGGAGTGGAAGGTGTTGAAGGCGTTCCGATCTTGTCGGGGTCAACACTGTCAGGTTCGGGAGCCGGTCCCGGATAATTATTATGGCCGCCACCACCATTATCTCCGCCACCGCCGCCTCCGGGTTTATCGGGATTCGTGGGATCCTTTGGATCGTCAGGGTCATCCGGTCCATCGGGATCCTCGGGATCGATTGGATCCTTGTCGTAAGCATATATACCCGCGTCTCTTGTGAGGTCATCGTGTATCATCGAGAAGTTGATGACTTTATCCGCCTTCGCAAGAGCTCCCATGGACTCATCCTCCTCGTCGTATATATCGAACTCGTCGGAGATCGCTATGCTGCCGTAGAGTCCTGTCATTCCTCTGATATCATCTCCTATCGGTGAAGCATCGCTCGCGGTAGCCGTTGCAAGCTCTCCCGTTATGTCGTAACTTCCGTAGACTATCACGGTTCCCTCATTGGAAGTGCCCTGATTCTCCTCTGCTGATGTGCTAAGAAGCTCATCTATCACAGAAGCTCTCAGGTCAATGAAGCTGCGAGCCGCAATGACATTAGAATCGCGGTCTATGCCTGCTCCCGGCGTCATATAAGGTGACCACTCATATTTCCAACCGTCAGGCTGCTCTACAGTCACTCTGTAGCGGTAGAGTTCATCAGCCGTCTCCATATCTGTGACAGGCACGGTAAATCTGTAGGCTCCGTCCGCTCCGGTTATAACTGACATATTGCCGTTAGCGTCCGGTGTGGGAGTCCAAGCTCCCTTTACAGTCCTCTTTTCTCCGGGCCTTATTCTCCAGCCGGGTTCACCTGCCGCAGAAGGAGTCGCCGCCTCTACAAGCTCATACTCGTAATACTCGTACTCGGCCTGTGGATCGTAGCGGTAAAGAGTAACCTTTGCTCCCTCTACAGGAGGCTCATCGTCCTCTCTTACACCGTCTCCGTCAATATCCGCCCAGATATAGGTTCCAAGCTCTACGAGCTTCTCCTGCATGAGTACGCCCGCATCCTTAACAGCGAAGTAATTTCCTCCCCTTCCGAAGTCAAGCACTCCCTCATCAGCATCGGGGCGCTCCTTGATATCTGCAATATAAGCTCCGTCGGTCACTCCTAACGTATTCCTCATAAATGCAGCATTACCGAGATAAACAGCCTCTATTCCGGATTTCTCAAAATGCTCATCATCAAGGTATCCCGCATCAGAATCGTTCTCATCGTGAGCGTCAGACTCCACATTTGAAATGGTGAAGGAAGCATTTATTTCTGTCTGAATCACTGCTCTGTAGATAAAGGGCATGGAATCAGGATCGTTGGGATCCTTCTTCTCATCAAAGAGAGGAAGACCTGTAAACGCATACCTTCCGTCGTCTCCGGTAATGACTGTAGCCGTAGTGAATCCCGGAATCTCATATTTTGCCATGAGATCGTCGTACTCGGCTCTCTTTTCAGCTATTTCATTCTCCTTTTCGGAGACCGCCACGCTGAGGCCGGGAAGCAATGCTTCCTTTTCTCTAATCTGCCTGTCGATGGAGTTATATTCCGCGATAGCCGCGTTCACCTTGCTGTTGAGTTCACTTATGAGTCTGTCGAGTCTCTTCTCGTCATTCTCAAGGCTGTCTCTCTGCTCATACAGAGGTTTGAGCTCGTCCTCCTTCTCGGCAATTTCCTTCTTAAGCTCTTCTATGGACTCATCGCTCATTCCTGCGTCGGAGCTGCTTGAAACATTCTCAAGCGCAGCATCAAGCTTATCCTTAAGTTCCTTGAGCTCTCTCTCGAGAGGCTTTATATCATTCTCTGTCGCATTAAGCCTCTGAATAACAAGCTCTCGCTCATCAACTGCCTCTGTCCTGTCAGATACAAGCTCCTGATAATCAGAGAAGACCTTTGCAAACTGCTGTCTGAGATCATATATCTCTCCCTCCAGATCCGTCAGGTTATCCTTTGCATTTTGCAGTTCACCCTCAAGGACTGTGATCTGTGCGAGTATGCTCTGTGCCGCATCAAGGAAGCTGTCTCTATCGCCCCTGTTTTTCATAGCCACAGGAAGGAGCTTATCCTCCGCATTGTCTGTGAGAGGGAACACATAGTTTCCTATCACCAAAGTCTCATCGTCTATGACCTTGGAAAGCTCCTCGTCAGGTTGCCAATCGGAGTTCTTAAGGAATACAGTCCTGTAAATATCCCTATCTGAAGGCTGAGGCTCCAGCATTCCCACTGTAGAGGGCGAAGCGGTAGAGCTTGAAGCGATATCCTCGCTATAGAGCTCGTCTCTCAGTGCCTCTCTGAATTGCAGAGTCACCTCCACATCTCTTACGCCCTCGTAGTCGGGCTCGTAGAGTCCGTCGTAGCCGTTTTCCTCATCAAGGTCGTTCCATACGATACCGTAGAAGGAGCCTCGCTCGAAGTTTATGATACCTCCGTCAATATCCGTCACAGAGCGTTTCAAGCTCAGGTTATAGCCATAGCCTTCGCTTCCCTTTGACCTCTCATAAGGATAGACCATAGAGTCATTGTCAAATACACGAGGGTCAAAGTTGTAATCCGGAGCCTCTCCCGAAGCGTTCCTCAAATACATATCGAGGCTTGCGTCAAGGTTGGAATCCACTCTCCAAACTGCCTCTCCCGGGTATTTTTCCGAGTCGGCGTGCATTCGGGTCACAGTGTAGCCATCAGGTATATCCGAAAGCTCGACTCTCATGGCTGTGGGATAGGTAACTCCGTTTAAGTAGCAATTCGGGTATATCTTAAAGAGATACTGTCCCGCAGAGCTCGTAGTTGCCGTCCTCACGCTCATGGGATGACCGTAGGCAGGGTCTGTGTACAGCTCGGGCTTGTAGTTATCTCCTGTAGGAGGAGTATCATAGAGCTTTCCGTCTGCCCCTACGAACTTATAGTTCTCGCCCTGATACAGAGCCTCATACCAGCCGCTCTCTGCTCCGAATTCGTTTTCTTCAGGCATCCATATGTAGGTGTAGAGTCTTACCTCCACTCCCTCTATGGGCCTATAGCCGGGTGCAGTCTCATCCCTTATGCCGTCAGGCTTTGCAAAGCTTCCATCCGGAAGCTCAGCCGCATCCGAATTGTCGTCCCAGATGATACCCGAGATGACAACGGGCTCGGTCCTTATAAGGCCAAAGTCTATCTTATCGACATAAGCGTATCTTCTACCGTTATCCTCGTAAATGAAGCTTCCATCGTCATTTCGAGGGATCCTTGCGGTAAATCTGTAGGTACTGCCCTCAGTCCTGAGGTCATTGGTGTGCTTGTGATCCGTAGGATCTCCGTCAATAACTCTCAGGGTAGGCCTATAGTCCTCCTCTCCGCCGTTTCCGGGAATCAGAGTGTAGAATATATAGTCCTTCTCAGGGATCATATAGTCAAATCTGTATGTTCCTATAAGCCTTCCCGCTCTCTCTGCAACGGATTCAGGTATAGTCAAGCCGTTTACGGCTACAGCCTTAAGGTCGTCAAGCCTGTCTATCCTTTCAGGCAGAGCATTGATATCTATGGCTGTCTCCCCATCAGGAAGCATCGCGTTATATTCCTCGCAGGCCTTTATAAGCGCCTCTCTCGTGGTGAGGGTCTTGGTCACGAGCTCCTTTCCGTGCATGTTCTTGGCGGGTTTCAGAGTTCCGAACTCGTCCGTAGGCTCATCGGCATATACGCCTATTACCGTAATTCCTTCCTCAACTCCGTCTGAATTGATGAGGGTAAACCTCGGCTCCTCCTTCTCTCCCTCTGCTGTCCTGTGCTCGGGGTGAGGGTTCTCGGAGTTTTCATAATGACCGTTGAAGTCCGTTCCTTCGTATACAGCGTCTGAGGATGTGGCAAGCTCATCGGATCTCGTATCTATGAACGCCAATCCTCCGTAGCTTACGCCGAGTCCCAAGCCTATGTCGTAGGAAACTCTGTCTGTGTCAGGATCGTCCTCAAGTCTGGGCTTTATCGTGTCCTTTGTTATGAAAGTGGTGCAGTCTGCCGGCACATCCTCCCTTTCGGGATTCATGACATTTATATCTTCACCTCTTAATACCGATGTCATCTCCGATCTTCTGTCATCCGGACCGATATAAGGAGTCGTGAGCCCGTAGTGTTCATATTCCTCGGGTACGGTGAATCTTATCCTGTACTCCTTATTTACAGTCTCTGTGTTTCCTTCATCGTCGGTGACTGTCTCCGTCAGCAGGATATTAGGGAAGATATAGTAGCCGTGGTTGCCGTAGTAGTCATCCTTTGTGTAGGTCACAAGGGGTGGAGCCTCCACGTACTCGGTATTTCCCGCAGCATCATGGTAAACAGAGCCATCGTTATTAAGCCTTAAATACCTCTCCTCTATAAGCCCCTCGTCAGTGGTAATGTACTCAGGCTCGGTGGAGACGGGTATGCCGTCCATATTTACGTTGTTTCCGTAAATATCCAGAAGCTCTACCTTTACCCCGTTGATACCGGGATCAGCGAGAAGATTACCATCCTCATCAGTTCCCCAGTCGGGTTCATAGCTGATGTTTCCGTGCTCATCCACCACTTTCTTTCTCTTTGGAAGGAGCTTACCCAAGATGTTCTGAGTCTCGGGCATCACCTCGTAAGCAATCTCGTTCTGAAGACCGTCCATATTGGTATCAAGCCATACATAGTCTCCTATCTCTCCTCTGTCGGGCCTGTTGTAAACATAAACGATAGCCTCGTTTGAAGGTATCGCATCTGAGGTGTCCGAGCCTGTGATGAAGGTATTCACCGCCTGATACCTATTGATATTAAGGAGCAGCTCTGCATCAGTCATATCGTTTTCGCCTCTATAAACCGGAAGGTTCAGAGGCACCTCCGACTTCCACTTAAGGTTCATAGATGTCTGAGGCAAAATCATATGGTTCGGATCTTTAAAGCTTACGAATATCTGCCTGATACCGCGCCTTAGTGTCTCATACTCCTCCGCAGTATGTGTCTCTCTCCATTCTGCGAGCTCGTCCACGGTAACACTGTGGTCCATAAGCTTTGAATCCGCATCATGGTATATGGTCCTCTCGCTATAGTCCCCGTTGCCTCTGTTACTGTAGTTGTAAGAGGTATTTACCAGGTTATTGTAGAAGCTTCCGCCTGTAGTGGGCTGATTATAGTTTACAAGCTTTCTGTCCTCAAGAGATATTATATCCGCAAGGCTTCCCTTTTCAGGCTTGAGCTCGGTTATATTTCCGTCAATGTCTCTCGTGACATTTACAGGGCCTACCCAAACCTCGTAGTCATCCTCAGGAACTATTCCTATCTGATTCTTTACAACTCCTTCGTCCTGAAGTTGTTTTACTTCGGGGTTGGAGTTTTGCGCTATCAGCACAAACCGTCCTCTTTCAAGGTCAGGGAAAGGCGTCCAAGCAGTATTTCTCGGCATATCCTGAGTGAGCTGTATGTCTCCCACATAAGGCGTGATGTCAAAAGCGAAGGTGTTTCTGTGGGAATTATTCACCCAGTTTTCAGAGTTGAAGCTCGTTCTGTTCTGCCAAGTCAGATTGTATGTGTAGTGCTCATCCTGAAGGACAGGTATCGGAGCTCCCTGAGAGTTTGTATCGTGCATCAGTATGGACTGAGCGTATTTTGATCTCGGGAACTGCTGAGCCGACATGAAACCTATAATAGACGACTGCACGAATATATTGAAATCCGCCTTACTGTTATCAGTATCATAATCGTTGTTGTCCTTCTCCTTATGTCCCTGAGATTTCTCGTCCTCAGAGAGGAAGTTCTTTATGATCCACTGAGGCGTTCCCACGATATCCGTAGCATAGGCCGTGGTTATTCGGCTCTGCTGTCCCTGAGCCAAAGCATCGTTCTCATCTGTGGTGATAGCTCTCACCATGAACTTAAAGAGTATGCTGTCTCCGGGAGCCAGGTCGCCTTCGAATCTGAACTTCAGTAGCTGATCTCCATTTCTGTAGTCTCCGGTCACCTCCGCTCCTTCGCCTCCATAGGAAGTGATGAGTTTCGCTGTGGTATCAGGCCTCGGTTTCTCATAGCCTGTCACCCTTCCGGTGTCGTCATATATCGGATGAACTATCTCGTAAGTCCAGTATAGGGAGGCCTCATTCGGATAAGCGTCGTCTCTTGTGTAGTCGTCCCTAAGAGGATTGTAACTGTCGGGATCTTTCACTACATCTGCGGGTACATAGACGAGATTCGTGTCTATTCCCAATATTCTCGGTATCTTTACAGTTACCGTAGGATCCGTGAAGTTATCCTCTATGAGATTCGGGTTCATGGAATACTTTTTAATGTACTCATTGTCATAGTTGTTAAGGCTTACATCATATTTAATGAGCCTTGAAACCGGTGACAGAGTAACGTCCGGTATCCATTTGAACTTCGTGACGCTCTCGTTGGTATCAGGATCGATTTCCGTACTTCTGTAGAAGTACCAATCCTCGATAGTCATGTCGGCAATGGGCTGCTTGTTGATTATCCTTATACCTGAGCGTTTGAACTTCTCATCATTTGCAGGGGAGTTGAGCTTAAATGCGCTCTGCTCCTGTTCTCCCTCCTTTGGCTCAAGGGAGCCGCCAAGCTCTGATACAGTCTTTCCTCCTATATAAGCATAAAGCTTACTGTAGTGTGCCGTATAAACAGTTCCGAGATAGTCGGACTGAGTATAGAACCCAAGCCGGGGTGCCTGAGTGAATACATCATCTCCGGTGCCGCCTGCCTCCGAAGCCGTGGCCGTAGGGAATACCTCAAGATGAGAGGGATACTGTCCTTCTATCAGAGACGCTCTTACAGGGTTAAGGAGCTCGTGCATCTCCTGCTTGCCCGCCTCCTCGTAGTCATGATCCACATCAACCCTGAATCCGGCAGGTATAGGATAGCTTGCATAGTCGTCGGCATATATCGCCCAGATGATCTGATTGGCGGCAAGTATACCTCCTCCCTCATAGCCTGACTTCTCCAGATCCTCATAGTAGTTTTCCTTTAATCCGAAGCCCTCCCAGGTCTCGGGATCTTCACCATAAGGCACGAACTCGGTCCATATGCTCTTGTCGGGGCTCAGGTCGTCTTCTATATTAAGGGGCTGCCTCTTCTCTTCTGTCTCTTCTCTGTCATTATAGAAGATGTGGATCTTGAGGTTCTCCTCAAGTTCTTTCCTGTACTCGTCAATGTCATCTCTGTCTGAAGTTCCGAGTATATCCTCGTAGCTCTCATAGTCGTCGGGCAGAGACCATACTCCTGTCCTGATGTACTTGAGATTATTCCTTACGGAAACTATGGAGCCCTCATACTGCTCTTTATTGTTTCCGTCTATATCGGGCCTTGAGGTGTCGGTGGTGCTTCCGTAGAGAGGCACATTGTCTACAAAGTACATTGCAGATGTGCTTCCCGATATAAGGTTGCCCTCTCCGAGGTAGATATCTATCAATTCCGTGGACTTATATCCCGGGTCGATATTTCCTCCCATGGTAGCCTCCTCAGGCCTGTCGGTAGCATACTTCACATAGCCCCTTGGCATCTCCGTCTTTATGGGGAAGGAGCTGTCGATCGCGTAGCGGTCCTTCTCGTCTCCCTTATCCTTCTGATTCCAGTTCTCATAGTGCTTGTTAAGGTTGATAGTCTCAAGGATGAGCTTCTCATTTACAGGAGTTCCATCCACTACTTCTACCCTCTCCGGCAAGTAGCCTGTGATATCTCCCGCATCATTATAGACAGCCTCAGGGCCGTTATAATAGCCTATGATATCCTTCTTCTGGTCACTGAATACCTCAGTACCTACCTCGGGCCTTCCACCCATGTTGTCTGTAAGGTCACTATAATCTCCGTCTAAGTTTTCAAGGTTCAAGAACACATAGTTGAAGTAATTCTTCTCCGAGTAGCCGTTCTCATCCATCTCGCCGCTCTCGTTATCGCCGATGACTCTGTCCACCCTCGCTCTGAATTTGAGTGTGAACTTGTCTCCCGACGCAAGGTAGCCTGCGGGACGATTGCCGGCCATGATGTTGTCATAGGCCTCCTTTGAGGTGCCGGCAAAGAGAGCGTTGCTCATGGTAGCGGTAAGCTCCTCGCCCTCCGCATCCTTTGCGGGAGGAATGACGGTTATGCTCACAAAGGTCTCCGAATCGAGCTTTCCTTCCTCGGGGAGCTTTGTATTGTCAAGTATGGTCCAACCCGCAGCCTTGGCCTCCTCCTTTGTCATGAGGGCCTTTACGCTTCCGTCCTCATTGTAGGTCTCAATCATTATCTCCCTGTCGTAGGCAAGCGTGCTCGGCAGATAGTCGGAGAATACGAATGCGCTGTGAGCTACGGCTCCGGACTCGCTGTCTTTAAGCTCTCTGATACCCAGCTCTTCCCTCCACTCGGGAAGTCTGGTATTAAGTCCGATATCATTTGCATTCTGATATCTGTCCACAAGAGGCTCCGCCTCAAGCTTCTCCTCGTCGTTTCTCAAAAGTTCGTTGTTCTCGTCCCAGCTCTCATAGTAGCCCTCGTGCTCCTCGTCAGGGATGGGCTTTCCGTCATCGTCAAGCTTTACAGACTGAGAATGACGATTCTTAACTGTGATGCTGTACCAAACCTTCTGATTCGGAGAAAGCTTAAGTATGTCATCGTAGTCAAGAGCATTATTCTCGAAGTAATCTTGTCCGCAATAAGGGTCATGGGGATCTGCGGGCTTTACAGTTTCACCTGTATGGGAATCTCTTCCCCTGTAGTCAGGCGATCCGTTGTCGTCTCCGTAACCATCGTCTGCGGGAAGCGTTACGTCCTCTGTGACGCGTTTATCCAGCATAAGGTTAGGATTCTTCGTGTATATCTTAAGTGTGTTGCCTACAAAGCTGTCGCCTATGGCTATACCGTTCTCGGTATGATCTGTCACACCGTTTCCGTTTATGTCAAGCTTTGCATAGTCAACAGTCTTTTCGTCTCGGATATCCGTATAGTCCTCGACATTCATGCTTGCCACAGAGAGAGTGCCCACAAGACTTACCGCCTCGGTGGTCTCATATCCCCTTGCCATCTCGCCGATAAATTTCCGGTCTGTCTCCGGCTTAAGGAGCTCATTACTCTCCTCTCCCTCCTCGTCAAGTCCATTGGAGAGTATCCTTCCGTAAGGGCCTGTGGTGTCGAGACGCTTGTCCTCGAATATATGGCCCTTGTGGAGTCCCCAAGGGAACGTGCCGCCTGAGGTATAGTCGAAATAACATATAGGCCTGTAACTGCTCCAGCCTGAATAAGCAAGCGCTTGATCCTCGTAAGTCTTCTGTACGAGATCCCTCATGTAGTTTCCGAGATACTCGGCTCCAACTGAATAAGGATAATTATCCTTAAGCATTCCGAGGGCATTGTCTCCCAAACTTGAAGCGTCATCAGTGTAGAACTTAAAGCTCGTCACTGTACTTGAAGCAAAGGAGCGAAGCTGCTGCCATCTTTCAAGGAGCTCTCTCTCGAGTTCATCAAGCTCCTCGGATGTCATGTCCTTTTTGTCATCTATACTGTGATCCGGTGTGTCTATAGGAAGCACTTCTATCTCGGCCATGAGCATCTCGTTGTAATTGAGCCTCGGTGAATCAATGACAGTTATCATATCGTCATAATCCACAGGAGCTGTTGAGGCTGTAGGCACGAGCCTTATCATGTATCTGCCTATATCAGAGATATAGCTTATCTGAGCCTCGTAGTTTTCCTCGTTGAAGTTTCCTGAGGAGGTAGTCTCCATCATAGCGTTCCTGCCGAGGGTGCTTACATTGAAGGTCCTCATAGAGAACTTGAGCTTTGAGCCCTTTACATTCTCATCCTTGCTCTCATCCGCCGCAAGGAACACCTCTCCGCCATCCAATACCGGAACCATTCCCTCGGGAAGGAGTGCCGACAGCACGGGCAGAGGATACTTCGCATTGTCTCCGCCGAGCCAATTCTTGTCGGCGTAGGCTCCTCCGGTTCCTGTATAACCCTCGCCGTAAGCATACCTATAGTAATCATCCTTACTGTCAGCAAGGCCTTTGACCTCAAGCTTCTCATAGTGGAGAGCCCCTCCCCACTTGGAATCTGTGGTCTGATTTTCGCCTACTATCTGATTCTCGGCTATGAGCCTTACGGTAAAGGGCGTCTCAAGTTCTTGGAAGAACTCGTCAAACTTTGTCTCCGAAGCTATGTCCTCTCCGGTCTCCGAAGTTTCGTCCGAAACTTCCGACCAGTGCCTTATGACAGGCTTTAATAGTCTTGCCTGAGCTCCGGTGCGGGCAAATGAAAGACTGTCATCCTCTCCGTCTCCGTCAGTATCCACATTTTGAGCAAGCTTTCCGTCTCCTCTCACCATGAGAGCTGTATCAACATTCGAATACTCCTCTCCCTGAGTGAAGGTGTCGGAGAACAGGTAGGACTTAAGGAAGTCTTCATCCCTTCCCGTATGGGGAGAGAAGAAGTAGTTCGTCCAAAGTCCGTTATCATGCAGCGAATCCTCAGCAAAGCTGTCTCCCGGCGCAGGCTCGGTTGAGGTCTGAGAGCCTCTCCTGTAGCTCTCATCATAAACCTGATAGTAGAGCTCCGAGTTATAAAGCTCCGTGTAATCCGCATCCAAAGCAGACTGTGCATCCGCTCCGCCGGATAACTTCTGAGCAGTATCTGTGCCGTCGTCGTAAGGCGATACATAGAGGGTATCGTAATACTTCTCGGTCTCGGGCTGTCCGTAGACTACCATGGGAAGCTCCACTGTCATCCTGTAGTTTTCTCCGACGGCAGCCATATTTGCATAGGAGTCTCCTCTGTTCCACCAGCGCTCAAGGGGAGCCTTGACAGTAACCTCAACTACCCAAGCTCTTTCCTCATCATAGACATAAGGCTTTTCGTAATTTTCTCCCTCCGGCATCTCCGAGCTATAGTAGTTATCCTTGTGAAGGCTGTAATATCTCGGGTCTGCTATGGAGGCTCCCGGAGCATGGTAAGCTCCTGATATATCATCATAAGGAGTCTGAATTATCTTTACTTCCACAAGGTCAGGAGAAATCTCCTCCTCATCGTACTGGGGAGCCGCTCCTCCAGGAGCATGGACCTTAGCCATATCCCTGCCGAGATAGTAGAAGCTCATGGACTCCTTATCCACCGCG
>CALWLK010000064.1 GCA_944381505.1 uncultured Lachnospiraceae bacterium
CACCTCATGCTCACTCGATCTTCCGCCGAAAATAACCACTACATTCTTCTTCATATCAAACCTCTCTCACGGCCTTAAGCCTTTATACTGTAAAACCTCTCAGGTGATGTCACGCCCTGAGAACACCCATTATAATACTACACGAAGGTTTTTTTTTCCATAAAAAGCTTGTACAAAATATTAAGCCCGCCATATTAAGAATTTCATAAGAATTCATTCAAAGAGTATTCAAACAAATTCTCGCCTTCCGTGCTATACTATAACCGTAGTAAAAAACAACAGTAAATGCACGTTATAATAAATCAATTCACTTCACCCTTTAAAATCCTACAAAAAGAAGCAGCCGCAGCTGCTTCTTTTATTTTTGCTTTTTATTTGTTGTCTGATGATGCGGGTCCCGACTTGGTCCCATCCTTCTCAACAGCAGCCACAGCTCCCTTTTTCATTGGGATTCGGCAATTCTTGTTTCCGAACTCAACTATGACCATATCATCAGTCATGTCGATGATCTGTCCGTAAAAGCCGCTGGTGGTGAGCACGTAATCCCCTATAGCCATGGAAGCCAACATCTCCTCCTGCTTTTTCCGCTCCTTCTTCTGGGGCCTGATTCCGATAAAGTAAAATACTCCGAATATGATAACAAAATAAATTATTATCGATACCATTTCCATTCCCATTTTTAAGATTCCTCCTCTTTTGCTCCGTTCCTCATGGAAGAAAGCATATCATTTTTGTATTCCTCAAAGCTGCCGTTTCTTATCGCTGCTCTGACGTTATCCATCATTTTATTATAAAAGTACAAATTATGCAAGGTGCAAAGTCTCATACCCAACATTTCTCCCGCCTTGAGAAGATGTCTCAGGTAGGCTCTCGAATAATTTCTGCAGCAGGGGCAGTCGCACCCCTCCTCTATCGGTCTTTCGTCAAGCTCGTACTTTTTGTTGAACAGATTAAGCTTCCCGTTTCTCGTATAGACATGGCCGTGCCTGCCGTTTCGCGAAGGATATACGCAGTCAAAAAAGTCCACGCCGCGGGATATACCCTCAAGGATGTTTTCAGGGGTACCCACTCCCATAAGATAAGTGGGCTTTTTGCGGGGAAGGTGAGGCACCACCGCATCCAGTATGCGGTACATCTCCTCGTGGGTCTCTCCCACCGCCAGACCTCCTACGGCATAGCCGTCCAGATCAAGCTCCGATATGGCATCCGCGTGGGCCGTCCTCACGTCCTCCAATATCCCTCCCTGATTTATCCCGAAAAGAAGCTGTTCCTTGTTTATCGTATCAGGCAGCGAATTAAGCCTCTCCATCTCCGCCTTGCACCTTACGAGCCATCTGAAGGTCCTTGCCACGGAGTTTTCGATATACTCTCTGTCCGCAAGGGCCGGAGGACACTCATCGAAGGCCATCGCTATGGTGGATCCGAGATTTGACTGTATCCTCATGGACTCCTCAGGCCCCATAAAAATTTTCCTGCCGTCTATGTGAGAGTTAAAGTAAACCCCCTCCTCCTTTATCTTCCTTAGGCTCGTCAGGGAAAACACCTGAAATCCTCCGGAGTCTGTGAGCACCGGCCTGTCCCAGTTCATGAACTTTCTCAGGCCGCCGAAGCTTTTTATGAGCTCATCCCCGGTCCTCACATGGAGATGGTAGGTATTGCTGAGCTCTATCTGACAGCCTATCTCCTTTAAATCCATGGTGGATACGGCTCCCTTTATGGCTCCCACAGTGCCGACATTCATAAATACAGGGGTCTCCACCGTTCCGTGGGCAGTCTCCATATGCGCGGATTTCGCTCTCCCCTCCTCGGCCACTATCTCGTATTTCATCTTAAGCATCTCCTATTCCCAGAAGGATTATTCCGGCTATGGCAACTCCTATAACTATATACTGGTTCCTCGTAAGCTTCTCCTTGAGGAATATGCGGCTCCATACCATTGAGAGCATGCAGTAGGCGGCGATCATGGGAGCGGCCAAGACAGCGTTTGCTCCTATGGCAAATATATAGGCGAACTGCCCCGCCGTCTCGGAGCAGGCCCCGAGAAGCTTGGGTATCTCCCTTCTTGTGAACTCCGTCCTTGAGGCAAAGAGCTTTTGCTTTCTTATTATCACAACGTAGATAAAGGCAAATACCGCCATACCGAGGAAGGTAAGCTCGTAGGCAACGTTTGCGGTCTCCTCAGGAAGCATCCCTCCGTCAAGGATGAGGGCGTCAACGAAGGTCCCCAGTCCGTCTATGGCGCAGTAGAGAAGGGGAAAGATTATGGCCTTTGCGGATCTCTTGTATTTGCTGTCCGCAAGCTTCCTCTCCTCGTCAAGTCCCATATCTATCTTCTGAAGAAGGACTATTCCAACCGTAATGAGCACCACTCCAAGAAGCTGGTAAGGAAGCATCCTCTGTCCGAGAAATACAGCGCACAGAACAGCCGCCACAGCTCCGGAGGAGTTGCATACAGGGGAGGATATGGAAAGCTCAATGTATCGAAGCCCCACATATCCGAATATCATGGACAAAATATAACAAAACGACGCCGGCATATAGGTGATCACAGCATCGAAGGAAAAGGGCGTCCCCGTGCCTATCATAACAAAGGCGTGGATGCCCATCACAAGGCCCACCGCCATGACCATCTTCCAATGGCTGTAGGTGTCGTCAGGCTTTGATCCGAGCTTTGAAAAGAAGTCGGAGCCCGACCAGAAAAACATAGCGATAAGCGAAAGCACAAACCAGGTCATCTCAAATTTTTCTCCTTTAATTTTTTTCGATTAAAATACTGCGCATTGTCTGCGCAGTACAAACTCCATGATTATACCGGAAAGACATATATCTGTCCGGTGCTTTGGAGAATATTTTGATTTATTTTTTGACAAGATCAGACAGGAGGCTTCCCACTGCCGCCGTCACTCCGCCTGCGACTATGGCTATGTCTCCTATATTCACAACAAGCTTCTTCAAAAAGCCCTTGTTTATGCAGATGTAATCCACCACATACCCTCTGAAAAGCCTGTCGGAAAGGTTACTTAAGGCTCCTCCCAAAGCCACCGCAAGCCCTGCCTTCTCAATGCGGCGGCCCTTTAGTTTCGACATGAATTGCAGCCTTCCCATAATGGCCGCACACATGAAAGCGTGGATAAGCTTCACCGCCTCCGGAAATTCCCTCAAAAAGCCCATGGCAAATCCCGGGTTGTGCTTTTTGAATATTTTTATACGCCCGCCCGTATGAGGCATCTCTCTCGGAAAGTTTTCATCAGGCTCCGTGTCCACCGCAGACTTGAATACAAGATCCAAAAGAGCTATAAAAGCGCTCACCGAGAGAAGCTTCAAAAATACACTTCCCCTGAAAAAACGGTTTATAATATCTGTTTTTCTTTTCATCAGCACTCCCTCCATTCCAAAGTCTTCAGTCCCGAAGCAAAAGCTTGACAGTTCTTAAATGACGAGCTTTACCACGGCAAAGGGAGCTCCGTCCTCTCTGCAGAGAGCCACCACCTTTCCGTCCGGTGTCTCAGAGATGTGCGGGTACATTATATCCCCGGGCTTTGCCTCTTGCTTATACTCAACGCCAAGCTCCCTTATATCGGAACCCGTGATCTGCGCCGCCTCAATGGCCAGATCCGCATAGCGCGCATTGTTCACATGATGGTTTGTGTCGAGATAATGGGAAAGCACCTCTATGGGACTGCCCTCCACATAGTCCGCAGGCACCGGTATCTTTCTCTGAGCCCTCTCCATCTTAAGGTCAAGCCGCTCAGTGATATAGGGAGTCAAATGCTCCTCGGTGACTTTCATCGGGGTCTTGGCCTCCATATCATATAGAAACCAGAGGGAATCCGCTCTCACTACGAGTTCTCCGCTTTCATCCTCTATATAAAAGCCCCTGAAACCATATATGCCCTTAAATCCGTAGGGAAATGTGCCTATCTTTATCCTCTCGCCAAGCTTCGGGAACCTGTCAAAAACTATGCGCCAGGCCGCCAAAAGCCATGCTCTCTTCTTCTGTTCGAGCCACTCAACTCCCACCCCTATGTCTTCGGACTGAAATGTGGAACAGTCCTGAAAATAGTTTATCACTCCCATGGGAGTGAGCCTGCCGTCCTCTCCCGTCTCCGAATACCTCACCCTGCTGTCAAATATATACATGCTTACGCCTCTCAGTGTAAATGACTATGGGATCATTATACCATTTATTTGCAAAAGGCGCATGGAAAATTTTCCATGCGCCTGATAAAATCTCTTATTTGTCTTCGATGCTCCTCTGTGCGTCACTCAAATTAATTAACTGTAGTCATTGTGGCGAGGGCCTCGTTGATGACTGTAGGATTACCTGTGGTCTCGATAACCATTACGGCATTTCCTATCTGTCTCACATAATTGTAGTTTGTGATGGCTCCCGCAGGATTGGGAGTAGTCTTCATGTATCTGCTGTAGGTCTGTCCTCCCAGCTCCTCTGTGCCATCGGCTGTACCCTCAACTCTCGAGCTTACGAAGGACTCAAGGCTTCTTGAGCCAAGATTATCAAACCATATGGAAACGATGTTAGAATCCTTGTATGCTATGGTGTCTGTGTTTCCATCCGGAGCGCCTACATTCCATCTGACAAAATTGATGCTGTAGTTTGCCCAGTTGTTGGTTATCTGCGTGCCGCTCTTTGATCCCAGTTGATAGCTGTTGTTTGAGTAGTCCTCATCGTCAGGCATATTCTCGCTTGCGGTCTCCTTCTTAACGCTTCCCTCGGCAACCAGCTCTCCGTCAGCAACGCCCTCGGCAGATCCGGCTGCGGCGCTCTCCTTCTTAGTTCCGCTCTCAGGCTTTGAAGCCTCCTCGGTTGTGTCTGAAGCGCCTGCTCCGGCATTCGATCCCACGAGATTCTCAACGCTGTTCCACTCGTCTGCATCCTCTGTGTTCGTCATAAGGACACCGTTCTCATCCGTCCAAGCTCCGTCAGCGTTCACATGGTAGGTCGCTCCTGTGTGGTCTGTGATGGTGCCTGCTGCTCCGTCCTTTGCCTTGAGCATCCAACCCTCGGCGTCAAAGTAATAGCACTTTCCGTCGATCCAGAGCCAAGTATTGGCAGCGCAGTTCTCCGCAGCTCCCGAAACGCCGTCAGGAGAAACTATGAACCACCAGTTGCTCTGAGCATTGCCGTTCTCAAGATTTGTAACAGCAGGCTTGCTTCCGTCGGGAAGCCCCTCGCACCACTGTCCGATGCCCTTTATAGCAGCCATGGAAGTCATGGCAGTTCCCAATGTAAGAGCCGCAAGAGCAGCCGTACCCGCGATAAACTTAACTTTCTTCTTCATTTAAACCTCCTAAACACCCTTTAAAATGCATTTATGATTTAAGCTGATAACTTATCCTGTTATTGACAGTATTAACTATAGCATATTCAAAAGCCGATTTCTTGAATTAATTCTTACTATATGCTGAATTATTTTTTTATAATTTAAGAATTTATGAAGAACCTGAATCAGAGGCCCTGATCTTCCCTCCAACTCAGCCTGTGGAGCTTTCCCGAGAGGCTCATCTTCTCAAAGCCGTTCTGCCTCAAAGCCTCGTAGAGTATTATGGACACAGAGTTTGCCAGATTCAGAGACCTTATATCACCCCACATGGGAATGCGGACACAGCAGTCCTCATGCTCAAGAAGTATCTCCTCAGGTATGCCCGCGCTCTCCTTTCCGAACATGATAAAGCAGGCCTTGTCATACTCCACCTCAGTGTAGACCTTGTGGGCCTTGGTGGTGGCATAATATATCTTCGCTCCCCTATTCCTCTCCACGAAGTCCTCATAATCATCGTACACCGTCAGGTCAAGCTTGTCCCAATAATCCATCCCCGCCCTCTTTATATCCTTCTCGGAAAGACGAAAGCCCAGAGGCCTTATGAGGTGTAGCCTCGTGTCTGTAGCCACGCAGGTCCGTCCTATATTTCCGGTATTGAGAGCGATCTCCGGTTCATGCAAAACTATATTCATAGAAAAACTCCTGTATGTTAATATTCTCGTGTGTCGAAGCTCTTAACCGACTGATAAAAGCTTCTCACCGCAGTTTTTAAACTTGGTCTTTACAATTTATCCACAGCAAATATAATAGCAGTAAAGCACTTTCCGGTAAAGGGATAGCGGTTAATTAGAAAATATTCTATAATCTTCATAATTATTATTTTTCCGAAATCAATTCAGATAAGTATAATCTGCTGAAATCTCCGTCAAATCCTTTAAAACATGGCTTTATCTCGTATACTTCCTATAAATTTACTTATCGGTAGTAAGATAGCCTCGTAAAAGGCGTATAAAAAGGGCGTTTTATATCCTGCAAGGGATATGAAAAGTTCGAAAAGGGATACGCAAATTTATAATTTAAAGGAGAGTGCATTTACTATGAGAAAGCAGACAAAATTGGTTGCAGTACTTTCTGCAGCGGCTTTACTCGCAATCGGCGCTTCCATGACATC
>CALWLK010000065.1 GCA_944381505.1 uncultured Lachnospiraceae bacterium
GCTATGAGCTCCTCATGGTCGCCTCTCTCAATTATCCTTCCGTGCTCAAGGACTATTATGGCGTTGCTGTTTCTTATTGTGGACAGCCTGTGGGCAATGACGAATACCGTGCGCCCCTTCATCAGGTTATCCATTCCCCTCTGGACTATGGCCTCGGTGCGGGTGTCTATGCTGGAGGTTGCCTCGTCCAGTATGAGTACCGGGGGATCCGCCACTGCGGCTCTCGCTATGGCAAGGAGCTGTCTCTGTCCTTGGGAAAGCTCCTCTCCGTCTGAGGTGAGCATGGTGTTGTAGCCTTCGGGCAGGAGCTTTATGAACTGATCCGCATAGGCGAGCTTTGCGGCAGCATAGACCTCCTCGTCTGTGGCGTCAAGCTTTCCGTAACGGATGTTCTCCATTATGGTCCCCGTAAAGAGGTGGGTGTCCTGAAGAACTATGCCCAGAGATCTTCTTAGATCAGCCTTCTTTATCTTGTTTATGTTTATGCCGTCATATCTTATCTTTCCGTCCTGAACGTCATAAAATCTGTTTATGAGGTTTGTAATGGTGGTCTTTCCCGCTCCCGTGGAGCCCACGAAGGCAAGCTTCTGTCCGGGCTTTGCATAGAGGGAAATGTCGTGGAGCACGAGATGGTCAGGCTCATATCCGAAGCTCATATCAAAGAACCTGACGTCTCCCTTAAGCTCCGTATAAGTCACGCTGCCGTCAGCCTTGTGGGGATGCTTCCACGCCCAGAGCCCTGTTCTTTCGGGGCACTCTATGATATTTCTGCTCTCGTCCTTTTTGGCGTTTACCAAGGTCACATATCCGTCGTCTACCTCAGGCTCCTCGTCTATGAGGGCGAATATCCTCTCCGCTCCGGCAAGGGCCATTATTATGGAGTTGAACTGCTGGGCCACCTGCATGAAGGGCTGGGTAAAGCTCTTTGTAAACTGCAGATAAGAGGCTATTACTCCCACTGTCATTCCGCCTATATTGTTGATGGAGAGTATCGCTCCCAAAACAGCTGTCAGCACGAACTGCACATTTCCCAGATTTCCTATGGAGGGTCCCATGATGCTTCCGTAGGTATTTGCCTTTACCGCACAGTCAAAAAGCCTTCCGTTCAGCTCATCGAATTCACGCTCCGACACTCTCTCGTGGTTGAACACCTTCACCACTCTCTGACCGTTCATCCTCTCCTCTATGAAGCCTGTAACGTCAGCTATTGCCACCTGCTGTCTGACGAAGTACTTTCCGCTCTTTCCCCCGATGAACTTCGCAGTCAGGTACAGGACAAATATCATTATCACTGCGAGGACTGTGAGGGCCGGGCTCAATACAAGCATTGCGGTAAAGGTGACGATTATTGTCATGGCCGCCATCAATATCTGAGGAATGGATTGGTTTATCATCTGCCTCAGGGTATCGGTGTCGTTGGTGTAAAGGCTCATTATTGAACCGTTCGTGTTTTGGTCGAAGTATCTTATGGGGAGCTTTTGCATATGCTCGAACATCTCGTCTCTGACTTCCTTAAGCACTCCCTGGCCGATTATTACCATCAGTCTCGTATAAGTAAAGGTTGCTATGACTCCCGCAAGGAATATACATCCCAATACTGCTACGGACTTGTAAAAGTCCGTGAAATCAGGGACATTTCCGGTGTCTGCCGTCTGCATCAAGGGCACTATCAGATCGTCAAGGAAATACTTGAGAGACAGGGATACCGATATGGAAGCTATGGAGCTCACTATTATACATAATACAACAGCCGTAAAGGGCAGCTTGTAGGAGCGGGTCACGTAGTCCATGAGCCTTTTCGCAGTCTTTATCGTGTCTTTGTTTATTCTTTTAGTCTTATTCTGCATCCTCTGCGCCTCCCTTCACCTGAGATTCATAGACCTCTCTGTAAATATCATTTGTCTTTAACAATTCCTCGGAGGTCCCCATTCCGTTTATCCTTCCCTCATCCAAAACTATTATCATGTCGGCGTCCTCAATGGAGGATACTCTCTGAGAAATAATGATCTTCGTAGTGTCAGGTATCTCCTCCCTGAAGGCCTTCCTTATGAGGGCGTCGGTCTTTGTGTCCACAGCGCTGGTGGAGTCGTCAAGGATGAGTATCTTAGGCTTCTTTAAGAGGGCTCTGGCTATGCAAAGCCTCTGCTTCTGTCCTCCCGATACGTTGTTTCCGCCCTCAACTATCATAGTTTCATAGCCCTTGGGGAAATCCTTTATGAAGCTGTCTGCCTGAGCCAGCTCGCATACACGCTTCACCTCATCGTCGTCAGCGTCCTCGTCTCCCCATCGGATATTGTCATATATGGTCCCCGTAAAGAGCACATTTTTCTGGAGCACCATGGAGACCTGATCTCTCAGCGCTGTGAGCTCGTAATCCCTCACGTCAACGCCTCCCACCTTTACGCTTCCGTGGGTGACGTCATAGAGCCTGGGGATGAGCTGTACCAGAGTTGACTTGGCGCTTCCGGTACCTCCGAAGATACCCACAGTCTGCCCTGACTTTATGTGGAGATTTATGTTTGTGAGTGCGAGGGTATTTCCCTCTCCGCCGTAGCTGAAGTCCACATTTTCAAAGTCAATGTCTCCGTTTTTGACTGTCTTTATCGCATTTTCCTTGTCCGTCATTTCGGGAACTTCCTTGAGGACTTCGTTGATACGGTCCACGGAAGCCTCGGATATCATGTTCATGACAAACACGAAGGAAACTATCATGAGGGAGCTGAGTATCTGCAGGGAGTAGACTATAATACTCGTGAGCTCGCCCACCTCCATATTTCCGTAGACTATGCTCTTTCCGCCTATCATGACTATGCAGAGTATAACGGTATATATGGTAAACTGCATTACAGGTGAGTTCCACGCTACTATCTTCTCGGCTTTTGAAAAGAGATCGTATACCCTTTTGGATATATTATGAAATTTTCCTATCTCATGGTCCTCTCTCACATAGGCCTTTACCACTCTGGCGGCATTGACATTCTCCTGCACATCGTTATTGAGCACATCGTACTCGTCAAACACCTTCTGAAAATGGGGATGGGCTTTCTTTCCTATGAACATGAGGGTCCCTCCCAATACAGGGATAGCGCAGATAAGGATAAGGGCCACGGTTTTATTTATCATCACCGTCATTATGACGGACATGACTATCATTATAGGAGCTCTCACCAGCATCCTTATGGTCATCATGAAGGCCATCTGCACATTCGTGATATCGGTAGTCATACGAGTCACAAGGCTTGAGCTGGAAAACTTGTCGATATTCTTGAAAGAAAACTCCTGTATCTTATAGAAGATATCGTGTCTCAGGTTCTTTGCCAGTCCTGCAGACGCCTTTGCCGCAGCTGCCCCTGCCGAGACTCCGAAGAAAAGCGACAAAAGGGCAAGGAATATAAGAAAAAGCCCTGCCTTTATAACGTAGCCTACTCCTCCGTCTCCCAGAATGCCCACATCGATTATATCGGCCATCCTCGCGGGAATGAGCACTTCAAGGAATACCTCCACAGTCACCAATAGCGGTGCCATGATCGACTCCTTTTTGTACTCTCTGATCGATTTTAAAATATCTTTGTTCATTATGTCCTCCGTCTGTGGGTTATTTTGATTCGCCTCTGTCTCCTCTCAGGTTTCGAAGCATATTCTCAAGTACATCTCTGCATACTGAAAGCTTCTCTTCAGGGATACCCGTGATAAGCTTTCTGTTCATCCTTGATATGTTCTCTATTATCTGAGCTCTGAGATCCTCCCCCTTCTTTGTTGGAACTATCTTTTTAAGCCTTGCGTCCTCGGGTACGCTCACTCTGATGATATATCCGTTTTTTTCTAGGAGCTTGAGTATACCGGTGGCCGTGGGCCTCCTGACGGAAAACTCCGTCTCCACGTCCCTCTGATATATATCTCGCACAGATGAGGCGAAAAGTATAAATCTCATCACATGATTCTGCATAGGCGTGAGCCCTATATCCTCTATGCCCATAATATCCTGCCTCATCATCTGATGAGAAAGCATGTGGATGATCCTTCCTATTGAGCAGTCCAATCTCTCATAAGGCACAGCATCCTTCATTTCATTCCTCCTTTCACTTAAAATGCACAACTGTTAAATCCCTAATTATTAGTAAGCTAATTGTTAGCAACCTACAAAATATGTATTATACTCAGATAAAGAAAAAAATCAATAAGTCCCTCTGTGAAAAAACTGTGAACTTTTCTCGGCTGCCAAGACTGAAATATACGAAAAAAAGAGCTCCTCCCTGCTTTTGCAGTTTGAGAGCTCCTTCGGCCGATATCTCGGTACATCCTGATCTCTATATGATTTTAGCTGTTACTCCTCTTCCCAGTTGGTGTAATAGTTCTGAACGTCATCGTCCTCGTCCAAAAGGTCCAGAGTCCTTCTCAGTCCCTTTACAGACTCGGCGTCCGTCACCGACACATAGTTCTGAGGTATCATGGATATCTCAGCCTCAACCATGGGGATACCCGCCTCGGACAGAGAGTTTCTCACCTCGTCAAAGTCGGCGGGGTCTGTGATGATCTCAAAGCTGTCTTCCTCCTCCTTGAAATCCTCAGCGCCTGCGTCGAGAGCCAGCTCCATGAGCTCGTCCCCGCTCTTCTCGCACTCCTCCTTGTCTATGATGATCTGTCCCTTCTCATCAAACATAAAGGATACCGAGCCGGGAGTTCCTATGGAACCGTGGCCCTTGGTAAATGCGGACTTCACGTTTGCGGCTGTCCTGTTCTTGTTGTCGGTGAGGGTATTCACTATGATGGCAACTCCTCCGGGGCCATAGCCCTCGTAGGTGAGCTTCTGATAATCAACTCCCTCGTTTCCGCCTGCCGCCTTCTTTATGCCTCTCTCAATGGTATCGTTGGGCATGTTTGCGGCCTTGGCCTTCTGTATGACGAATTTAAGCTTAAAGTTGTTGTTCGGGTCAGGACCGCCCTCCTTCACCGCTATGGCTATCTCCCTGCCTATGACAGTGTATATCTTTCCCTTTGCAGCGTCATTTTTTTCTTTCTTTGCTCTGATATTTGCGAATTTTGAATGTCCTGACATAAAACTTATCTCCTCTGAAAACTGATTATATATTTTTCAACTTTTTAAGCAACTGCTTAATTTTATCACTACTGTCTTTTTCTTTCAAGGCTTAGGTCAAAGATATCAATCCATGAAATCCTCGTAAACATCCCTGTTCCAATCCTTTGCACCCACAGGCCTTCCGTCCCTTATATATACCCTTGGAACGCGCTTTGTTATGAGGCACATAAGCTCATAATTAAAGCCTCCCGAGCGCGCCGCTATCTCGTCGATGCTTATGTACTCCTCTCCGTCTCCTCCTATGAGAGTCACAGTGTCAAAGCATCGTGCCTCCGGAACAGAGCTTACGTCCACCATCATCTGATCCATACATATCCTGCCGACTATGGGGCAGCGTTTTCCCCTTATGATGACCTCTCCCTTGTTGCTGAGGCCTCGGGGATAACCGTCGGCATACCCGACATTCACTGTGGCAACATTCATCTCTCTCTCTGCGGTGTAAATGCCGCCGTAGCTTATGCACTCTCCCTTTTTCAGCTCTTTTATGAAAGTTATGGAAGACCTGAAGGACAGAGCGGGAGCGAGCTTCAAATTGCTCTTCTTTACTTCGTCCGAGGGGTAGACACCGTACATAGCTATACCCGCTCTCACCATATCGTACTCAGGCCTCACTCTGTCTATTATGGCTGCGGAGTTTGCCACATGCCTTACGGGGATCCTTATGCCCTCCCTCTCGCAGAGGCCAAGAAAGGCTGCGAAGGAATCGGACTGCATATCAGTGTAGCTCTTGTCCTTCTCGTCGGCCTTTGAAAAGTGCGTGAAAAGACCCTCCAAACATATCCCGGGAAGGGCCGCTATCTCCTTTAATATCTGAAGACCCTTCTCATCAGGCTCTATGCCTATCCTGTGCATGCCTGTATCCACCGCCACATGGATATATGCCTTCTTTCCCATGGACAACGCTGTGTCCGAGAGCTTTCCGGCTTCATCCGCATCAAAAATAACAGCTCTTATATCGTTTTTTACTATATCGCTGTTATAGCTGTCGTGACAGGGCCCGAGGATTATGACAGGCTTTTTTATATTGTGCTCGACAAGCTGAAACGCCTCCTCTGCCGAGGCCACCGCATACATGCTCACAAGGTCCTCTGTAGTCTTCGCCACAGGGACGGTCCCATGTCCGTAGGCATCAGCCTTGACCACTGCGCAGAGCGAAGCTCCGGAGGGTATGATGTCCTTCATGGCCTTCAGGTTCGCCCTTATGGCCGACAGATCTATCTCCGCGTGGTTCCTCCTGTATTTATGCTCTTCAATAAAACTCTGTATATCCATTTTTCTCCGTCTCGTTTCCTGTCTGTTTTTATTTCTGTCACGCCTTCAAAGATATTCCAGCACTGCCACCGCGCTCACAAGCTCCTTGGTGTTGCTTATGCTCACGTGTATCCTGTAGTCGGGTGACACGGAGGCTACGATGCGCTCAGCCTCCCCGGATATCCTCACATAGGGCTTTCCGCTTTCAGCTCTCAGGCACTCTATGTCGGTCAGAGGAAAGAGTATACCTGTGCCCATAGCCTTTGAAACAGCCTCCTTAACGGCAAAATCACCGGCAAGTTTGGAAAAGCTTCCTAAAGCCTGCCGGCGTTCCTCATCCGAAAAATTCTTTGTCAAAAAAGTATCCCTCTCACAGGCCCTACGTATCCTTGAGATCTCGGTAAGGTCCGTGCCTATGCCGTATATCATGATCAATGTCTCTTTCCGCGCTTGTCGGGATTTACGATATTGTAGGATAATCTCATCAGACTCTCAGAGAGATGCACATTCTCGACTGCTATGCTTTCCGGGAGATCAAGATCCGTGTGGGCAAAATTCCATATGCCCTTTATGCCTGTATCCTCTATGCTCTTGGCAACCTCTATGGCGGCAGTCTTCGGGATGGTGAGAGCGACTATCTCGATATTATTGTCCATTATGAACTGCTGAAGCTCGCTCATAGGATGCACCTTTATCCCGTTTATCTCTTTTCCGACTTTGTTTTTGTCTCTGTCAAAGAGGGCCATTATGCGAAAGCCCCTTCTCTCGAAATCCGAGTATCCGGCAAGAGCCGAGCCGAAATTTCCCGCGCCTATGACGATGATATTGTGTATCTTGTCTATGCCCAGTATCTTTCCTATCTCTGTGTACAGATTCTTGACGTTGTATCCGTAGCCCTGCTGGCCGAAGCCCCCGAAATTGTTCAGATCCTGTCTGATCTGAGAGGCTGTAACTCCCATAAGCTTTGAAAACTCATTGGAGGATATCCTCTCTATCCCTTGAGCCTTAAGCTCTCCGAGATACCTGTAATATCTGGGCAATCTCTTTATTATAGCCTGTGAGATAGTTCTCTGTTCCATACGCTTCTCCTGTGACCGGCTGCACTTTGCATAACCCCCGCAGCCCGATCGTTTATGTTAAATTTACTTAAAAGACACAAACATTATAGTCGCATGACAATTATAAGTCAATATTTCAAAATCCTGTTTTTGGCTCCACATAATTGAAAAAAAACCTTCTATATATTATACTAAATTGCTTGGAGGAATTTTAAAGTGATATTACAGGTAAACAACATATCAAAAACATACGATAAAAACGAGGTGCTCAAAAACGTCTCCTTCCATATCGAGGAGCACGAGAAATGCGCCATAACGGGAATAAACGGGGCAGGTAAATCCACGCTCCTCAAAATAATAGCGGGCGAGGAGGAGCCTGATACGGGAAGCGTCAGCATAAGCCGAAATATAAAGCTCTCCTATCTCGAGCAGAACCCTTCCGAGAACTCCGAAAAGACCATTTACGATGAGGTCCTTGACACAAAATCGGAGCTTCTCAAAAAAGAGGAGGAGCTCCGCCGCCTTGAGGAGAGCATAGCCGCAAGATCTGCCGGAAATAACGAAAGGGATGAGGAGCTGGACTCTCTCCTTGAGAGCTATGAACGCTTAAGCTATGAGTTTCGTGAGGAGGGAGGTTATGCCGTATCCTCAAATATCACAGGGGTGCTTAAGGGCTTGGGATTTTCGGAGGAGGATTTCGGGCGCAGGGTCTCCACCCTTTCAGGAGGCCAAAAGACAAGGCTAGCCCTCTCAAAGCTCCTTCTGTCAAAGCCCGACATACTCCTTCTCGACGAGCCCACCAACCATTTGGACATTGTTTCCGTGTCTTGGCTTGAAAATTATCTCAAAAACTACCGAGGCGCCGTAATCATTGTCTCCCACGACAGATACTTTCTTGATCGAATAGTCGGAAAGGTCGTGGATATAGAAAACGGAAGGGCCCGTGTCTATTCAGGCAATTACACGGCTTTCTCCCTGAAAAAAGCTGAGATAAGGAAGGATATGATAAAGGCCTATCTCAATAATCAGGCTGAGATAAAGCACCAGCAGGAGGTCATTGAAAAGCTCAGATCCTTCAACAGGGAAAAGTCCATAAAGCGGGCTGAGTCAAGAGAGAAGATGCTTGCGAAGATGGAGCGGGTGGAGAAGCCCTTCGACGTGGATGACGCCATGAAGCTTCACTTTGCCCCCGCCGTCACCTCAGGTAACGACGTGCTCAGCGCAAAGGACCTCTCAAAGGGATTCGGGGGAGCTCCTCTCTTTCAGGGAGTGAGCCTTGACATCAAGAGAGGCGAGAAGGTGGCCATCATAGGCCAAAACGGCACGGGAAAGACGACCCTTTTAAAAATAATCGAGGGCATTACCGCCCCTGACACCGGCAGCCTTAAATTCGGCTCAAGGGTCGAGAAGGGCTACTACGATCAGGAGCACCATGAGCTGGATCCCGAAAACACAGTGTTCATGGAGATATCCGACGAATATCCCCATATGAACAATACCGAGATAAGGAGCCTTCTGGCCGCATTCCTCTTTACGGGGGACGACGTGTTCAAGGAGGTCAAGGATCTCTCTGGAGGAGAAAAGGGAAGGCTGTCCCTTGCAAAGCTGATGCTTGGCCGCGCAAATCTCCTGCTCCTTGACGAGCCCACCAACCATTTGGACATCACCTCAAAGGAGATACTGGAGGAGGCTGTGAAAAACTACGAGGGCACTGTCATATACGTATCCCACGACAGATACTTTATCAACAGGACAGCCACAAGGATACTTGAGCTTTCCGACGGGCGCTTCATAAATTATCTCGGGAACTATGATTACTATCTCGAGAAAAAGGCGGATCCCTCCTTTGACAGCGATATGGCCGTAAGCGGCACCATAAAGAGGCCTCTCTCCAAGATCGACGAGGCTGCTGTAAAGGTCAAGGATTATATCAACACCGAGGAGACTCGCTCAAAGCTTGACTGGCAGATGCAGAAGGAGCGAAAGGCGAAGCTCTCAAAGCTCAAAAACGAGCTCAAGGCCTGCGAAAAGGAGATCTCCTCTCTGGAAACGAGGGATTTTGAGATAGACGATATAATGTCCCACCCGGAGGTGTCCGTGAACTCGGCAAAGCTCAATGAGCTTACAGCCGAAAAGGATAAGCTGAGGGCTTCACTTGAGGAGTTCTACACAAAATGGGAGGAGCTTTCAATGAGGCTTGACGAAGCCGAAAATGAAGAGGATTGAGCTTCCGACAGATAACAGCGAATACAGAGGTCAGATATGGAAAACGATATGAGCCCCAAAAAAGAAAATGAGGAGAAGTCCTACACCAAAAGGCAAAGGTACGCGGCAAGAATCGCTCTCGCCCTTATCCTTCTGATACTTACGGCTCTCCTCATAAATGCATTTGCAGGTGGTGATCCCGGCGTCACCCTCGCCCTTCTGTTTATGCTTATAGTTTTTCCCTGCATATTTTACGGTATAAAGGTCTACACAGACTATGTCCGCAGAAAAAACAGGGAATGACTCTATGCTAAAACACCGTCCTTATGAGTATCATATAGACTGCGGTACTTATAGCTATGGAGGGTATACTGTTTTTTAAGGCAAGCTGCAGGAAGGCGCACAGGGCCACACATATGAGCTCCGGAGCCCCGTAGGGCGCGCTCGTAAGGCTTATGCCCCTCAGACAATATACGACAAGTACTATCATTATAGCCCCGGGGAGCATCTTTCCCAGATAATCCACAGTGTCAGGGAGCTTCTTATTTCCGAATACAAGGAAGGGAAGCGCCCTTATTATTATTGTGACCACTGAGCATATACCTATCACACAAAAAGCATAGATGCTATCGCTCATTATTACTCTCCTCCTCTGCTCCATCCTCGGACTGTATGCCCTCTTCAGTATCATTTCCCGCCATGGCGCGCTTCGTCCTCTCCTTCATTATAACCAAAAGCACCAGGCTCAAGCTCAGAGCGGGGAGCATAAAATTATCCGACCCGAAGATGATAAGGCAGACAAACGCCGACAAAAGGCCTATATACATGGGGATGTGGCTCTTGAATTCCATCCACTGATTCACGCATATGCATACAAAAAGGCAGGTGGCCGCAAAATCTATTCCGCTCATGTCAAAGGTTATGACGTCTCCCAAGAAAACTCCCAAAAGCCCGCCCGATACCCAGCTCATATGGCACATGACCGCAGTCATGAGGTCGCATTTTACAGGGTCCACATATGAGGGATAGGAATTTGCGCTGAACACGCAGTAGACCTCATCCGGAAAGGCAAATATCATGTAGGGATAAAATACGCCCTGCTTCTTGAACCTCTCGGTATACCCTATGCCATAGAACATGTATCTGGAGTTGATAATGAAGGAGGCAAATATCATTACCAAAAGCGGAGTGTGGGCCACGATGAGAGGCACCATGGCTATCTGTAAGGACCCCGAGTAGATAAAAAGCCCCGACAAAAGCACATGCAAGGGCGTATATCCCGCCTCCTGCATCATTATGCCGAAGGCAAAGCCCACTACAATGTAAGAAAATATTATAGGTGAGGATTGGCCGAAGGCATACAGAAATGTCCTCGGCATACTGTAAACCGGCTTTTCAACCGTCTTATTGTCCATAGCAAAGCTCCGTTCAAAAAATTTGAGTCACCGACATATTATAGTAGAATTTTTTAAAATAATAAAGCGGTTCTTGAAACTTCTCTGTTTTCAAGTATAATATTAACAGGCTTGGAGAAGGCTTAAAACTGCCATGCAGGCGGATCCCAAAGCAAATTTATAAAAGAGAGGTAATTTATAATGAGAACTGTGGGAACTGTATCACGAGGAGTGCGCTGCCCTGTTGTTAAAGAGGGCGACGATCTTGTAAGGATAGTGACTGAGGCTGTCACAGCCTGCGGCAGAGAGGAAAACCTCAGCTTCCACGAAAAGGATGTGGTGGCTGTCACCGAGGCTGTCGTGGCGAGATGCCAGGGCAATTACGCCTCAGTCGAGAATATAGCCGCCGACTGCCGGGAAAAATTCGGCACGGACACCGTGGCCCTTACCTTCCCCATCCTCAGCAGGAACAGGATCGCCATCTGCCTCAAGGGCATCGCAAAGGCCTTCAAGAAGGCTTATATACTTATGAGCTATCCTTCCGACGAGGTGGGAAATCATCTCTTCGACGAGGATCTGTTGGATGAAAAGGGCGTCAACCCCTACAGCGATGTTCTGGATGAGAAAAAATACAGAGAGCTCTTCGGCTACGCAAAGCACCCCTTCACAGGCGTTGATTACGTGGAATATTACAGGGAGATCTTTGAGGCCGAGGGCTGCGAGGCGCAGTTTATATTTGCAAACGACGTCAGAGCCGTACTGCCCTACTGCAAAAACGTGCTCTGCTGTGATATACATACAAGAGAGCGCAACAAGAGAAGGCTTATCACTGCGGGAGCTGAAAAAGTCCTTCTTTTGAGCGATATAATGAACGCTCCTGTAAACGGAAGCGGCTACAACAGCGCTTACGGCCTTTTGGGCTCCAACAAGGCCACAGAGGACACTGTAAAGCTCTTCCCCAGGGATTGCAAAGACTTTGTGGACAGACTTCAGAGAA
>CALWLK010000066.1 GCA_944381505.1 uncultured Lachnospiraceae bacterium
CGCGGAGATAAACAAGAACGTGAAGGCCGATGTGGGCCTTGTGGGAAATATAGGCTCCTCGCTGCGAAGGATATTGGAGAGGTGCGAGAAGAGAGTCCATCCCGACTGGCGAAAGACCGTCGAGGAGCTCAAGGCCGAGGGAGTGCGGATCAGTGAGAGGGAGGAGAGAGCGGACAAAAATGCCCTCACTCCCAAGAAGATGTTCGACATAATAAACAGGCTCAAGGATGCGGACACGGTAATAGCCACAGACGTGGGACAGCACCAGATGTGGGCGGCCCAGTACACAGACTTTGAAAAGCCCAGAAGGTTCGCCTCAAGCGGAGGTCTGGGAACGATGGGCTACGGACTGGGAGGAGCCATAGGAGCTCAGATAGCAAGCGGAGACAGGACCATACTGATCACCGGAGACGGAAGCTTCGGAATGAATCTGAACGAGATGGCCACAGCCGTCACCTACAACGTGCCCGTCACCATAGTGGTGGTGAACAACGGGGTTTTGGGTATGGTCAGACAATGGCAGACCCTTTTCTACGGCAAGAGATATTCGAACACCGTGTTGGGAAGGAAGACGGATTTTGTGAAGCTTGCGGAGGCTTTCGGGGCTGAGGGAGAGAGAGCCGCTACGCCTGAGGAGTTTGAGGCGGCGTTAAAGCGAGGCCTTTCCCACGACGGACCTTATCTCATAGACGCGATGATAGACAAGGATGAATTTGTACTTCCCATGCTTCCGCCGGGAGGGTCCATAGACGATATCATAGTTTCGAGAGAGGAGACGGATGGAGAATGAAACGCTTCGTGATCGCAGTATACGTTGAAAACAAATACGGAGTATTGGCAAGAGTTGCCGGGCTGTTTCTCAGGAGGGGATTCAATATCGACTCCCTCACCGTTGGAGAGACGGAGGATCCGGCATACTCAAGGATAACCCTCACCATGGCCGGGGACGACTACGACAAAAATCAACTCCTCACCCAGCTCAAGAAGCTCCACAACGTGAGGAACGTAAAGTCCCTTGAGACCGAGACCATGGTGGAGAGGGAGATAATGCTTATAAAGCTCAAAAACTCCCCCGAGAACCGCAGCGAGGTTATGGCCGCCTCTGAGATATACAGGGCGAAGATCATCGACTATAACCCTCAGACCCTTGTGGTGGAGGTGACGGGAGAGCCCTCGAAGCTCAATGCCTTTATAGAGGTCATGAAGCCCATAGGAATAATCGAGATGTGCAGGACAGGGGCCGTGGCACTGGAAAGAAATAAGACTATAGCCGAAAAAGAATAACATACACACAATAATTTTTTTTCAAACACAAATATACATGAAAAGGAGACGGGAATTATGCAAAAGATCTATTATCAACAGGATTGCAATCTTGCGAAGCTTGAGGGAAAGACTGTCGCAATTATCGGATACGGCTCTCAGGGACACGCTCACGCCTTAAATCTCAAGGAGTCCGGAGTAAAGGTCATCGTGGGCCTGTATGAGGGAAGCAAGAGTTGGGAGAAGGCCGAGAAGGCCGGACTTACGGTCATGACCGCTGCGGATGCGGCGAAGAACGCGGATATCATCATGATACTCATAAACGACGAGAAGCAGGCAAAGCTCTATAAGGAGAGCATAGAGCCCTACCTTACAGAGGGAAAGACTCTCGCCTTTGCCCACGGCTTCAACATCCATTTCGGATGCATAAAGCCCCCCAAGGATGTAAATGTTATCATGATAGCCCCCAAGGGCCCCGGACATACGGTGAGGAGCGAGTATCAGGCGGGCAAGGGAGTTCCCTGTCTCGTGGCTGTGGAGCAGGATGCTACGGGAGACGCCCTCGACATAGCTCTTGCCTATGCTCTGGCTATAGGAGGAGCCCGCGCCGGCGTCCTTGAGACCACCTTCAGGACAGAGACAGAGACCGATCTCTTCGGAGAGCAGGCTGTGCTTTGCGGAGGCGTATGCGCTCTCATGCAGGCGGGCTTTGAGACTCTCGTGGAGGCGGGTTATGACGAGAGGAACGCATATTTCGAGTGCATACACGAGATGAAGCTCATCGTCGATCTCATCTATCAGAGCGGCTTCGAGGGAATGAGATACTCCATATCCAACACTGCCGAGTATGGAGATTATGTATCAGGGCCCAAGATAATCACAGAGGACACGAAGAAGGCCATGAAGAAGATCCTTGCGGATATCCAGGACGGCACCTTTGCGAAGGATTTCCTCTTGGATATGTCCGATGCAGGCTCTCAGGTCCATTTCAATGCCATGAGAAAGCGCGCCAAGGAGCATCCCTCGGAGATAGTCGGAAAAGAGATCAGGAAGCTCTACAGCTGGAGCGATGAGGACAAGCTCATAAACAATTAAGGACTGAAAGGCGGTAGAAATATGGTCAGAGAAGAGATAGTAGACGGCTTTCAAAACGCACCTCACCGTTCGCTTTATCATGCTCTGGGACTTACAAGGGAGGAGCTTGAGAGGCCTCTTATAGGCATAGTGAGCTCCTATAATGAGATAGTTCCCGGACATATGAACCTTGACAAGATAACAGAGGCTGTAAAGAGGGGAGTGCTTATGGCAGGGGGGACTCCAATAGTATTCCCCGCCATTGCGGTATGCGACGGCATTGCCATGGGACACAGGGGAATGAAGTATTCCCTTATCACAAGGGACATAATAGCCGATTCCACAGAGGCCATGGTCCTTGCCCACGGCTTTGACGGACTTGTGATGATACCGAACTGCGACAAGAACGTTCCGGGGCTTTTGATGGCTGCGGCAAGAATAAATATCCCCACCATATTTGTCAGCGGAGGCCCCATGCTTGCGGGAAAGGTAAACGGAAAGCGCACCAGCCTCTCAAGCATGTTCGAGGCGGTGGGAGCCTACACTGCGGGAAAGCTTGACGACGAGGGCCTCAGGAAGTGCGAGGAGGGGACCTGCCCCACCTGCGGCTCCTGCTCGGGAATGTACACGGCAAATTCCATGAACTGCCTCACAGAGGTGCTGGGAATGGGGCTTAAGGGGAACGGGACCATCCCTGCGGTGTACTCTGCAAGGCTGGAGCTTGCAAAGCGCGCCGGAATGCAGGTGATGGAGCTTGTGAGGAAAAATATCCGTCCGAGAGATATAATGACGGAGGCCGCAATAAGGAACGCTTTCACTGCGGACATGGCTCTCGGATGCTCCACAAACAGTATGCTGCATCTGCCGGCTATAGCCAACGAGTGCGGCGTCCGGTGGAACATAGACATGGCGAACGAGATAAGCGAGAAGACCCCGAACATATGCCATCTTGCTCCTGCAGGCCCCACCTACATGGAGGATCTCAACGAGACGGGAGGTGTATATGCAGTGCTTAAGGAGATATCGAAGCTCGGGCTTCTGGACACCTCTGTTATGACCTGCACGGGAAAGACCCTGGGAGAGAATATAGAGGATTCCGTAAACCTCAACGAGGAGGTTATCCGCCCTGTGGAGAGACCCTACTCAAAGACCGGAGGGATAGCGGTGCTCAAGGGAAATATAGCCCCCGACGGATGCGTGGTAAAGAGAAGCGCCGTGGCGCCTGAGATGCTTTGCCATGAGGGCCCCGCCAAGGTGTTTGACAGTGAGGAGGAGGCCATAAAGTCCATATACGCGGGAAAGATAGAAAAGGGAGATGTGGTAGTCATCCGCTACGAGGGCCCTGCGGGAGGCCCCGGTATGAGAGAGATGCTTTCTCCCACCTCCGCCATAGCGGGAATGGGACTTGACAAGGACGTGGCTCTCATCACTGACGGAAGGTTCTCGGGAGCCACCAGAGGAGCGGCAATAGGCCATGTGTCTCCGGAGGCGGTGAGGGGAGGCCTTATAGCCTACGTAAAGGACGGGGACATCATCTCCATAAATATACCGGAGTATTCGATAGAGCTTAAGGTTTCCGAGGAGGAGATCGAGAGGAGAAAGGCCGAGATGCCTGTCAAAGTAAAAACTGACATAAAGGGCTGCCTTAAAAGGTACGCAGATCTCGTGAGCTCCGCCGACAAGGGAGCTGTAATCAATGAATTTTAATACAGCGGAAAGGGACCTGATGACTGCAAACGACTTGGAAAAATTAGCCTGCCGGATATCGGCTGTATGCGTGTTCAGATCAGTCAGAAACGGCAAGCCTTTGACGGCTCTTTTGGACTTTCTGCGCTGCAAAGGCGAGCTTTCGGAGCGGATGGACTGTTTCGGAGAATTCGTGTTTTCCCTTTCAAATCACGGCTTCAGCCTGTCACGTTTTCTCAGGGAGGCTGTGTGCGAGGATGAAAACGCTTATATCTCGGGGATGGCAAAGAAGGAGGAGCTTCCGGAAGCACTCAAAAAAAATGCCGGTATGGAGCTGGAGCTTTTCTCGGAGTTGACCCGCCTTAAGGCTTCAGACCTGTGCCGGGCGGCGGGATACGAGGGGCCTTTCCCCGAATTTGACAACGAATATACGGATTTCGGAAGGCTTGTCTCTGAGCGCCTGAAAAATATAGAGCGCTGCGGCTACGGTATCTTTTCCTCCCATGGAATGTTCATGGTGAGGGACGGAGCCATAGTGCCTGTGGAGTCTGCGGACGACATAGGCCCGGAGGATTTTGTGGGATATGAGTCCGAGCGCAAAAAGGTCTTCGACAACACGAGGGCGCTCATATCAGGGAAAGGAGCGGCAAACGTGCTCTTGTACGGGGATGCGGGGACAGGAAAGTCCTCCACCGTAAAGGCCTGCGCCAATTACTTTTTTGACGAGGGCGTGCGCCTTATCGAGCTGAGGAAGGACCAACTCATGTGCCTTTCCGAGGTGATGGGAAGGATAAAGTCGAATCCCCTCAAGTTTATCATATTTATAGACGATCTCTCTTTTAACAGAGACGACGACAATTTCAGTATGCTGAAGGCGGCCCTTGAGGGCTCGGCCTCGGCAAAAGCAAAGAACGCGGTGATATACGCCACCAGCAACAGGCGGCATATTATTAAGGAAAGCTTTTCCGACAGGGACAATGCGGACGATATACACAGGACGGACACTATTCAGGAGCTTATGAGCCTCTCTGACAGGTTCGGACTGAAGGTGTATTTCCAAAGGCCCGACAAACAGCAGTATCT
Source organism: uncultured Lachnospiraceae bacterium (assembly GCA_944381505.1). Lineage (GTDB taxonomy): Bacteria > Bacillota > Clostridia > Lachnospirales > Lachnospiraceae > Avilachnospira. The sequence continues at coordinate 5,107 of CALWLK010000066.1, forward strand.
GCACATAGTCAAGGTGCTCTGCGAGAGAGCCGGAATAGAGTCGGATGACGAGGAGCTCTCAAAGCAGGCGGAGAGATTTGCCTTGGAGAGAGGCAGCAGATCTCCGAGGGCTGCGGAACAGTTCGTGGAGAAGCTTGCGAGATAGAAGGAGGAGAAAATGAAAAAGAAAAAATTATTATTGGCATTGCTTGCCGCAGGAGTATTGGCGGCGGCAACGACAGGCTGCGGCGGCGGAGGAGACTCCGAGAGCATGGCAGCCGCAGAGAGCTCTCAGGGCGCCGCTGAGGCGGGGAGCGAGGAGAGCGGGGCGGCGGAGGTTCAGATCCCCGTATCCGCCACAGTTCCCGAAGTTCCCGAGGGAGAGTCCGTGTCTCAGGAGACAGATGTGGTTGGAGCCATGCAGACAGATTTCATAACCATGGATCCCCTTGACACCTCGGATACCCTCTCAGGAGGTATTCAGAGGCTTATAATGGACGGACTTTTCGGCTTCGACGATGACATGAAGATCATCCCCATGCTTGCGGAGAGCTACGAGGCCAACGATGACGCCACGGAATTCACCATAAAGCTCAGGGAGGGGATATCCTTCACAGACGGAACTCCCTTCAACGCCGAGGCGGCGAAGGCTAACTTTGATCGTTGGGGAGACGACAGTCTGGGACTTAAGAGAACTACCCTTTTGTGCAATATCCTTGACAACACAGAGGTGGTGGATGAGTACACTGTAAAGGTAACTTTGACAGAGCCCTTCGGAGCATTCATATCCACATTGGCTCATCCCGCCTGCGTGCTTATGAGCCCCAAGGTGATAGCCGAGGGAAGCGAGGCCTGCGCGGAGCATCCCGTAGGGACAGGTCAGTACGAGTTTGTAGAGTGGATAGCGGGAGATCACGCCACAGTCACACTCAACAAGGACTGGTGGGGATATGATCCGGAGATCTGCGGGGGCGAGGCTTTTGCGGAGCCCGATGCCGGATTTAAGAGCATAACCTTCCGCCCTGTCACTGAGAACGCCAGCCGTGTTGCCATGCTCCAGGCAGGGGATGCGGACTTCATATGGCCGGTGCCCACAGAGAGCATGCAGGTATTGGCAGACGACCCTGACATCTATGTGGATGCCGGAGAGGGAATAGTAGTGCGCTGGCTCTTCATGAACACTCAGAAGGAGCCCTACAATGACGTGAGAGTTCGTCAGGCAATGAACTACGCAATAGATAAGGACGCATATATCGCAGTTGTAAAGAACGGACTCGCATCTCAGGCGACCTCGGTGTTGGGACCCTCTGTACAGCATTACAAGGGCAATGATCCCTATCCCTATGATCTTGAGAAGGCGAAGGAGCTCCTTGCGGAGGCGGGTTATCCCGACGGCTTCGACACCACCATCATCTGCAGGAGCACGACGGCGGATCTTAAGCAGGCAGAGTTTTTGCAGCAGCAGCTTGCGCAGATCGGTGTAAATATGGAGATCAAAGCCTATGAGGGAGCAATAGTCAGCGAGATAGTAGAGGGGGCGGAGGGACCCGGCTCAGAGGCTGAGGTAGATACCTACATCAGCGGATGGTCCACATCCACAGGCGACGCCGACTGGGGCATCAGGCCTCTCTTGGCAAAGGAATCATTGCCTCCTTCAAGCTTCAACATAAGCTATTATGAGAACGATGGACTTGACGAGCTTCTCTACGCCGCGCTCAGCACTGCGGACGAGGAGGAGCGTGCGGGCTATTATGCGGACGCTCAGGATATCATTTGGGAGGAGTGCCCTATGGTATTCTTGGCGGTGGATTTCAACACTTGGGGCAGCAAGGCAAATATTGAAAACGTAAAGATATACCCTGACGGCTGCCTTAATATAAGGAATGCCAGAATGTCGGCACAATAAAGAAAAGTACAACAATCAGCGACTGTAAAATCAGACGGAAATTCAGAGAGACGGAAGGGAGCGTGAAAAAGTTGGGGCAGGTTACCCTTGACAACGTTTATAAGGCAAGATACATCCTCAGAGAGGTGGTAAGGCCTACCGATGTGATATACGCGCCGAAGCTTAAGCCGGGAGCAGAGATCTACTTAAAGACGGAGAATCTTCAGGTCACAGGTTCTTTCAAGATAAGAGGAGCCTTCTACAAGATATCCACATTGAGCGATGAGGAGAAAAAGAGGGGCGTCATAGCCTGCTCCGCCGGAAATCACGCTCAGGGCGTGGCTCTGGCGGCTCAGAGGAACGGGATAAAGGCGGTCATATGCCTTCCCGACGGAGCCCCCATATCGAAGGTGGAGGCGACAAAGAGCTATGGGGCGGAGATATGCCTCGTGGAGGGCGTGTATGACGACGCCTACAACAAAGCGCTGGAGCTTCGAGATGAGAAGGGCTATACCTTCATACATCCCTTTGACGATCCTGACGTGATAGCGGGACAGGGAACCATAGCGCTGGAGCTTGCGGAGCAGGTGCCCGACATGGACGCTGTGATAGTGCCTATAGGAGGCGGAGGACTCATATCAGGCATCGCCTACACCATAAAGAACCTTAATCCCAAGGTCAAGGTTTACGGGGTGCAGGCTGCAGGAGCTCCATCCATGTACAATTCCGTACACGACAAGCATATAGAGGAGCTGGACTCTGTTTTCACCATAGCCGACGGAATAGCGGTGAAGAAGCCCGGTGACATCACCTACGATATATGCTCAAAGTATGTGGATGAGATAGTCACAGTGACCGACGACGAGATATCGGCGGCAATACTTGCCCTTATGGAGCAGCAGAAGCTTGTGACAGAGGGGGCCGGAGCCGTGGCTGTGGCGGCGGCAATGTTCGGAAAGGTGGACCTTAAGGGGAAAAAGACGGTTTGTCTTCTCTCGGGAGGAAATATTGACGTCACCATACTCTCAAGGGTTATCACAAGGGGACTTATAATGTCGGGAAGGAGCTGCCAGTTGACTATAGAGCTGGTGGACAAGCCCGGACAGCTTCTGGCCGTGTCAAGGATAATAGCCGAGCACGGCGGAAACGTCACCGCCGTTCATCACGAGCACTCAAACGAGGGCTCGGACGTAAACGGATGCTATCTGAGAGTGTCTCTTGAGACAAGAAACTTCGAGCACATAGATGCTATAAAGAAGGCTCTCGAAGATGCGGGATTTAAGATGATATAGAAAAGACATACAGGATAGTTTGAAGATAGTCGTTCACCTGAACGGCTATTTTCCTGTTTATAAGGTTTTAGGATAAGTTAAAATTTTTTCAGGGATTAGATTTTTAGCGTATGGATTTTTTTGTTGAAATGCT
>CALWLK010000067.1 GCA_944381505.1 uncultured Lachnospiraceae bacterium
TCCCCCCTTCATCTCTGTCTCTGTGGCTGCGCCGCCTCTGATGACCGCCACTCCGCCGGCAAGCTTTGCCAGCCTCTCCTGAAGCTTCTCCTTATCGAAATCGGAGGTGGTCTCCGCAAGCTGAGCCTTTATCTGAGCCACTCTGTCGGAGATCTCCTTCTTGTCGCCGAGACCGTCAACGATTATGGTGTTCTCCTTTGTCACCTTTACGGATTTAGCTCTTCCGAGCATCTCCATTGTCGTATCCTTGAGCTCAAGGCCTACTTCCTCGGAGATGACCTGTCCGCCTGTAAGGATCGCTATATCCTTGAGCATCTCCTTACGCCTGTCGCCGTATCCGGGAGCCTTCACTGCAACTACCTGGAAGGTTCCTCTCAGCTTATTGACTATGAGTGTGGTGAGAGCCTCGCCCTCAACATCCTCCGCGATTATAAGGAGCTTTGCCCCTGTCTTTACGATGTTCTCAAGCACGGGAAGGAGATCCTGGATATTTGAGATCTTCTTGTCTGTGATGAGGATGTAGGGATCGTCGAGATTAGCCTCCATCTTCTCCATGTCTGTGCACATGTAAGCTGAAATATATCCTCTGTCAAACTGCATTCCCTCAACGAGGTCAAGCTCTGTCTTCATGGTCTTTGACTCTTCGATGGTTATAACGCCGTCCTTTGAAACCTTCTCCATTGCGTCGGCAACCATCTCACCTACCTCGTCGCTGGAGGCTGATATAGCGGCTACTCTTGCTATCTGCTCCTTGCCGTTAACGACCTTTGCCTCGGCCTTTATAGCCTCTACAGCCGCGTCAACGGCCTTCTTCATTCCCTTTCTCATTACGATAGGGTTTGCGCCTGCGGCAAGGTTCTTCATTCCCTCGTTTACCATTGCCTGTGCAAGGACTGTAGCTGTTGTGGTTCCGTCTCCCGCCACGTCGTTGGTCTTTGTTGCGACCTCCTTTACGAGCTGAGCTCCGATATTCTCGAAGGGATCCTCAAGCTCTATCTCCTTTGCAATGCTCACTCCGTCGTTGGTGATAAGCGGAGTTCCGAAGGACTTGTCAAGTACAACGTTCCTTCCCTTGGGTCCCAAAGTTACTCTTACTGTATCAGCCAGACGATTTACGCCTGTCTCCAATGCCTTTCTGGCATCTACTCCGTATTTGATTTCCTTAGCCATTTCTGTTGCCTCCTGAAAATATGTTTGAGTTTGATACTTTTAATTTGATCTCTGTGCCGTTTCGATATCAGATATGACTCCGGCTCATTACTCTATAACAGCCAAAATGTCGCTCTGCTTTACAATGAGGTATTTCTCCTCCTCTATCTCCACCTCGGTCCCCGAATACTTTGAGTAAACGACCTTGTCTCCGGGCTTGACCTGCATCTTTACTTCCTTGCCGTCAACCATTCCGCCGGGGCCCACTGCAATGACCTCACCCTGTGCGGGCTTCTCCTTGTCCTGACCGGGAAGAACGATACCGCTCTTTGTGGTCTCCTCCATCTGCAATTTTTTAAGGACTACCTTATCATCAAGTGGAACTAACTTCATAACCTTACCTCCTGAAATATATAGTAATTTTAGATTTTTTACATTTTTTAAAAGTCCTTTTTTCTTAACCGAAGCATATAATACCACCTGTTATTAGCACTGTCAATATTTGAGTGCTAATTTTTTATTAAAAATTTATAAAATGTTGTATCAATTTAAGCCAAAAATCCAAGGTGCTCAAGGAGTATCTTCGTGCCGATGAGTATGAGGACCGCGCCCCCTGCAAGCTCCGCATAGGACTTGAACCTCATTCCCAATTTGCTTCCCGCTCCTATCCCCACCGCCGACAGGATAAGAGTGGTAAGGCCTATGAGACAGACCGCCGGGATTATGTTGACGTTCAAAAAGGCGAAGCTCACTCCCACCGCGAGAGCGTCGATGCTTGTGCCTACGGCAAGGGGAAGCATAGCCTTCGGCCCGAAGGCCCCCTCGCAGCCCTCACAGCCGTCCTCGCACTCGTCCTTTTCGCGAGATTCCTTTATCATGTTCAGCCCTATGAAAGCCAAAAGAACAAAGGCCACCCAGTGGTCTATGCTTGAAATTATATCCTTAAAGCCTGTCCCCAATATATAGCCCAGAAGAGGCATCAGTCCCTGAAACCCGCCGAACCAGAGCCCCGCGGTGAGCATATTTTTAAAGCTCGGCCTTCCCACGGCAAGCCCCTTGCACACCGAAGCCGCAAAGGCGTCCATGGAAAGCCCCACTCCTATCATAAATATTTCAGCCACAGCCATATATCCTTCTCTCCTCCTTGCCTGAATATTTATTTGCTCATTTTTTCTTACTTTACCCCGGAGCTTTTGTCAAGTTAAATTAAAAAGATTGTTAAAGTATTTCCGATATGCTATTATTATATAAAGATTTAAAATCAGCAGACCTGTAAGTCTTGCATAATTTAAGGAGGTTTCGTTATGGGATTTAAAAAAGGTATCGGTCGCCTTGTGGGCTTTACAGCATTTGTGGGGGCTGTTGCCGTGGCTGTGAAGTACCTTGTGGATTACACGGATTTTAAGGAGAGAGCAAAGGAGGATTTCCACGATATAGAGGGCGCCGGCAGCGATGTCAAGGAGGCTGCAAAGCGCACCTACACCTCCCTCAATTTGAGGAACACGGAGGATCTCAAGGAGGCTGCCAAAAATCTTGCGGGAGCCGCCGGAAGAGTCGCTCAGGGCGCGGGCTCCATCACTGTGACGGCAGGGAAGACAGCTGCGGATCACGTGAAGGATACCTATGCAAAGTATAAGGAGGATCCCGAGGCCGCAAAGGCCGAGGTCATCGGCAATTTCAAGGGCATAGCCAAGGACGTGGGAGACAAGGTGACTTCTGTTTCTCAGAAGGTGAAGGATACGGTCTCCGACAAGGTAAGCGCTCTCGGTGATACAGTCTCCGAGTTTAAGGACGAGTACAAGAAGAACCTTGAGGCCGAAGAGGCAGAGGATGAGGCTTTCGCGGAGCTTGAGGAGGCATGTGCCAAATCCGCTTACACCGAAGCCAAGGAGGATCCCGACGAGGGAGAGATAAAGATCACAGAGGAGGCATAACAGCCGCCTGTTACAAAGTTAAAAACGGAGCCGAAATCGGCTCCGTTCATTTTTTTATAAAGCCCAAGATGCCGTATATCCGTAAGTGACTCCCAGCTTAAAGCCAGGTGGGTTTCCTCGAAGACCGCTTCAACCATCCACTCGAAGGTGGCTCGATATCCACATCAATAATACCGGAATCCCGTATGTCAATTTGTGGAAGTAATTAAAACAGATACCTCGCACATCTCAGGTGCCTTTATTTTAACATAAATGCAATGCGCTTTTCAATATAAATGTTGAGTCCCCGGGGCTTGCCACACAGAGCCTCTCTCTTATTTACTCAAATTGTCCGGCCCGAAGCTGTCAAGGAGCATTTCGGAAAGCTTGTAAACCTTAAGGTCCTCGGGAGATACGGCGAGGATTATCTTAAAGCTTTCAGGATCCGCAAACTCCCTCATTACCTGCCTGCATATGCCGCAGGGGGGACAGTAGTCGGGAAGCCTTCCCTCCTTGTATTCCTCAGTCAAAAGCCAAGGCGAGGCACAGCCCACCACGGCTATGGCGTCTATATCTTTCTTTCCCTCGCTCACCGCCTTGAATATGGCCGTCCTCTCGGCGCATATCCCGGCGCCGTAAGCGGCATTCTCTATATTCACACCCTTAAAAACGCTTCCGTCCGAGCATAAGAGCGCCGCCGCCACATTGAAATGAGAATAGGGCACGTAAGCCTTGGGAAGCATATCCATGGCCTCTCTCACCAAGCTTCCGTAAAGCTCAAGGTCTTTAGTATGTTCTGTCATCCCGCATCCCTCCTGTTATCTTGAAAAAATTCTTCCCTGTGTCTATACTTAATCTTATAAAACATTATACCAAAGGATCTCTCAATATGAAACAGATAGATTTTTCCAACGGCAAGACAGCTCAAAATATATTTTACGCCGCCTTTCCCATGCTCGTGGCTCAGGTTCTTAACCTCATGTACAATATTGTGGACAGGATATACATAGGAAGGATACCCGGGGAGGGCGTGACGGCGCTGGGCGGCGTGGGCATATGCTTTCCCCTCATAACCGTGATAACAGCCTTCACAAACCTCTACGGTGTGGGAGGCTCGCCTCTCTGCTCCATAGAGAGGGGCAGGGGAGATCTCAAAAAGGCGGGTGAGATAATGAATACCTCCTTTTATCTGCTTCTTATCACTGCTCTGATACTCACTGTACTCGGTCAACTCTTCTGCAGGCCTCTCCTCTTTCTCTTCGGGGCCTCCGAGGTCACCATAGCCTACGCCGAGCCCTATATGCGCATATATCTTATGGGAAATATCTTTTCCATGACCGCCCTTGGCTTGAACCC
>CALWLK010000068.1 GCA_944381505.1 uncultured Lachnospiraceae bacterium
GCAATAAATTAAAACTAAAAATTATGGAAAACCTCTTTTGACCTGTCTTTCTTTTCCAATAAATAACATATAGGCGCACCTGACGGACAAGGGGAACGTGGGGGGGGGGGGGGGGTAAAATAGCAAAGGAATAAGAGGATGAAGCGGGGACGAAAGCCCTGCGCCAAACCATCTGAAAGATTTAAAAAGAGAGGATAAGTACAAAAGATGAGAAAAAGAAGTGGCGGAGCATGGGACACAGAAGAGAGGTAACGACCTCATTTCCGGAGCGCAAGGAGGAGCTTTCTATTACTATCTTCGTCTGCAAAAATTGTGGAAAGATTGTGATACCGGAAAAAAGATCGGGAGATATTCCTGATAAGAGAAGGGTGTTTTGCAGCGCCGAGTGTGAAAAAAGCTATTGGAAGAAGCCGAGGGGCACAAGGTTAAAGAGATACCTTAAGGCCGAAAAGGTCTATGAAAACCTTGAGGCCTGTATAAGTGGTATGGATCTCGGACAGAGAGAGTCCGCAGATGAGCCGACGAAATAAGCCTTAACGGAGCTATGGGATCCCGTATCACAGCGATACGGGGTCTTTTGCACTTACTGTCATAAAATCGTAAGGGAATGTTCCTTGAATTATTTTCCTGATGGGGATAGTATGAAGCAAAAGAGATGAAAGGAGCAACAATGACTTTAAAAAAGAAACTTACGGGAACCATACTTGCCGCTGCCTTTCTCGCGCTTACAGGCTTCAGCGCCCTTGGAGCGAACGCCGTAAATCCTGAAGTGCAGGAGAACGTCAGCTTTGACGCCTGTTACATAGAAGGGGACAGCGTCATAATCAAAGGGAGGAACAACGGGGGCATCACGCCCGTGTCTGTGACGGCAGGACTTGACGAGCACTTCTATCTTTTGGAGCTTGACCCCTACGACGATGACGTTACGGACAACAGAAACAGCGCCTCATGTATGAAGACGGAGGCTATAGATTTCAAGCTTCCCTTAAATGCGGGAACATCCTCCTCAAGGCTTTACAAGAAATTTGTGGTATGCGTGTGGGACGGAGCAAAGTACGTCCCTGTGAGCTCACCTGTCTATATCACCAACCCTGAGGCTGTAGCCTCCAATCTGGAGCCCTACAAAGAGCCGTTCACAAAGAAGGGCCTTCTCATTGAGCTGACGCAGATAAGCGACGCCTTCGAGCTGGGAGTGAGCCATGTTATCGTGAATATCCCCTTCTCAAGCATACTGGGGCAGGGGATAGACTATGCATACGAGGGCGAGACCTATCACTTCAACAAAGAGGTGGTGGAGGCCTATGATAAGACTATATCCATGTTTTCAAACAAGGGAATGCTGGTAAACGCAGTCATCCTCAATTCATGGAACGATGCGACCCCTGACCTGTTTATGCCGGGAGTGGCTCGTACCTCCGCAGCCAATTACTATAATTTCAATGCCAGGACCGAGGCGGGATACAAGGACATAAAGGCCATAGCCTCCTTCCTTGCGGACAGGTATTCCGGAGAGGACGGAAACTGCGGAAAGGTCTCAAACTGGATAATAGGAAATGAGATAAACAATCAGCTGTGGAATTATATGGGGCCCACGGATCTTGAGACTTATGTCGCGGAGTATGAGAGGTGCTTCAGAGTATTCTACACCGCCATAAAATCCACATGCGCCAACGACAGGGTATTCTTCTCCACAGATTACAACTGGATGCATGAGGCCGACGGCAGCACAAAGTATAACGCCAAGGATGTGATAGACACATTCAACAGAATGGTAAGAGAAAAGGGAAATATAGATTGGGGCCTTGCCTACCATCCCTACTCCATACCCTTGACAGAGCCTGAATTCTGGGATGATTGGAACACAGGCCTTGTCTCATGGGAGGAGACGTCTCTCATAATCAATTTCGCCAATCTCTCTGTCCTCACTGATTATTTCCAAAAGCCTGAGTTGAGAGACAGAGGCGGAAACGTGAGACACATAATCCTCTCCGAGGAGGGCTTTACTTCTCAATCGGCCACAAGGGGCAAGGTGGAGGAGCTGCAGGCTGCGGCCTTCGCATACGCCTACTATATAGTTGATTCCAATCCTTATATAGATGCCTTCATAATGTCCAGACAGATAGACGCGCCTTCGGAGGTGGCGGCCTCCTGTGCCTTCGGGCTGTGGACGACGGATCAGACGGAGGACGTGAACATAAAGCCCGCCATGAGAAAGAGGATATGGCCTGTATTCAAGTCTATAGACAAGGCAAACGATACTCTTGAGGCGACGGACTTCGCAAAGGAGATAATAGGTATAGAGAATTGGTCCGATGTCATACCGGATTTCAAGTGGAGTTCAAAGGAGCAGAGGCGCACAAACGGCTAAGCTCTGTAAAAAGTTGTATTTTAAGCGGTTTATATGTTATGATATGGGGGTCTGAGCTTCAGATCCCCTTTTGCGGTAGAATTCGGTATGTAACTGCAAAAATATCGGGAGGGACAGACTTCACACATAGATAGCAGAGATAAATTTCCTATTTTTGAGAGGATAAGCGGATGGATAAAAAGAAATTCAAGATATGTGCCGGTGCTTTTTTTATGGGGCTTTTCTTTTGCGCCTCCTGTACAAGGTATGAGCCGGTGGCTCTGATGCCCGGGTACACTGAAACGCAGGCGGAGGAAACTCTTCCCAAGACCGCCGAGCAGGATGTTCCCGAGAGCAGTGCCGAGGCCGTGGAGGAGAGTATAGAGATAGAGAGCGCAAGGGAGCCGGTAAAGATAAAGGGAATATATCTGGGCGCGTCCCCCTGCGGACTTGACGACTTTATGGACAAGGTCATAAAGAGGATAGACGAGACAGAGCTTAATGCTGTAGTAATAGACGTGAAGGATGATTTCGGAAGGATCACCTTCGATATGGATTCCGTGCCCCTGGTAAATGAGATAGGGGCTGTGGATGTAAAGATAGGTGACATAGAGGCTCTCATACAAAAGCTGCATGATCACGACATATACTGCATAGCCAGAGTCGTGGCCTTCAGAGATCCCTATATTGCGGATAAGAGGCCGGATCTCGCCCTTCACCTTGCGGACGGAAGCCTTTTCAGGGACAACAAGGGAGACGCATGGGTAAACCCTTACAAGAAAGAGGTTTGGGATTATCTTGTTGACATCGGAAAGGCGGCGGGAGAGGTCGGCTTTGACGAGATACAGTTTGACTATATAAGATTCTGCACGGAGAGAGGGATAAACGACGTCGTATATGATGAGAACGATACTCTCGGAAGAGGCAAGACCGACATAATAAGCGAGGCTGTGGGATATATGTCCGGAAAGCTGCAGGAGGCGGGGCTCTTCGTGTCCTGTGACGTGTTCGGAACCATCATCGGAAGCGATATTGACGCTCAGTCCGTGGGACAGGTCTACACTGACATGGCGGACGAGTTGGATTACATATGCCCTATGATATATCCCTCTCACTATGCAAGCGGAAACTTCGGGCTGGAGCACCCTGATCTGCAACCCTATGAGACTATACTCGGGGCTCTCGGCAGATCCAAGGAGGAGCTCTATTGGAGCAAAAAGGAGGATACGCCTCAGGCTGTGGTGAGGCCCTGGCTTCAGTCCTTCACAGCCTCGTATTTGGGTGAGGGCAATTACATGGAGTATGACGAGGAGGCTGTGAGAGCGCAGATACAAGCCGTATATGACGCGGGATATGACGAGTGGCTTTTGTGGTCTGCGGCGGCAAGCTATTTCTACGACGGGCTTCTGACCCCGGAGGAGGAGGCCGAGGAGAATGCGCGTATAGCAGAGTCGAGAGCGGCCCTGCCTCCCGAGACCTATGAGAATGCGGAAAGCTCGGCAAACGGCGACGGAGCCTCTCCGGTCCTTACAGACGAGCTTGAGAGCGCCCTTACAAACGGAGAGCTTTCCGAGAGCGACATAGCGATACTCTCCGAGTCCGGAGATATAATCATATCAGAGGAGACCGAACCCTCGCTTCCTCAGGAGGCCGAGATATCCGAGGAAGAGTAGCAGGCAGAGATATGCAGGACAGCTATATTAATTTTGATATAAAAGAGGAATTAAAGAAACTCCCGCAAAAGCCGGGAGTTTATCTCATGCACGGGCCAAAGGATGAGATAATATACGTTGGAAAGGCTGTAAACCTAAAAAACAGGGTGAGGCAGTACTTTCAGTCGCCTCAGGGAAAGACGGCAAAGATACTGAGGATGATCTCCCTTATAAGGAGATTTGAGTATATAGTTGTGGACTCGGAGCTTGAGGCTCTGGTCCTTGAGAACAACCTCATAAAGGAGAACAGGCCGAAATATAATACTCTTTTAAAAGATGACAAGACCTACCCATACATAAGGGTGTCCACAGACGAGGATTTTCCCCGCATAACAAAGACCAGAAAGGCAAAGAAGGACAAGGCCAGATATTTCGGCCCCTTTACAAGCGAGTCCGCAGTGAAGGAGAGCATAGATCTTTTGCACAAGCTCTTTAAGATACGGACCTGCAACAGGGTGCTTCCACGAGATATAGGAAAGGAGAGGCCCTGCCTCTATTATCATTTGGGACAGTGCTCAGCCCCCTGCAGCGGAGCCATAAGCAAGGAGGAGTATTCCGAAAGCATTTCGGGAGCCCTTAACTTCCTTTCCGGGAAATATGATTACGTAAAGAAGCATTTGGAAGAAAAAATGGAGGAATGCTCCGAGAGGCTGGATTTTGAGAGGGCGATAGAGTACAGAGAGATCATAAGGAGCATAGACGCCGTGACAGAGAGACAGAAGGTCTCCACCATTGACAATGATGACAGGGATATCATCGGCATTGCCGTAGAGGGCTCCTCCGCAGTGGCTCAGGTGTTTTTCATAAGGAACGGAAGACTCATAGGCAGGGAGCATTTCTATATAGATATAGATGAGCGAGACAGCGAGGAGGACGTGACCGAGAGCTTCCTCAACAGATACTATACGGGCACTCCCTTCATTCCCAAGGAGATCCATATTCAATGCGAAATAGCTCAGAGGGAGCTCATGGAGGAGTGGCTCTCAAAAGCCAAGGGTCAGAGAGTGCATATAATAGTTCCGAAAAAGGGAAGCAAAGAAAAGCTGGTGGAGCTTGCCGTAAAGAACGCGCTCACCGTGCTGGAAAAGGACAGAGAAAAGCTTAAGAGAGAGGAGCTTCGCACGATAGGGGCGATGAATGAGATAAAGGACGCTCTCGGCTTGCCTGTGCTCTCCCGCATAGAATCCTTCGACATATCAAACACCAACGGCTTTGAGTCTGTGGGCTCAATGGTGGTGTTTGAGGACGGAAGGCCAAAGAGGAACGACTACAGAAAATTCAAGATAAGATCTGTGAAGGGACCGGACGATTATGCCTCGATGAAGGAGGTCCTCGAGAGAAGGTTTGGCAGGGGACTGGCTGAGCTGTCGGAGGGAGAGAGCGGGGGATTTTCAAAATTTCCCGATCTCATAATGATGGACGGAGGCAAGGGTCAGGTGAATACGGCCCTCAAGGTGCTGTCAGGGCTCGGGCTTTCCATAGCTGTATGCGGTATGGTAAAGGACGACAGGCACAGGACGAGAGGGCTTTACTTTGACAACAGA
>CALWLK010000069.1 GCA_944381505.1 uncultured Lachnospiraceae bacterium
AAATTTTAAAATAGTAGTATATGGAACTCCTGCGGAGGAGACCACATGCGAAAAGGTCAGGATGGTGAATGAGGGTTGCTTTAAGGACATAGATGTGGCGCTTATGTTCCACGCAAATCCCACAACCTCATATGACAATGACAGTATGGCCATGACCTCGTTTATCGTCACCTTCCACGGAAAAAGCTCCCATGCGGCCATTCAGCCTGAATCAGGCAGAAGCGCGCTGGATGCGCTCATCCTCTCGTTCCAGGGGATAGAATTTATGCGGGAGCATGTAAAAGATGATACCAGGATGCACTACACCGTTCTGGATGCAGGGGGGCCTGCCAATGCTGTTCCTGCCATAGCCAAAGGTTCATTTATCCTGAGATCCTATAACAGAGCATATCTTGATAAGCTTGAGGAAAGGTTCAAAAAGATCATTGATGGAGCGGCTCTGATGACTGAAACGACCTATGATATAGAGGTCGAGAAAAAGCTTGATAACAGAATAGGTGTTCCTCCTTTGAATGAGCTGTTGATGGAAAATGCACGGGAGGTCGGAGCGCCGAGGATAGAGCCGCCAAGAGCAAAAAACGGATCTTCGGATTTCGGAAATGTAATGTATACTTTGCCGGGAGCCTGTCTAAGAGTCGCTTTCGTGCCCGAGGGGACATCCTCTCATACAGACGCCTTCAGAGAAGCGGGGAAGACGGAGGATGCTCACAAAGCGGAGATACTTGCCGCAAAAATACTGGCGGCAACAGGTATGGATCTCATAACGGTTCCTGAAAATTTGGAAAAGGTAAAGGAAAAGTTTAAAGAGATCAAAACCGGCCTGCAATCTGTAAATTGACCGAATATTCAAAAATAAAACCTTTGTATAGACAGCCGCAGGAAATTCGGTCTGTTTATACAAAGGTTTTAAAATGAAAACAATGATTTTTAGATATTGTTCAGATTCGGATCCTGAATGATATCCAAAAAGCGCTCTATTACAGCTATCTCGCTGTCATCAAATTCCTCAAGGCGGGAGAGGAAGCGCTCCGCCCATTTCTTGTCGATATTCTCGTGATATTCATACACCCTCTGTCCGTCCTCGGTGAGAGACAGGACTATCTCGCGCTGATTATATTTTGAACGCTGCTTCTTCACAAGGCCCAGACGTATGAGCCTTGTGATCTGAAGGGAGACGGTAGAAAGGCTGTTGTCCGTGGCCTCCGCGATATCCTTTAAATTGCAGTCGGGATTCTTTCCTATATGATCGATGATGTGGGTCTGATCTATCCTCAGTTCCTGAGATGTACCGTAGCACCGAACATTCTTTCCGTATTCATACATATCACTGTTGTAGGCTGCGATCATGGCTATTATATTCAGTTTTTTCGAGTTCGGATTTTCCAAAGATTCCTTCACCATAAAAACTATTCTCCTATAAAACAAATCTACTAATTAATATAACTTATAAACGTGGGATTAATCAAGCGCTTCCGGCAACAAGTCGATGGCTTTCATGATATTAGATAAAAAATTAACTAAAACTTTATATAAAAGTTACAAAAAAAATGAAAAGTTTATTTTTACCCTTTACAAATGGCACAAAGTCTTGTATATTACATGCAAATAGTTTTAAGTTAAAACTATTCATGAGCAAAATTTAAAATCTAATAAGGAAGTAGGGGGTAAAACTTATGATTGTTACTACAGGCTTTGAGTTTATCGCGGCTCTGTTGCTCATCCAAGTTGTGGTCAATTGGTTCACTAAAAAGTGGCCGCTGAAGATCTACAAATATGTACCTTCAGTTATCATCGTTTTCCTTTTGGTAGTGCTCTGCAACACCTTCGGAGTTTGGTCTTTCGACAATCCCGAGATCGCAAACACGAGAACTACGATCATCAACTTCATGGTTCCTTTCATGGTCTTCTGTATATCAATACAGTGTGACTTCTTCAAGATGCTGAAGATCGGACCGAAGATGATAGCGCTTTTCGTGCTCACCTGCGTCACCATCATCATTGGCGTTGTTGTAGCTTACGTCCTGTTTGCTCCGGCTCTCGGATTCGAGCAGCCCGCTGAGGCTTTCGGAGTTTACACAGCGGCATACACAGGAGGCATCGAGAACCTTTACGCAGTTGCTGCCGCAGTAAACATCAGCGACGCTGACCTTGCAAACGTTCTCCTTATAATCAACCTTCTGTTCAGGCCTTGGATGACAGTCCTCATCCTCATGGTTCCCCTCTCGGTCGCTTTCAACAAGTGGACAAAGGGAGATCCCAAGGACATCGACGTTATCGCCGCAAGGCTTGAGGACGGAACTGTGGAGAAGAAGAATCCCACTGTTGCCGACATGTTTACGATAATGGGCTGCGGCCTCGGACTTGTAGCTGTATGCCTTAAGATAGGCGGAGTCCTTGAGGGCTTCATACCCGCAATCCCCGCACAGGTTTGGCTCTACATCCTCGTAACATTTATCGGAGTATTCCTTGGAACCAATACCAAGCTCGGAACAACACCCGGTATCCCTCTCGTAGGATCCTGCTTGGCAACGTTCTCACTTTCAATCAACTGTGCAAACGTTGACCTTAAGACCTTTGCAAACGGCGCTATATTCCTTCTCGCAGGACTCACAGTACACATCATCCATGCTGTACTTATGTGCCTTCTCGGCAAGGCTATGAAGTTCGACCTCTGCACGCTGGGTATCGCATCCATCGCTACCATCGGAGGAGTTTCATCAGCTCCCGTCGTTGCAGGATGCTACGGCAAGTCTTACCAGCCCGTATCAGTCATCCTTGCCGCTCTCGGAAGTATGACGGCTACATTTATCGGACTTGGTACTATACAGCTATTGAATGCCCTGTAAATTTGTTATAAAATAGAAGAAAACTAAATACTTATAATGAGATAAAGGCAGGCGGGATTTTTCCTGTCTGCCTTTATGAGAAGGAGGAAGCACACAGATGTACGATTTTGACAAGAAGTTTGACAGACACAACACGGACGTGATCAAGTGGGACAGGATGGAGAAGGACTTCGGCAGAGCCGATCTCATTCCCCTTGGCATAGCGGATATGGATTTTGAGACTCTCCCCGAGATAGTAAAGGCTCTTACGGAGAGAGCAGCTCATCCCACATACGGATATACCTTTCAGTCTGACAATTACTATGACAGCTTTATAGGCTGGAACAAGAGAAGAAATGGCATAGATATCCGGAGGGAGGAGATGATAGCCATCCCCGGAGTGGTATGCGCCAATGCCTTCATCCTTTATGCCCTCACAGAGCCCGGAGACAAGATACTCCTCACCACACCTGTCTACGATCCCTTCTTCAAGGTCATCGAGCAGCAGAAGAGAACTATGGTGACTTCAAGCCTCATAAAGAAAGAGGGCGGAAGATATGAGTTTGACTACGAGGACATGGAGAAAAAGATGGCAGACGGAGTCAAGCTCTTTGTACTCTGCAACCCCCATAACCCTGTGGGCAGGGTTTGGGAGAAGGAGGAGCTTTTAAAGGTAAATGAGCTCTGCAAAAAGTACAACGTGCTCGTATTCTCCGACGACATCCACTCGGATATCGTCATGAAGGGACATAAGTACTGCCCTTATGTGAGCATCTCCGAGGATGCGGCAATGAGGACTGTGACAGCCATGGCTCCCTCCAAGACCTTCAACGTGGCGGGCATCAAGACTTCAGTGCTCTTTGCCAAGAACCCCGAGATATTCAACAAGGTAAACGAGGCTGTGGTAAACTTCCATCTCGGAGTAAACCTTTTCGGATTAAAGGCTCTTGAGGTCGCATACACCCACGGAGACAAATATGTCGACGAGCTCTGCGAGTATATCGGAAAGAATGCCGAGTACGTAGCGGATTATATTGAGAAAAACATACCCAAGATAAAGACCTACGTTCCCGAGGGAACATATCTCATGTGGCTTGACTGCAGCGCCTATGGGCTCTCCCAGGAGGACCTCATGAAGAAGGTCATCGACGCCGGCATCGCCCCCAACGACGGATCTCATTACGGCAAGGAGGGCGTAGGCTTCATCCGAATCAATGTCGGAACCCAGAGATCAATGCTTGAGGAGGCTATGGAGAAGCTTAAAAAGGCATTCAACTAATCAGGATAACCGGGAGCAATCCTTCGCGCAAAAAGTTTGTATTTTTATGCATTCTTTTTGCGCCTGAGGACATGCTCCTATAAATTACGCAAAAATCAGGAATACAGGAGGTAATTTATGCAGAAACCGGACGAAATTATGAATGATGCGAAAAAATATGCCCACGATATAATCGAGTGGAGAAGGGACATTCACGCACACCCGGAGATAGGCTTTGATCTTCCGAGGACATCAGGAAAGGTGGCGGAGCTCCTTAAAGAATTCGGATACGAAGTAAAGACAGGCTTTGCCCGGTCGGCAGTGCTCGGGATACTCGACACAGGAAAACCCGGAAGGACCATAGCCGTCAGAGCAGATATGGATGCTCTCGGAATGCAGGAACAGACGGATCTCCCCTATAAGTCGGAGACTGACGGCGCATGCCATGCCTGCGGCCATGACTCCCACACAGCTATGCTTCTGGGGCTTGCAAAGTATCTCTCCGAACATAAAGCTTATTTGAAGGGCGGAAAGATAAAACTTATATTTCAGCCTGCCGAGGAGGGACCTGTTCCGGGAGGCGCAAAGCTGGTGGTGGATTCGGGTGTCCTTGATGATGTAGACGCGATGTTCGGAGCTCATGCTCAGCCGCTTTACGTGGCAGGCCATGTAGGATGCAAATACGGAGATGCCTTTGCCAGCGGAGATTTCTTTGAGGTAAAGCTCACAGGCCCCGGAAGCCATGCTGCATCTCCCCACAAGGGAAAGGATCTCATCACCACGGCTGCCGAGATGGTTTCGGCTATACAGAATATAAGAACGAGAGAGATCCCTCCTTTAAAGACAGCCGTCATCTCCATCTGCTCTATAAACTGCGGAAAGCTTGAGACGAAGAATGTCCTCCCTGCGGAGCTTACCTTCGGAGGCACCTTCAGGACTTATGACGATGAGGTGAGGGAGTATATTGCAAAGCGCATAGGCGAGGTAGTGGAGAAGATTGCCGATATGAACGGAGTGAAGGCCGAGTATTCGGAGAGCTTCAACTTCCCTTACTTCAGAAACGATGATGACGTTATCGATACTATCTATCATTCCGCTCTGGAGGTTTTGGGGCCGGATAAGGTTATAAAGAAGCCCGACCCCGAGATGGGCTCCGAGGATTTCGCATGGTACACAAAGAAGTATAAGGCTGCATTTTTCTTCTTCGGTATAAGGAATGAGGAAAAGGATTGCGTTTACAGCCTTCACAGCCCTAAATTCAAGATCGACGAGGATACATTTGCCCCCACGCTGGCGGTGTATGTAAATACGGTATACCATCTGCTGGAGGACGATAAGATCTATGAAGGAAAATAAAAAATCAATGCTTTTATGGGCGATACTTAGCCTTTCCATGATAAACGCATTCGTGGGGACGGGGATCTCGCCTGCGCTGAGTTCTATAAAAGCATATTTCTCCGATTCGCCGCAGATATTGGTGCAGATGATAGTATCGCTGCCTTCGCTTTTGGTTATAGTTGTGGCTCTTTTCTTTCCGAGCCTTTCAAAGAAAGTCTCCATGAGAAAGCTCACCGCCATAGGGATAACTCTGTTTACAGTCGGAGGACTTGCGGGAGGTGTAACGAGCAGCATCTATACCATGATACTCACGAGGATAATAATAGGCCTCGGCTACGGTTTTATGATGCCCCTTTCTGTGGGACTTTTGGCATATTTTTATGACAGCAAGGAGCAGCACAGGCTAAACGGAGAGATAGTCATATGGTCGAGCGTATCCTCTATAGTCTGCATGATACTTGCAGGATATCTGGCGGTCATATCCTGGAGATGTGTGTTCTTGGTTTATCTCGTCGGAATACCCTGCCTTTGGCTGTGCTGGAAATACATACCCGATGAGAAGCTCAACAGTCCCGAGAACAAGGTGAGTCTCTCGATGATAAGGAGAACGCTTCCCTATGTGGTGGGAATATTTGTCATATTCACAGCCTACTTCGCCATACTTAACAACTGCTCAAACATAAGCGTCTCCGAGGGAACTGTGGCAGCGGCTCATATAGGTACGGTCATGACCATACAGACATTCTCGTCACTGTTTACGGGAAGGGCTATAGAATGGTTCAAGAAGATCTTCGGAGGAGGAGTGAAGATAGTGATATGGATAGCGGCTATAGGCGGACTGCTTTCGCTCTGCGTTCCCGGAAGCTTCCCGCTCCTTTGTCTGGGGCTTTTGCTGTTCGGAATAGCTCTCGCCCTTGCTGTGGGGACCCTCAACGCGGAGGCGGCCATAGCCTGCAATAAAAACGAGGCTCTCTCAGTGGGAACTCTTATCATGTTCATGAGAAGCTTCGGACAGTTTTCATCGCCCATAACCATGTCGGCCCTCGGGGCGGCGGTGGGAAGCGCGAATGTGCGTTTTCCCTACGTGGGATCTGCTGTATTGTGCGGGATAATGCTTGTGGTATTTCTGATAATAGGTTATAAAAAGAAGTAAGAATATCGTATACCACGGAGGAAGGGATATGTTTACCTGCGCAAAATGTAAAGCCACGGGCTGCACGAAGGGGGATTTGAAGAGGACTCTCAAGGATTGCCCGAGCAAAAATGAGAAGGTCCAAAGCGAAGCTATGAAGGGCTATGAGGACCCGGAAAGCCGAAAGATCGCTTACAACGCGGCCTGTGTAGAGGCTCAAGGCTACTGCGAGGACGCAAGGCTCGTTGAGATAATCAAGTTCATGCACCGCTGCGGCTATAAGCAGATAGGCCTTGCCTTCTGCAGCGGCTTTGTGAACGAGGCCTTGGAGGTCACGAGGATACTTGAGTACAACGGCTTTGAGGTCGTCTCCGTCATATGCAAAAACGGAGCTCATCCCAAAGCCGAGATAGGTATTGAGAAGGAAAACACCATCTATGGTGATCCGGATATGGAGATGATGTGTAACCCCATAGGGCAGGCGAAGGCTTTGAATGAGTCCGGGACTGACTTCAATATACTCATGGGCCTCTGCGTCGGACATGACACCTTGTTTTTGAAGTATGTGGAGAGCCCTGTCACCATACTCGCGGTAAAGGACAGGGTGACGGGACATAATCCCTTGGCTGCGGTATATTGCTCCCAAGGGTACTACAGGAAGAAGCTTTATCCCGAGGACCCGAATAAATACCGGAAATAAAAAAGCCGGCAGGTGATTTTCCTGCCGGTTTTACTGTTACCGGGAGACTTTATAGGAAGTTACAGGCGGCCTTAAGCCCGTATGCGGAGTTTGCCATAAGGGCTGCTCTGTTTACCGCCCGAGCCATGACTTCCGTGGCAAGGGCGTTGAAGGCGTCCACGTGGACCTCTCTTTTGCCTGAGGTCATGATAAATATGGTGTCTCCGTCCGCTGTGGAGTGGGCGGGGCTTATGGTCTTTGCAAAGGCATTGTGGATTATGGATGCAGACTTTGTGCATTGGCTCTTGTCAAGCTTTGCGTTTGTGATGACGCAGCCTATGGTGGTGTTGCCGTTCCACAGATCTCTCGGATGCTCAAGCTCCTTATAGAGGTAATTTACGCTTCCCTCAAAGCCTGTATGGCTTTTGTTGAGAAGGCCCGCCAGTATCTTTCCGCTTTCAAAGTCAACTACATCTCCGAGAGCATTTACAGCGACTACAGCGCCGCACATGATATCTCCGACCTTTGCGGCGTATATGCCGAGGCCGCACTTCATCATATCAGCGGTATTCCTGAGCTTTCCCACGGTGGCGCCGGTGCCTGCGCCCACATTTCCCTCCTCGGGCTCCTGCCCCGAGAACGCATTCACACAGGCTTCATAGCCCATCTTTTTATCGGGGCGCACATCGAAGCTCCCTATCTCAAGGTCAAACAGAGATGCTCCGCAGACTATGGGAACTCTCCCTATGCCCACGTCAAAGCCGACCTCCTTTTCCTCGAGAGATTTCATAGCTCCGTCTCCTGCCTCGAGGCCGAAGGCGCTGCCTCCGGAGAGCATTACGCAGTTTATCCTCTGCACGGTATTCTCAGGGTGCAAAAGCTCGGTCTCCCTTGAGGCGGGGCTGCCGCCTCTCACGCACACGCCTGCCGTGGCACCCTCCTCGCATATGATGCGGTACAGCCCGTGGCGTTTTTTTCGTCTGTTGCGTTACCGACCTTGAAATCATTTATCTCTGAGATATTTATTGTGTTAAGCATGACCGGTCCCTCCTTCGGACTCTGAATTTCTCTTAGTGTATTTTACTTCTTTGGAGAAATATTTGTCCATAGGGTACAGTATTTATTCACTTTTATTTGATTTTTAGGAGATTTTGCTCCGGCGGTTTTTGTACTTTTAAGAAAAATATCAGATTTGTTTCATCTAACCGTTGGATAATTCAAAAAAAAATAATATAATGATTTCAGTTATGAAAAACGATCTCGACATTTTATGAGATGAAAGGAGTTTTTTATGCAGGCTGTGAGAAAGCTTAATGAAGATATTACGTGGGTGGGTGCCGACGACAGGAGGCTTCACCTCTTCGAGAATCTGTTTCCTCTTCCCCACGGGGTTTCATATAATTCATACGTGATAGGAGATGAGAAGACGGCCATACTGGATACTGCGGACGAGGGCGTAATGCAGCAGTTCATGGAAAATCTCTCCCATGCTCTGGAGGGAGCGGCGCCTGATTATCTTGTGGTAAATCACATGGAGCCGGACCACTGCAGCGGGATAAGGAGAGTCCTTGAGCTCTATCCCGAGTGCAAGATGGTGGGTAATGCAAAGACCTTTACCATCTTTGAGCAGTTCTACCACATGGAGCTTCCCGAGGAGAGAAAGCTTCCGGTCAAGGAGGGGGACGAGCTCTGCCTCGGAAAGCACAGGCTTAAATTCGTGATGGCTCCCATGGTCCATTGGCCTGAGGTGATGATGAGCTATGATGAGACAGACAGGATACTTTTCTCCGCAGACGCCTTCGGGACCTTCGGAAGCCTCGACGGAAACCTTTTTGACGACGAGCTGGATTTTAACGCCGGCTGGATGACCGACGCCAGAAGATATTATACCAATATCGTGGGCAAGTACGGACAGCAGGTGCAGAGCGTCCTCAAGAAGGTCGCAGGGCTTGACATAGCAATGATAGCGCCTCTCCACGGGCCTGTTTGGCGCACGAACATTCCCATGTTCATTAAAAAGTATGATACTTGGTCCTCCTACAGAGTGGAGGACGAGGGCTCGGTGCTCATAGCTTACGGCTCCATGTACGGAAATACCAAGGAGCTGGCCGAGGTGCTTGCCACAAGGCTCGCGGACAGGGGAGTCAAAAACATAAAGGTCTATGATGTGTCTGAGACGGATAAATCCTACCTGATAGCTGAGTGCTTCAGATGTGAATATCTCGTGTTTGCGGCTCCGACCTACAACAACGGCCTCTATCCGAGGATGGCGGAGTTCATGGAGGATATGAAGAATCTCACGGTCCGCGGCAGGAAGGCCACAGTCCTCGGAAACGGAAGCTGGGCTCCACAGTCTGATAAGATAATGAGGCAATACCTTTGTGAGATGAAGGACATGGACGTGTCGGAGAAGTCCCTCACAATAAAATCGAGGCTTTCGAGGGAGCAGTCCGAGGAGCTCGACGAGGTTGCCGAGGATATAGTTTCAAGGCTTTCAAAATAAGTTGAGGTGTGGTTATGAGTGCTGTAAAGACAGGCGCTGCAGTCGCAAAGAAAAAGAGATCCGATAAGAAGCCTGAAAAGAGAAAGGTTTTCGTGGTGGGGCACAAGAATCCCGACACGGATTCTATAGCCTCGGCTATAGCTTACGCCCATTTGAAAAATGCTGTAGATCCTGAGAAAGACTACATTCCCATGCGGGCGGGACATATAAATCAGGAGACGGAGTTCGTGCTTAAGCACTTCGGCTTCCGGGAACCCGATTATATATCAAACGTTGAGCCCCAGGTAAAGGACATAGAGCTGAAGAAGATAGAGGGTGTGGACGAGGGCATCTCCCTCAAAAAGGCCTACACTACCATGAAGGAAAAATCCTCCGTCACCCTCCCCGTAGTGGACAGCGGGAACAGATTGAGGGGCATAATAACCATAAACGACATAGCCGAGTCGGATATGGACGTGTATGACAACTGTATAATTGGCGCCGCAAAAACCCCCGTCAGGAACATCCTTGAGACCCTTGAGGGAGAGCTTGTTGTGGGTAATGAGGATTTCTGCATTACAAAGGGAAAGGTGGTTATAGCCGCCGCAAATCCCGATGTGATGGAAAATTATATAAATGAGGACGATATAGTTATCCTCGGAAACAGATACGAGTCCCAGCTCTGCGCCATAGAGATGAAAGCGGGGTGCATCATAGTCTGCGAGGGCGCCGCTGTTTCCAAGACCATAAGGAAGATAGCGGGGGAGAACAGGTGTATAGTCATAACCACTCCCTACGATACCTACACCACCGCAAGGCTTTTGAACCAGTCCATGCCCATAAGCCATT
>CALWLK010000070.1 GCA_944381505.1 uncultured Lachnospiraceae bacterium
TAATATGGAGGCAGATAGGTTGCTGGTGTGCCTCGCGGTCTTCAAAACCGTTGTGAGGGGTTAAGAGCCTCTCGGGTGGGTTCGATTCCCACCTCCTCCGTTCTTCTTTATTACCTTAGCACTTAGAATGGAGATTAAGATCATGGAAGATGTACGCAGCTTACTGCGGCATATCCCTAAGGTTGATGAGGTGCTTATGGACGGGCGCCTCTTATTTTTTTATAAGGATACGCCGCGAAACGTAATAGTTGATTCAGTGAGGGAGAAGCTGGACAGCATAAGAGGGGACATATTGGAGGGGAGATTGTCGGAGATATCCTCGAAGGATGAGCTCATAGCCGATATCGTATCTTCAATAGTCGAGAAAAAGAAAAAGAATCTCAGAAGGGTCATAAATGCCACGGGCGTTGTGCTCCACACCAATCTCGGAAGGGCCGAACTCTCCGAGGAGGCGGCCCGAGCTGTGGCGGAGGTGGCGGATTCCTACTCGACTCTCGAGTACGACTTGAAGAGAGGTCAGAGAGGATCGAGACAGGACATAGTCGAGGCTGCTGTCAGAAAGGTGACGGGGGCCGAGGCGGCTATGGTCGTAAACAACAATGCGGCAGCCACCATGATAGTCCTTGCGGCTATGGCAAGGGGCAAGGAGGTAGTGGTATCAAGAGGCGAACTGGTGGAGATCGGCGGCTCCTTCAGGATACCCGACGTCATGAGCGAGTCGGGAGCTTATCTCAAGGAGGTTGGAACCACCAACAAGACGAAGCCCTCGGACTATGAGAACGCCTATGACGAGGAGCTGACGGCGGCCTTCATGAAGGTCCACACCTCAAATTACAGGATAGTAGGATTTACCGAGGACGTGAGCCTTACGGATATGGTGGAGCTGGGAAGGAAATTCCATGTGCCTGTCATATACGACATGGGCAACGGCCTTATGGCTGATCTCCACAGATACGGAGTGAACGAGCCCACTGTAAAGGATGCTGTTGCGGCGGGCCCCGACGTGATACTGTTCTCGGGAGACAAGCTTCTGGGCGGACCTCAGGCGGGTATCATAGTCGGAAACAAGAAATACATAGACCTTATGAAGAAGCATCCCTTGGCAAGGGCATTCAGAGTGGACAAGATGACTCTGGCGGCTCTCGAGACAACCTTCTATCAGTATCAGGACGAGGACAGGGCAATGAAGGAGATACCTGTCTTAAGGATGATAAGCGCGAGCGAGAAGGCCCTTTCGGAGAAGGCAAAGAAGCTCATAAAGCTGCTTGAGGAGTCATGCGGGGGATTCCGATACGAAGAGGAGGAGTGCCTTGATCAAGTGGGAGGCGGCTCAGCACCCACGGACTACCTCAAGGGGCGGGCGGTGGCTCTCCTGAGAGAGGGCGTGGCAGCCGAGAAGGTGGAGAGGCTTCTCAGAAAGGCGGAGCTCCCCGTCATAGCGAGGATAAATCACGACAGGGTGCTCATAGACGTGAGGACTGTTAAGGAGAGTGAGTTTGCCGGGGTTGCGGCAGCTGTTAACTACGTAGATGCTATTTTGACTGATAAAGAGGGTGAGCACTGATGCAAAATGTAATTGTCGGGACGGCGGGACACGTTGACCATGGAAAGACCTGCCTCATAAAGGCCCTTTCAGGGTATGACACGGACAGGCTCAAGGAGGAGAAGAAAAGAGGCATAACCATAGATCTGGGCTTTGCCAATCTCCCCAACGACGAGGGAATGCACATAGGTATAATCGATGTTCCGGGACATGAAAAATTTGTCAAAAACATGCTTGCGGGTATAGGCGGAATAGACCTGGTACTCATGGTCATCTCCCTTGAGGAGGGCGTCATGCCCCAGACCATAGAGCATTTCGAGATACTGAAGATGCTCCACATAAAGGAAGGAATAATCGTACTCACAAAGAGCGACGCCGTGGACAGCGACTGGGCCGACCTTGTGGAGGCGGATGTCAGGGAGATGGCAAAGGACAGCTTCCTTGAGAACGCTCCTATGGTGAGGGTATCCGCCTACACCGGGGAAAACATAGAGAAACTTAGAAAAATGATCATTGACATGGTGAGAAACGCCGGGCAGAGAAGAGAGGATCCGGAGCTTTTCAGGCTTCCCATCGACAGAGCCTTCATAATGGAGGGCTTCGGCACCGTTATCACGGGAACTTTGCAGGAGGGCACCGTGGAGCAGGGGCAGGAGGTCATGCTCTATCCGGAGGAGAGGCTCCTTAAGATAAGGGGAATACAGAGCCACGGCATGAAGGAGGAGAGGGCCTATGCGGGACAGCGTACAGCTTTAAACCTTCTCAACATCAAAAAGGAGGAGATAAAAAGAGGGGACGTTTTGGCGGCTCCCGGCTCTATCATAAAGACCTCCATGATCGACGTGAAGCTGACCCTCTTTATGAGCACCTCAAAGAGGCTAAAGAGCGGCGACAGAGTCCACTTGAATTACGGCTCCGCCCAAGTGGTGGCAAAGGTCCTAATGATAGACAAGGATATGATCGAGAAGGGTGAATCCTGCTATGCACAGCTTCGTTTCGACGACCCTATAGTCATAAAGAGAAACGACAGGTTCATCATAAGGTTCTTCTCCCCTGTGGAGACCTTCGGAGGCGGAATAGTCCTTGATCCTGCGCCCCTGAAGCATAAGAGGCACGACGAGGCGGCGGAGGCGGCCATGAAGGTGAAGGAGCTCGGGACTCCCGAGGAGATAATGGAGCTTCTGATAAAGGAGGAGAGCAACCGTTTCCCCGAGCCTGCATACCTCTCGGCAAACATGGATATGAGCCGTGTGCAGACAGAGTTCTATATCAACAAGCTCAAGGAAGCCAAAAAGATAATCGTGCTTTCTGACAACAGAGTGATACATAAGGATTTCTGGGGGATATTTACGGACATAGTGACAAGGCTCCTTGCGGAGTTCCATGAGAAAAACCCCATATCCGAGGGAATGGACAAGGAGGAGTTCAAGTCCAGACTCATAGAGAAATTCCACATAAGAGACTACAGGCTCACGGACGCGCTTTTATACGAGCTCATAAAGAGAAAGGTAGTAAAGTCCGAGGGAAGCTTTGTGGCGGGAGTGAACTTTGAGACCGCCTACTCCGACGAGCTGACAGTCATGCTTGAGGAGATAAGCGAGGCCTACAGGAGCGCGGGGGTGGAGTTCCCGGCTACAGCCGACGTCATTGCAAAATACAAGGATAAAAACAAGGCGAAGCAGGTCATAGCGGACATGCAAAAAAACGGCAAGCTCCTTAAGCTCAATCCTACTTCATACATTGACAAGGAAGCCTTTGACAGCTCCATGAAAAAGCTCAGAGAGTACATGCAGGATCACGACAAGATAACTCTTGGAGAGTTCAGGGATCTTATAGGCTCCTCAAGAAAATACGCCATGCAGATATTGGAGTATCTGGACAGGCAGAAGATAACCAAGATGGTGGGAGATTCCAGGATATTTTTATAGTCTTACGGCAATATATATAGGGAAAGAAGGTAATTCTTATGGTAAACGGGGCATATCTTGACAACGCAGCGACTACGAAGGTTAAACCTCCTCAGGTTATTGAGGCGGTGGCGGAGGCTATGACAAGCTTCGGCAACTCAGGAAGGGATGCGGGTAAGAACGCCCTCTCGGCGGACAGAGCCATATACGACGCTAGGGAGAGGATAGCGAGGCTCTTTAACTGCACAAACCCCAAGCAGGTGGTCTTTACTTCAAACTCCACCGAGGCCTTAAACTGTGCCATCAGGGGGGTCTTTAAGGCGGGAGACCACGTCATCAGCTCTATGATGGAACACAATGCCGTGCTCAGGCCCCTCAACGATATGGAGGAATGCGGGGTAGAGCACACTCTCATAGGCACTGACGAGAAGGGGAGGCTTCTCTATGAGGATATCGAAAAGAATATAAAAGAGAATACGAGGGGCATGGTATTCACCCACGCCTCCAACCTCACGGGAAACTCCAACGACTTGGAGCGTCTGGGCGACATCGCAAAAAGGCACGGGCTTATATTTATAGTAGATGCGTCCCAGACTGCGGCGCTTTTGCCCATTGATATGCAGAGGATGAATATAGACGTGGTCTGCTTTACGGGACACAAGGGCCTTTACGGGCCACAAGGTACCGGAGGCATGGCTGTGAGAGAGGGCCTTTATATAAAGCCTCTCAAGTCGGGAGGCACAGGTATACTGTCATATCTCAGGACCCAGCCTGAGGAGATGCCCACCCATTTGGAGTGCGGGACCATGAACGGCCACGGGATAGCCGGTCTTGATGCAGCCTTAAAGTGGCTGGAGGAGACGGGGCCTGAGAACATCCACAAAAAGGAGATGGCCCTTTTCAGAAGATTTTACGAGGGTATAAAGGATATAAAGTCCATAAAATTTTATGGAGATCTCGACACTGACGACAGGGCTGCGGTCATGGCCTTAAATATAGCAGACTATGACAGCGCCGAGGTGAGCGACGAGCTGGAGTCCGTCTACGGCATATCCACCAGGCCCGGGGCCCACTGCGCTCCCATGATGCACACAGCTTTAGGGACTGTGGATCAGGGGGCTGTGAGATTTTCCTTCTCCTATTTCAATACCGAGGAGGAGGTGGACTACGCCGTAGACGCCATAAGGCGGATGACGGAAGGAGTGCGGTAGCAGGGCAAAGGGTAATATAGAAATATAAATACGGAAAATCATATGAGTCTATGAAAGGAAATGCGAAAAAAACCGCTGAATATTCCTTTCATAGGCTTTTTTGAATCATTTAATCAAGTAACGGACAAATTTTTAAATAATAACATAAAATTACAAAAGGCTGTCAAAGCCTTGACAATAATTTATAAAAGTTTTATAATCTGATTATAAAAAAGTTACAAAAAAAGGGGGAATACTAAATGGAAAACTTAGCAGGAATGTCAAACATCGAGCAAGTCCAGACAGTCTCTAATGCTCCCATATTCTGGGTACTCTGCGGTATCACAGTTGCACTTTCCGCAGTTCAGGCTATCCTCTATATGAGACAGAGCTTCGCCACAGCGAAGAAGGTGAATCTTGATCCCAAGATCCCCAGGGAAGCTTTCAGAATAGGCTTCATCTCCGCTATCGGCCCCGCTCTCGGAGTATTCATAGTCATGGTTGGACTCATGGCCTCCATCGGCGGACCTATGGCATGGCTGAGACTCTCCATCATCGGAGCTGCGGCTACAGAGCTTACAGCGGCTAATGTGGGTGCGGAGGCTTGCGGAGTTACACTCGGATCAGAGCAGTACACTCTCGTGTGTCTTGCTGTATCATGGTTCACAATGGCCTTAAACGGAATGGGCTGGCTCCTCTTCACAGGTGTGGCTACTCCTTCACTTGAGAAGCTGAGAGATAAGGTTTCCGGCGGAGATATGAAGTGGCTGGGAGTTCTCTCTGCAGCATGTTCGCTTGGTATCTTCGGTTACCTCAATGCAGGTGAGATCCACAAGGGAATCGGAAACACCATAGCCGTTCTTGCAGGAGCTGTATCCATGGTTGCTGTTGTAAACACAGTATGCAAGAAGCATCCCAAGCTTTTGGAGTACTCTCTTGGTATTGCCATGATAGTAGGAATGATATTTGCTATCGGCTACGACCAGTTATTTAAATAAGGAGGACAGTGACTATGAATGAAAACGAAGCTTTAAAGCAATGGAAAAAAACCAGCATAATGATAGGCTCGCCCACTAATATACTTGCTGCGGCTACTGCCTTCCTTCCCGTTTTGTGGCTGTGCACACAGTATAACTGTTGGCCCCCTGTATCTACGGTACTTACGGCTTGGGCCATGATAGCGGCGTCCTTTGGAGCACTGTGGTTCTGTGAGCCCAT
Source organism: uncultured Lachnospiraceae bacterium (assembly GCA_944381505.1). Taxonomy (GTDB): domain Bacteria; phylum Bacillota; class Clostridia; order Lachnospirales; family Lachnospiraceae; genus Avilachnospira. Next base: position 5,859 of record CALWLK010000070.1, read on the forward strand.
ATCCTACTATGCATCACTGGGACTTACAGGTACTTACCTCAGCTTCTTTGCAGGAAACATCGGAAACATGAGAGTTCCCTGTGCGTCTCTCGCACTTGATGTTACAAAGTCTGTTCCCGGAACACTTCAGGCTGAGATCGTTTCGACACTTGCTATCTGCGGATCAGTATTCACGAACCTTATCGGAACCACCTCCGCAGTTATAGTAGGAAGTGCAGTTCTTTCCGTACTTCCTCAGTTCATCGTAGACGGACTTACAGTTTACGCAAGCTCTGCTATATTCGGAGCTACCTTCGGAAACTTTGCTGTAAAATATCCTCAGATAGCTGTATTCGGATTGGCTATACCTGTTATCTTAAAGATGGTTCCCGGATTGCCTGCAGCAGTAGTCATCGTTATAACTGTATTCGGAACACTTCTTATAGCAAGGATGTTCTATACAAAGGGAATAATAAAGGCTTAATTACAATTTAATATCCATGAATGTTTTCGGCGGCCCGTGAGGGCTGCCGAAAGTAAAGTAAAACATATAATACAAGCATACATTTTTTAAGGAGGGTTATCATTATGTGGGAAAAGTGTAAAGGTTTGCAGGATGAGCTTGTTAAGATGAGAAGAGAGCTCCATCAGATCCCCGAGATCGGAGACGATCTTCCGGAGACAAGGGCTTATGTTGAGGCTAAGCTCAATGAGTACGGCATACCTTTTGTAGAGAATTCACATGACAGCGGACTTGTGGCTACTATTCAGGGTGGTAAGCCCGGAAAGACAATTGCCCTCAGAGCTGATATGGATGCACTTCCCATTCAGGAGGAGAATGACGTAGACTACAAGTCAAAGAAGGACGGCGCAATGCACGCCTGCGGACATGACACTCACATGACCATGCTCCTCGGCGCTGCAAAGGTCCTCAATGAGAACAAGGCTGACATAAACGGAACAGTAAAGCTTTTCTTCCAGACAAACGAGGAGGGAAGCCGCGGTGCGGAGCGTATGGTAAACGACGGCTGCATGGAGGGCGTTGACGCTGTATTCGGAACACATATCGGATGCATACTCTCAAATCAGATCCCCTCAGGAACAGTTATCGTAGTTCCCGGCTGCTGCATGGCTTCATTTGATAAGTTTGTTATAAAGGTAAAGGGAACAGGCTGCCATGGATCGACTCCCGAGAAGGGCGTTGACCCCATCAATATAGCGGCTCATATCATTATAAATCTTCAGGAGATCATCGCGAGAGAGATCGCGGCAACAAGACCTGCAGTATGCACCATCGGTATGATAAATGCCGGATTTGCATACAATGTAATCCCTTCAGAGGTTACTATCGAGGGTACCATCAGAGCTCTTGAGGAGGAAGTAAGACAGGAGCTTGCAAAGCGTATCGGAGAGATCGCAAAGTCGACCGCAGAGGCCTTCAGAGGAAGCGTTGACTATGAGATGATCTGGGGCGCACCGCCTGTTGTAAACGACGCCGAGATGGCTAAGCTTGCAGCTGACTGCGCACGCGACGTTGTGGGCGACGACATGGTTATCGACCATGTGGCAGCTCCCAACATGGGCGGAGAGGATTTCGCATACTATCTCATGAAGAAGCCCGGAGCATTCATGTTCTTAAGCTCCGCCAACCATGACAAGCATACGGACATCCCTCACCACAATCCTAAGTTCAACGTTGACGAGGACGTTTTCTGGAAGGGCTCCGCTGTATTCGTAAGGATAGTTGAGAAATTCCTTAATGACAAATAAAAAAAATGCTGTAAAATAAAGATATGCAGCTGATGTCGGATGCCGGTATCGTTTCAGGTACTCGGCATCCTTCTTTAAATAAAACCGCAGTCATTCAAGTTGAAAAGGAGAAAATCAGTATGTGGGAAATATGCAAGGAAATGCAGGACGAGCTTATAAAGATGAGGAGAGAGCTCCATAGGATACCGGAGCTGGGAGGAGTTTTGCCTGAGACGAGAGCCTATGTGGAGGCGAAGCTCACAGAGTACGGCATCCCCTTTAAGGAGAATGAGTCCGACAGCGGCCTTACCGCAGAGATAAAGGGCGGAGCTCCGGGAAAGACCCTTGCCCTGAGAGCCGATATGGACGCCCTTCCCATCATGGAGGCAAACGACGTGGATTACAAGTCGGAGCACGAGGGAAAGATGCACGCCTGCGGGCATGACGCTCATATGACCATGCTCCTTGGAGCCGCAAAGGTCATAAATGAGCACAGAGACGAGCTTAAGGGAAATGTGAGGCTCATCTTCCAGACGGCAGAGGAGGAGAGCAGAGGCGCGGAGCGCTCCATAAAGGAGGGCTGCATGGAGGGCGTTGACGCTGTATTC
>CALWLK010000071.1 GCA_944381505.1 uncultured Lachnospiraceae bacterium
GGTCATAGGTTCGAGCCCTATAGGCCCCATGTAACTATCGCGGGGTGGAGCAGTCTGGAAGCTCGTTGGGCTCATAACCCAAAGGTCGCAGGTTCAAATCCTGCCCCCGCAATTTTTTTTATAAAAAATTATGCCTCGGTAGCTCAGTTGGTAGAGCAAAGGACTGAAAATCCTTGTGTCGCTGGTTCGATTCCTGCCTGAGGCATTTGGGCGTGTAGCTCAGGCGGTAGAGCACTTGACTTTTAATCAAGTTGTCGGGGGTTCGAGTCCCCCCACGCTCACATCAGGAACTTCTAAGCTTTGCTTTAGGAGTTCTTTTATTTTTTATAAAGATTTTGTCACTTGATACACTGTGGCTAAAATGTTAAACTCATTTAGAGCGATAGCTGTATCTTTTCGCTTATCCGGATATTTTTTATCAACTATACAGTTACTATATATATTAATTAGGAGTTCATCATGCCTGACAGGAGAAGACGAAAGAAAACAAATAAGAAGAGTTCCGCTGCAGCCGACGTGCTGCGCCTTATATATGCCCTCTTGCTGATCATTGCAGCGGCTCTCATAGTCTACTTCGTATATCTGAAGGTAAATGATATTTCAAAGAAGGGAAGTACCGAGGAGAGCATAGAGGCTGAGACCTCCCTTGTGGAGGTTTCCGTATCCGGGGAGGACGAGTCCTCTCAGCCTGAGGGAGAGGGCCTCATGAGGTCGGAGGATGGCCTTTTCTATCTCCGGGAGGACGGAAGCTACGCTGAGGATGAGTGGATATCCTATGACGGGAGCCTGTATTATTTCGGTGAGGATAAGGCCGCTCTATGCGGGCAGAAGCTTTCCTATGAGGGGGAGATATACACCTTTGATCCCGAGGGCAGGGTCACGGCCATAAGCTATGATCCGAACTTTAAGCCCTCCGCTGATGAGGTGATAGAGGACTACCCTTCCCTTGTAAAGAGCCGCAAGCTTTGGGCATATCTCTCCGAGGAAAAGAGCCTTGGGGAGTTCAACGCTATAATGTATAAGAGGACTACCGAGGCAAGATCCTATGTGCTTGGAGGGGACGAGAATCCCCAGTTCTCCTCGCCCTACAGTATGCAGATAGCGGGGGACTACATCTATTTTCTTCCCTACTCCGAAAAGGAGGACCTGAACACCGAGGAAAAAAAGATCAATAAGACCCTGTATCGCATGAAGCCCGGAGACGAGTACAGAGAGATAGTGGCTCAGAACGTTGAGGGCTACAAGGCTATGGAGGACGGAGTCTACTATATGTCCTCAGGAAAGGTATATCACACTACGGGAGCTGTAAAGGATGAGACAAAAACCGTCTACGTCTCCAACAGCATTGACATAGATGATTTCAATTTCGAGATAAACGAGGAGGGGCTTTTCCTTCGTGACAGAGAAGGAAATCCTGTGAGGACCTCGGATAACTCCAAGAGAGTCGGAAGCTTTACCTATTATCTCTCGGAGGAGGGAGAGGTGACGGGCGTCAGGGAAAAGACTGCGGTCACCACGGGCGGTTGGACCTACTATACAGAGACGGACACCTCTACGGGAAAGAGTATCAGCAAAATAATGAGGCAGAACGGACCCGGGGAGATACAGGAGGTGAGCTCCGATTTTGCCGGACATACCGGAAATATGTTCTATGACTATTCAAGCGGAAATCTCGTGGCCGAGTATATGCCTGACGACGAGAGCCGCAGGCTGATAATAATAAACGAAAACGGCGATGTGGACGTGTCGGACTCAACTCTTTCCATGGGATCCGATATGAGGCTTTACGCCCTCATTGACGGCTCCGCTATAGTAAGGCTCGGTGGAGAGGATGCTCCGAGGTATGAGACTGTATCCCTTTCTCCCTCCACGCCGATCGCCGTGGGAGTCATTTCAGAAAATATATTCGTCAAGGATCCTTCGGAGTCCGAGGACAATGTTACTGAGATAGATTCCACCACGCTAAGCCCTACAGACGCACCCGGCGCCGATTCCATGCCCTCACCGACCTCAGCTCCTCAGCCCGAGCCGGGTGGCCCTCAGGGAGGAGGCATAATAATCGGATCTGGCCCCGGAGAATAGGGACTTCGGAAGGAAATGGAAGTGGAGCATAAATGGGAAAGATATTTTGCATAATGGGAAAAAGCGCCTCCGGCAAGGACACCCTTTATAATAGGCTTTCCGAGGAAATAAAGGACCTCGGGACCTATGTGATGTACACCACTCGCCCTATGAGAGCGGGGGAGGAGCAGGGCAGAGAATATCATTTTATAAGCGAGGATGAGCTCTCAAGGCTGGAGAGAGAGGGCAAGATAATTGAAAAGCGCTGTTATAATACCATGTGTGGCCCCTGGACTTACTGCACGGTGGACGACGGACAGATAGATCCGGAGAAAAGAGACTATCTCATAACAGCTACCTTGGAGGCCTATCAGGCTCTTTCGGCTTTCTTCGGAAGGGAAAGCCTTGTTCCCATATATCTCGAGCTTGAGGATGGGGAGCGCTTGGAGCGGGCTCTAAAGAGAGAGCGAATGGAAAAGGAGCCTAAATACGACGAGCTTTGCAGAAGATTCCTCGCGGACAATATCGACTTTTCAGAGGAGAGGCTTCGGGAGGCGGGGATTAAAAAAAGATTTGACAGCACAGATCTGAATGCCCTGACAGAGACAGTAAAGGAAGAGATTTTTAAGGATCGCAGTTGATGAACATGTTTGGTAACGTAGTGGACAATGATTTTATAAAGGACCGGCTGAAAAACGCCATTTCAAACGGAACCGTGGCACACGCCTATCTCATTGAGGGAGAGAGGGGCATGGGCAAGATGAATCTTGCCATGGATTTTGCCGCCTGTCTCGTGGGAGACGAAAAGAGAGTCATGGAGAGAAATCACCCTGACGTATTCATCGTAGAGCATGAAAAGCCCGACACCATAGGGATAGACGATGTGAGGAAGGGAATAAGCGACACTGTTTCCATAAGGCCCTATCTTTCGGACAGGAAGATATATATCGTAGGAGAAGCCGAGAAAATGACTCAGCAGGCTCAGAACGCACTCCTTAAGACCTTGGAGGAGCCTCCGGAGTATGTCACTATCCTGCTTCTATGTACGGACGAGAAGGCGCTTCTTGAAACGGTGCTCTCGAGATGTATAAAGCTTAAGATGAAGCCCGCAACAGACAAGGGCATAGAGGCATATCTGAGGAGAAATTGCAGCATAGACGATGAGGAGCTGAATATTGCGGTGTCCTTCGCCGCGGGAAATCCGGGAAAGGCCCTGAGGATAGCCGGATCCGAGGAATTCAGGAGCCTTTATCGGGAGGTCATGAGGCTGTGCGCCGGTATAAAGCATATGAGCGCAAACGAGATGCTGTCCTATATAAGGCGCATACGAAAGTACCCCTCGGGGACAGAGGATTTCTTTGACCTTTTGCAGCTTCGCTACAGAGACCTCATGATGTATAAGGTGACAAAGGATGTAAACCTCATCACCTTTCGGGGAGAGAGGGCGGATATAATGGAAGCCGCCGCCTTGAGCTCCTGCGAGGGTATAGAGTATATAATGGAAGCCATAGAAAAATGCAGGGCAAGGCTTAAGGCAAACGTGAATCCGGAGCTTGCCTTGGAGCTTCTGCTTTTGACTATGAGAGAGAACTGATAGGAGACATAAATGACAAAGGTAATAGACGTAAGATTCAGAAGAGCGGGAAAGATATATTATTTTGATCCGGGCGAATACGACATAAAGACCGGCTCGGCGGTGATAGTTGAGACCGCAAGGGGCGTGGAGTACGGAACCGTGGTCAGAGGAAACCACGATGTGAAGGACGAGAAGGTGATACAGCCCTTAAAGCAGGTCATAAGGCCCGCCTCCGAGGAGGACAAAAAGTACGAGGAGGAAAACAGGGAGAAGGAGGCGGAGGCCTTCAAGATATGCTTTGAAAAGATAAAAAAGCACGGCCTTCCCATGAAGCTCATAGACTGCGAGTACACCTTCGACGGAAACAAGATACTCTTTTATTTCACCGCTGACGGAAGGATAGATTTCAGAGAGCTGGTGAAGGATCTTGCCTCGGTGTTTAAGACAAGGATAGAGCTGAGGCAGGTGGGAGTAAGGGATGAGACGAAGATACTTGGGGGACTTGGCTGCTGCGGAAGGACGCTGTGCTGCCACAGCTATCTGAGCGAATTTGCCCCCGTATCCATAAAGATGGCAAAGGAGCAGAACCTCTCTCTCAATCCCTCGAAGATATCGGGAGTATGCGGCAGACTCATGTGCTGTCTCAAAAACGAGGCGGAGGTATACGAGGAGCTCGGAAGGAAGCTTCCCTCTCACGGAGATACGGTCACCACAAAGGACGGATTCAAGGGAGAGGTCTCCTCAGTGAATATCCTCAGGCAAAAGGTAAAGGTCATAGTAAACCTTGAAAACGACGAGAAGGAGATAAGAGAGTACAAGGTCTCAGAGCTCAAGTTCAGGCAGGGGAAGCAGGGACGAAGGAGCGAGGCTGTGGTTGACAAGGAGCTCTTTGAGCTGGAGAAGCTGGAGAAGAAAGAGAGAAGCTCAAAGCTTGATGATTGACAGGATGGACGGATCTTTGGAAATAAGGGAGAGAGAAATGAGCCTTGTGAGAGCCGACGAGAGGGTGGACGATCTTCAGAGGAACGGCTACAGGATCATTCAGAAAAAATCGGGCTTCCGGTTCGGAATGGACGCCGTACTCCTCTCGGGGTTTGCGAGAGTAAGGCGGGGGGAAAAGGTGGCGGATCTGGGGACAGGCACAGGGATAATCCCCATACTTCTTGAGGCAAAGACCGAGGGAGACAGGTTCTTTGGCCTGGAGCTCCAGGAGGAGGTGGCCGATATGGCCGCAAGAAGCGTAAGCCTTAACGGTATCTGCGGGCGCTTGAGCATACTGAGGGGGGATGTGAGAGCTCTCCTTGAAAAGGGTCCGGAGGCTGTGTTTGACAGGATCAGCTACGAGAACGGAGAAAGGGCTTTATCAAAGGAGAGCCTTGTCTTCGGAAGCTTCGACGTTATAACCTCCAATCCTCCGTATATGGACGCCGGGGGAGGCCTTATGAATCCCAATGGTCTTAAGAACATATCGAGACATGAGATATACTTGAAGCTTGACGAGGTATGCGCCGCCGCAGGCAGGCTTTTAAAGAGCGGGGGAAGATTTTATATGGTGCACAGGCCTATGAGGCTTGCGGAGATAATATCGGACCTTAAAAAATATAAGCTTGAGCCTAAGCGCATGAAATTCGTTCACCCCTTTTCGGACAGGGACGCCAACATGGTCCTTATTGAGTCGGTGAAATCCGGGGGAAGTCAGGTGACGGTGGAAAAACCCATAATAGTCTACGAAAAGCCGGGCCGGTACAGCTCGGAAATATATGATATATACGGATACTAAGTTTTTCGGAAAGGCGGGCGGATGATTATGACGGAGAAAAAAATATTGGGAAAGGATCCCCGGGGAAGGGAGGTAAGCCTCTATACCCTCACAAACAAAAACGGCCTTAGGGCCTCGGTCACGGACCTCGGGGCCACATGGCTCTCAATGGAGGTGCCTGACAGAGAAGGCTGCAAAAGAGACGTGCTTTTGGGCTACGACACAGTGCCTCTCATAAGGGAAAATCCCGGATTTTTGGGGGCGATAGTGGGCAGGAATGCCAACAGGATAAAGAACGCCGAATTTGAGCTTTCGGGGAAGAAATACCGCCTTGCAAAAAATGACGGAGAAAACAATCTCCACTCGGGGCCCGACACCTTGAATAAAAGGATCTACGACGCGAGATCAAAGGAGGACGGAGTGGTCTTTTCCCTTGAGAGCAAAAAGGGTGATCAGGGATTCCCCGGCGAGCTTTATATAGAGATAAGCTACTCTCTCACAGATGATAACGCCCTTCTCATAGAATATTTTCTGAGAGCGGGGGACGAGGACACGGTGGCGAATTTCACGAGCCATCCCTACTTTAATCTGGCGGGCCACGACAGCGGATACGCCCTTGGACAGGAGGTCTTTATAAAAGCCGACAGGATAACGGAAAATGACGAGACCTCCGTCCCTACGGGAAGATATATTGAAGTTTGCGGCACGGCCTTTGACTTCAGGGAGAGAAAGAGAATAGACAGGGACATAGAGTCAGACGACCCGCAGCTTAAGGCGGCGGGTGGCTATGACCATAATTTCTGTCTTGCGGCGAGGGGCAAGGAGGAGCCCTGTGCAGGGGCCTATGATCCCGAAAGCGGCATATACATGGAGATATTTACAGACTGCGAGGGCCTTCAGTTTTACACCGGAAACGGCCTTTCCGGGGATGTGAGGGGAAAGGGCGGAGCCCTGTATCAGAGAAGGAGCGGTTACGCCTTCGAGGCTCAGTTCTACCCCAACGCCATAAATATCGAAGGCTTCAAAAAGCCTGTATTAAAGGCGGGAGAGACCATGAAAAGCCGCACCGCCTACAGATTTTCAGTATTATAATTTCAGAGGAGAAGGCTTTGGAAGGAAAGATCGGAAAGCTTTATATTTGCGCCACGCCCATAGGGAATTTGGGAGACATAACGCCGAGAGTCACAGAAACGCTTGAAAACGCGGATCTCATTGCGGCAGAGGACACGAGAAATTCCATAAAGCTTTTGAATCATTTTGGAATAAAGACTCCCATGACAAGCTACCACGAGTTCAACAAGTATGACAAGGCAAGGGAGCTTGTGGGGCTGATGCTTTCGGGAAAGGATGTGGCGCTGATAACCGATGCCGGAACCCCCTGCATATCGGATCCCGGGGAGGAGCTGGTAAAGCAATGCGCCGAGGCCGGGATAGAGGTGAGTTCCCTTCCGGGGGCGAGCGCGGTGATCACAGCCTTAAGCCTGAGCGCCCTGTCCACGAGGCGATTTGTTTTCGAGGGCTTCCTTCCGCCTGCAAAGCAGAAGAAGGAGAGGCAGAGGGCTCTCAAAAGGCTTGAGGGAGAGGAGCGGACCATAGTCCTCTACGAGGCTCCCCATCATCTCCTATCCACCTTGGAGGACCTTAAGAGCGTACTTGGCGGAGAGAGAAGGATAACTCTCTGCAGAGAGCTCACGAAAAAGCACGAGGAGGTCATAAGGACCACCATAGACGAGGCCCGGAAGCTTTCGCCAAGAGGAGAGTACGTCCTGTGCATAGAGGGGATGAGCCCTGAGGAGACGGAGGCCCGAAGGGTATCGGAATTTAAGGATATGAGCCTTGAGGAGCACATGGAGCTCTACATATCCAAGGGTATGGACAAAAAGGAGGCCATGAAGGCCGTGGCGAAGGACAGAGGCGTCGCAAAGAGAGATATCTACAGGGAGCTTAATCTGTAAGGGAAAAGGCGAAGGAGAGTTTATGAGAAAAGTACTGCTTATCTGTACCGGAGGCACCATAGCCTCCAAAAAAACCGATAACGGCCTTGCGCCTGAGCTCACAGCCAAGGATCTCTTGGAATATATCCCCGAGATAATCTCCGAGGGAAGGATATCCGTGGAGGCTGTTCAGCTTTTCAATATAGATTCCACAAATATGACCCCTTCCCACTGGCGTCATATCGCAGAGGCCATAGAGGAAAATTATGACAGATACGACGGATTTGTCATATGCCACGGGACGGACACCATGGCCTACACCTCGGCGGCCCTTTCCTATATGGTGCAGGGCTCCTCAAAGCCCATAGTGGTGACAGGCTCTCAAAAGCCCATAGATCTCTCAAACACCGACGGAAGACAGAACCTCACGGACAGCATAATTTACGCTGCCGACGAGGCCTCCGCAGGGGTGTGCATAGTCTTTGACGGGAACGTGATAGCGGGGACCAGGGCGAAAAAGATGAGGTCAAAGAGCTACAACGCATTTTTCAGCGTGAATTTTCCGGAGCTCGCGGTCATAAGGGACGGAAAGATAATCAGATACATAACACCCGAGAAAAGCGAGTCAGCTCCTGTGTTTTACAGGGAGCTCTCGGAGAGCATAGTCATACTCAAGCTTATTCCGGGCCTTGCTCCCGGTATACTGGAATACCTTTTTGAAAATTACGACTGCATACTCATAGAGAGCTTCGGCGTGGGCGGCATCCCCGACGGGCTCCTCAACGAGTTCTCAAATCAAATGAAAAGCCGTGCGGCGGAGGGAAAGCTTGTGGTCATGGCCACTCAGGTGGTGAACGAGGGAAGCAACATGGAGGTCTACGAGGTGGGAAGGAGAGTAAAAGAGGCCTTTGACCTTATGGAGACCTACGACATGACCCAGGAGGCGGCGGTGACAAAGCTGATGCTCCTCATGAAGCTTTACGGCAGGGACAGAGAAAAGATAAGAAAAGAGTTCTATAAAACGGTAAATTATGATATCTTATACAGCGGAAACTAAAAAAGTTGTTGACTTGAAGTAAATACTTATTATAATAATACTTTGAAATTCAAAACATATTGCGGAAAAAATTATGAAAGCGGAAATAATTTCTTTGGGAGCCTCGGTTCCCGAAAAGACTGTGACAAACGATGACCTCTCAAAGATCATGGACACCAACGACGAGTGGATCAGGACCCGCACGGGGATAAGGGAGAGGCATATATCCGGGGAGGATATCCCCGATGAGGAAAAGATCTTTTCGCTCTCTCTCGACGCCTGCGAAAAGGCTCTTAAGAGAGCCGAAGAAATGGCGGAAGCGGGAGCAGCGAGATCCTTTAAGGGACGCGAGGACATAGAGCTTGTCATCGTTGCCACGAGCACTCCGGACTTCAGCTTTCCGGCCACAGCCTGCAGGCTCCAGGAGGCTCTGGGCCTCAAAGCGGCGGCGGCCTTTGATATTAGCCTCGCCTGCACCGGATTCATAGCGGCCCTTGGCACGGCGGACGCCTATATAAGGGCGGGTATATACAAAAACGCACTGGTGGTGGGCGCGGACGCACTCTCAAGGCTTACGGATTGGGGAGACAGAGGAACGGCGGTGCTCTTCGGAGACGGAGCCGGAGCGGCAGTGCTTGGCGCCTCCGACGGAGACTCGGGAGTGATAACCTCGATACTCCACTCGGCGGGCAGCGGAGCGGGCGCTCTCTATTCGAAGGCCATGTACTTTAACGAGGCGGAAAAGGCCGCTATGGCCATGGACGGAAAGAGGGTCTATGATTTTGCCGTGAGGAAGACCCCTGAGGTCATAAGAGAGGCCTTGGAGGCGGCAGAGGGGCAGGAGGTCAAGTTTTTCGTGCTCCATCAGGCCAATATAAGGATAATAGAGGCCGTTGCAAAAAGGCTTAAGGAGCCCATGGAAAAATTCCCCCACAATATAGAGCGCTACGGCAACACTTCGGCGGCCAGCATCCCCATACTTTTGGATGAGCTCTCAAGAGAGGGAAAGATAGAAAAGGGAGATCTCTTATGTCTTTCAGGCTTCGGGGCGGGCCTTGCCTACGGAGCGATACTTCTCAAGTACTGATTGACAAAAACCTGCTTATACCATATATAAGATTATTATAAAAATATTTATTTATGAAGGAGAGAAAAGCTATGTTGGAGAAAATGAAGGAACTTATTGCGGATCAGCTCGGTATCAATGCCGACGAGATTACTGCAGAGTCAAATTTCAAGGATGACCTTGGAGTTGATTCACTGGATCTCTTTGAGCTGGTGTCAAGCCTTGAGGAGGAGTACAGCGTTGAGATACCCGCTGAGGACCTTGAGAAGATGGCTACAGTGGGAGACGTTATAGACTATCTTAAGGATAAGGGTGTTGAGGAATAGTCAGGAAAGCTTTTAAGCTTTCCCGACTTTTTTCCGGAGGAAAAGAATGAAGACAGAGATTACGGAATTACTTGGGATAGAGTACCCTATCATACAGGGGGGTATGGCTTGGGTAGCGGAGGAGCATTTGGCCGCAGCCGTGTCCAACGCAGGAGGACTCGGAGTTATAGGCGGAGCCAATGCGCCCGGAGAAGTGGTGAGATCCATGATAAGGAACTGCCGCGAAATGACGGATAAGCCCTTTGGCGTAAACGTCATGCTCATGAGCCCCTATGCCGCCGACGTGGCAAAGGTAGTTGTCGAGGAGGGGGTAAAGGTCGTATTTCCCGGAGCGGGAAATCCAGGACAATATATAGATATGTGGAAGCAGGCCGGTATAAAGGTGATACCCGTGGTTGCATCCGTCGCGCTGGCGAAGCTTATGGAGAGAGCCGGAGTGGACGCTGTTGTAGCCGAGGGCACAGAGTCGGGAGGCCACATAGGAGAGGCCACCACCATGACATTGGTGCCTCAGGTGGTTGACGCAGTCAAAATACCCGTCATAGCAGCCGGAGGTATAGCCGACGGAAGAGGAATGGCGGCAGCCTTCATGCTGGGAGCAAAGGGCGTTCAGATGGGTACCCGCTTCGTCGCCTCAAAGGAGGCCGTGGTCCACGAAAACTACAAGGACAAGATAGTGAGCGCCAAGGATATAGACTCCACAGTGACCGGAAGGAGCCACGGACATCCCGTGAGAGGCTTGAGGAATCAGATGACGAGAGAGTATCTTAAGCTGGAAGCGGAGGGGAAGCCCTTCGAGGAGCTTGAGCACCTGACTCTGGGAGCTCTCAGGAGAGCCGTTCAGGACGGAGACGTAAAGACAGGCACAGTCATGGCCGGACAGATAGCAGGCCTTATTCATGATATAGAACCCTGTGAGGAGATAGTTCACGGCACAGCAGCCGAGTGCGAGAAGCTCATGGGCAAAGCATGGAGTTAAAAATGGGAAAGACAGCTTATATCTACCCCGGACAGGGGGCGCAGTATATAGGAATGGGAAGGGAGCTCTACGAGAGCTCCGATTCTGTTAAGAAGCTATACAAGGAAGCCTCGGAGATGTTGGGCTATGATATGTGCAGGCTCTGCTTCGAGGAGAATGAGCTTCTGAACAGGACGGAATATACCCAGCCCGCCATGGTCCTCATGGAGCTTGCGGCTACGATGCTCCTTTCGGAGGCCGGGACAGGCCCCGCCGATCTGAGTGCGGGCTTAAGCCTCGGCGAGTACAGCGCAATAGCCGAGGCCGGAGCTCTGGACATCATGGAGGCCGTGAGGCTCGTAAGCATAAGGGGAGGCCTGATGGAGAAGGCCGTCCCTGCGGGGGAGGGAGCCATGGCAGCAGTACTTGGAACCGAGCTCTCTGTGATAGAGGAGATAATCGGTAAGACAGAGGGAGCCTACATAGCAAACTACAACTGCCCCGGACAGACTGTCATAACCGGATACAGGGACGCTGTGAAGGCGGCCTCGGAAAGGCTTATCGGCGCGGGGGCAAGGAAGGTGGTCGAGCTCAATGTATCAGGACCCTTCCATTCACCCCTCCTTGAGGGAGCGGGAAGGGAGCTCTCGGAGGTCCTCTCAAAGGTGGAGCTTTCAGAGCTGACTCATCCCTATATAGCCAACGCCACAGCAGGGTACGTGAGGGAGACAGGGGAGATAAGGCCTCTTTTGACGAGACAGATATCCTCCTCCGTCAGATGGCAGCAGACAGTGGAGCGCATGATAGAGGACGGCGTTGATACCTTTGTCGAGATAGGACCCGGAAAGACCCTCTCAGGCTTCATGAAGAAGATCCAAAGAGGACTTAAGGAGGCGGCGAAGACGGAGATCAGAGTGCTCAACGTGGAAAAGCCCGAGGACATAGAGAAGGCGAGGGAGATTTTGAATGCTTAACGGAAAGACAGCGCTTGTGACAGGCGCATCGAAGGGAATAGGAAGGGCCATAGCCTTAAGGCTTGCGGCGGAGGGAGCGGCTGTAGCCGTAAACTACAACGGATCCGCCGAGAAGGCCGAGGCGGTGGTCCGCGAGATAGAGGAGGCCGGCGGAAAGGCCATAGCCATAAAGTGCAATGTGGCTGATTTTTCCGAGACGGAGGCCATGGTGGCTGAGACTGTGGAAAAGCTCGGACGCCTCGACATCTTGGTAAACAACGCCGGCATAACAAAGGACGGACTCCTCATGCGCATGAGCGAGGAGGACTTTGAAAAGGTCATAGACACGAACCTGAAGGGCGCCTTCAACTGCATAAGGCACGCCTCAAAATACATGATAAAGCAGAGATGCGGGCGCATCATAAATATATCCTCCGTATCGGGAGTTATGGGAAACGCCGGGCAGGCCAACTACAGCGCCTCAAAGGCCGGGATAATAGGTCTCACCAAGTCGGCGGCCAGAGAGCTCTCATCAAGGGGGATAACAGTAAACGCACTGGCTCCGGGATTTATAGAGACGGATATGACAGATGCGCTTGCTGACAAGATAAAAGCCGCAGTCACGGAGCAGATACCTTTAAAGCGCTTCGGAAAGCCCGAGGATATCGCCAACGCGGCGGCCTTCCTTTCGGAGGATGCCGCAGGCTACATTACGGGACAGGTGATCTGCATAGACGGCGGAATGGCTATGTAATCAATATTTTGAAGCTCATTTAGGAGTTTCGAATTTTAAAGCGGAGAGAGGATAGATATGTCAAGAAGAGTTGTAATAACCGGAATGGGAGCTGTGACCCCTATAGGAAACAGTGTAGATGAATTCTGGGCGAGCCTCAAAAAGGGCACACCGGGTATAGGGCCTATCACATATTTCGACACGTCGGATTTCAAGGTAAAGCTTGCGGCCGAGGTGAAAAATTTTGATTTGTCCGCACTTCCCGACGAGAAGGCCGCAAAGAGGATGGAGCCCTTCTCGAGATATGCTGTCGCCGCTGCCGGAGAGGCCTTAAGGGATTCCGGCATAGATATGGAAAAGGAGGACGCTTTCAGGATAGGCGTCTCCGTAGGCTCCGGAATAGGCGGTATGCAGATAATGGAGGACGGAGAGAAAAAGCTCCTCGAAAAGGGGCCGGGGAGAGTGGATCCCCTGCTCATACCTAAGATGATAAGCAATATGGCCGCAGGAAACATAGCAATAAGCTACGGCCTCAAGGGAAAGAACATAAACGTGGTGACAGCCTGCGCCACAGGCTCTCACTGTATAGGAGAGGCCATGAGGAGCATTCAGTATGGGGACGCCGAGGTGATGCTTGCAGGAGGCACCGAGGCCTCCATAACGCCCCTTTCGGTGGCGGGTTTCTCCAAGATAACGGCTCTCACCACCTCAGAGGATCCCATGAGAGCCTCCATACCCTTTGACAGAGACCGCTCGGGCTTCGTCATGGGAGAGGGCTCGGGAATAGTTGTGCTGGAGGAGCTGGAGCACGCCAAAAAGCGCGGAGCTCATATATACGCCGAGATAAAGGGCTATGGAGCCACCTGCGACGCCTACCACATCACCTCCCCTGCGGAGGACGGAAGCGGCGCCGCCACGGCAATGCTCTATGCCATGAGAGACGCGGGAGTTTCACCGGAGGATGTGGATTACATAAACGCCCACGGAACCAGCACCCATCACAACGATCTCTTTGAGACAAGGGCCATAAAGCTTGCCTTCGGAGAGCATGCCGGAAAGGTGAAGATAAATTCGACCAAGTCCATGACGGGACATCTTCTGGGCGCCGCAGGAGGTATAGAGTTTATAGCCTGCATAAAGTCCATAACCGACAGCTTCGTCCACGTCACAGCGGGCCTTTCCAACAGGGATGAGGAGCTGGATCTGGACTATTGCATGGGAGAGGGTGTGGAGATGGAAGTGAGAAACGCCATATCGAATTCTCTTGGCTTCGGAGGCCACAATGCGAGCCTTCTCGTCTCAAAGTACACAGAATAATTTTCGGAGGGTACAGAAATGAAAGCGGAAGATATTATTACCATAATGAAGGCTATGGAGGAGCACGACCTTTCAAGCTTCGAGCTCTGCGAGGGCAACCTCCGCCTTGCAATGAGGAGAGGACATGATCCCGTTATAGTTCAGCAGGGAGCAGTGCCTCCCGCACCTCAGGCGCCTGTGGCTCCCGCCGTGGAGAGTAAGCCCGCCCCCGAGGCGAAGGCGCAGGAGGAGGCAGAGGAGGCCATAGAGCCCGCGCAAAGCAGGACAGATGAGGGAAATCTCGTGAAATCTCC
Organism: uncultured Lachnospiraceae bacterium; assembly: GCA_944381505.1. GTDB lineage: Bacteria > Bacillota > Clostridia > Lachnospirales > Lachnospiraceae > Avilachnospira. The sequence goes on from CALWLK010000071.1 coordinate 14,013, forward strand.
CCTTGTGGGAACCTTCTATCAGGCATCGTCTCCTGATGCCGAGCCCTACGTCAAGGTAGGCGACAAGGTAAAGAAGGGCCAGATACTGGGGATCATAGAGGCAATGAAGCTTATGAATGAGATAGAATCGGAGTTCGACGGAACTGTTGAGGAGATCCTTGTGTCCAACGAGGAGGTAGTGGAGTACGGCCAGCCTCTGTTCAGGATAGTATAGCTTCAGGAATCAAAAAGCGGCTTTTGGCCGCTTTTTAGGAAGAATAAAAGGCGAAAGCCGTGAAAGGTCGAAAGAGATGCTTGGAACAAAAGAGATAATGGAGATAATACCCCACAGACACCCCTTCCTTCTGGTGGATACTATAGAAGAGCTGAAACCGGGGGAGAAGGCAGTAGGGTATAAGTGCGTAACCTATGACGAGTCCTTTTTCAGAGGCCATTTTCCGGAGGAGCCGGTCATGCCGGGAGTCCTCATCATAGAGGCCCTTGCCCAGGTGGGGGCCGTCGCAATACTCTCACAGGAGGACATGAAGGGAAAGACCGCATACTTCGGAGCCATAAACTCGGCTAAGTTCAAAAAGAAGGTGGTTCCCGGGGATAAGCTTCGCCTTGAGTGTGAGATCATCAAGAAGAAAGGCCCCATAGGCGTGGGAAAGGCGGTGGCAACCGTGGACGGCAAGATCGCCGCCATGGCGGAGCTCACCTTTGCCGTGGGTTAAGGAGGTATAGGTATGTTCGGAAAAGTTCTCATTGCCAATCGCGGAGAGATAGCCGTGAGGATAATCAGGGCGCTCAGGGAGATGGGCATCAGGTCTGTCGCAGTATATTCCGAGGCGGACAGAGACAGCCTCCACGTAATGCTTGCGGATGAGGCCATATGTATAGGTCCCGCGCCCTCGTCGGAGAGCTATCTCAACATGAGCGCCATAATATCCGCAGCTGTGGCTTTAAGGGCGGAGGCGATACATCCGGGATTCGGCTTCCTTTCGGAGAACGCGAAATTTGCGGATCTGTGCAGACAGTGCAATATAAAATTCATAGGCCCCTCCCCGGAGATAATAGACAAGATGGGCAATAAGTCCGAGGCGAGAAATACCATGGTGGCTGCAGGAGTACCGGTAATACCCGGGACAAAGGAGGCCCTCTACGATGCGGAAAAGGCCCTTATGGAGGCCGAGAGGATAGGTTTCCCCGTCATCATAAAGGCCTCGGCGGGAGGCGGCGGACGAGGCATGAGGGTCGCGGAGAGCGCGGAGGGCTTCAAGGAAGCCTTCAATGCGGCACAGCTTGAGGCCGAGAAGGGCTTCGGCGACAACAGCATGTACATAGAGAGATATATCAAAAAGCCCAGACATATCGAATTTCAGGTAATGGCGGATCCCTTCGGAAACGTGGTACACCTCGGAGAGAGGGATTGCTCCATACAGAGGAGGCACCAGAAGGTCCTGGAGGAGTCTCCCTGCGACGTTATCGACGATGAGCTCAGAAGGAAGATGGGAGAGACGGCGGTGAAGGCCGCCAAGGCTGTGGGCTACGAGAACGCAGGAACCATAGAATTCCTTCTTGACGAGGACAAGAGCTTTTATTTCATGGAGATGAACACCAGGATACAGGTGGAACACCCTGTGACAGAGTTCGTATCGGGAGTGGATCTCATAAAGGAGCAGATAAGAGTCGCTGCGGGAGAGAAGCTTTCCATAAAGCCTGAGGATGTAAAGATCAAGGGCCACGCCATCGAGTGCAGGATAAACGCGGAGAATCCTGAGAAGAACTTCAGGCCCTGCCCGGGGAGAGTTACGGACATACATCTTCCGGGAGGAAACGGCATAAGGGTGGATACCCATATCTACACCGATTACATGGTGCCTCCCAACTATGACTCTATGCTCATGAAGCTCATAGTCTATGGCAAGGATAGGAAAGAGGCCATCGCAAAGATGCGCTCCGCTCTGGGAGAGCTTGTAGTTGAGGGAATAGATACCAACGTTGATTTTGAGTACGATATAATAAACAGCCCGGCCTTTGAATCGGGGGATATAAGCACAGACTTCATACCGAAATATTTCCCCGAGTACGTGAAAGGCTCAAAGGGTCTTTAATTAAAGAGAAGGAAAAATGTTTAAGGATATCATAGCTAAAAAAAAGGGACAGGGCCCTGACTTTTCAAGGCTTAAAAAGGTAGTTGTAAACGAGGAGCAAAACGAGGTGAAAAACGCCCCTGAGGTTCCCGACAATATGTGGAAAAAGTGTAATTTCTGTGGAAAGCCCATCCTGACGGAGGACGTAAAGAAAAATCTTTACAGATGTCCGAAGTGCGGCGGGTACTTCAGAGTCCACGCCTACAGGAGAGTGGAGCTTTTGTGCGACGAGGGAAGCTTTGCGGAGTGGGATAAGGAGATGCCCTTTGAAAATCCCTTGAACTTCCCCGGCTACAAGGCCAAGGTGGAGGCAACTCAGGAAAAATATAAGCTCAACGAGGCGGTCATAAGCGGAGAATGCCGCATAAACGGAGCCGCTGCAGTGCTCTGCATCTGCGACGGAAGATTCATCATGAGCTCCATGGGAAAAAATGTCGGAGAAAAGATAACCCGGGCCATAGAGAGAGCCACTGAGAAAAAGCTCCCCATAGTCATATTCTGCTGTTCGGGAGGAGCCAGGATGCAGGAGGGAATAATAAGCCTCATGCAGATGGCAAAGACCTCGGAGGCCTTAAAGCGCCACCACGACGCCGGGCTTCTCTATATCTCCGTGCTTACGAACCCCACAACGGGAGGAGTGACGGCAAGCTTTGCCATGCTGGGAGACGTCATACTTGCGGAGCCCAAGGCCCTCATAGGCTTTGCCGGGCCCAGAGTTATAGAGCAGACCATAAGACAGAAGCTTCCTGAGGGCTTCCAGAGCTCGGAATTCCTCTTAAAGCATGGTTTTGTGGACATGATAGTTGGAAGGGAGGACCAGAGAGAGGTCATCTCAAGACTCATAAGGCTGCATGACAGGGAGCTCATAAAAAAGAGCCTGTCGGCCTTCTCAAAGGGTGAGGACCTTTTCGGAGAGGCGGAGACGGATTCAGTGTCAAAGCTTTCGGCATGGGAGAGGGTGAAGCTCTCCAGAGACGCAAAGAGGCCTTCGGCTAAGGATTATACAGACCTTATATTCGACGATTTCACGGAGCTCCACGGCGACAGGTGCTACGGAGACGACGGCGCCATAATAGGAGGCCTTGCATTCTTTAAGGGGATGCCTGTGACAGTTATAGTACAGCAGAAGGGCAAAAACACCAAGGAAAATATCATAAGGAACTTCGGCATGCCCCTTCCGGAGGGATACAGGAAGGCTTTAAGGCTTATGAAGGAGGCAGGGGATTTCAACCGCCCCATAGTCTGCTTTGTGGACACCCCGGGGGCATATCCCGGAATGGAGTCCGAGGAGAGAGGACAGGGGGAGGCTATCGCAAGATGCCTCTATGAGATGAGCGGGATAAAATCTCCCATGGTAAGCCTTGTCATAGGAGAGGGCGGAAGCGGAGGAGCCCTTGCCCTTGCTGTGGCAAACGAGGTGTGGATGCTTGAGAACGCCACCTACTCCATCTTAAGCCCGGAAGGGTTTGCCTCGATACTTTACAAGGACTCGAAAAAGGCTCCCGAGGCCTCGGAGGTCATGAAGATAACCGCCGCGGATCTGAAAAAGCTGGGAGTTATAGAGAAGATAATTAAAGAGGACAAGCCTGCCTGCAAGGAAAACCTGAAGGATATAGCAGGGCTCATATCAAGGGAGCTTGCGGATTTCTTCGCAAGATATAAGGACAAGTCTCCCGAGGATATCGTGGATTCAAGATATGAGAGATTCAGGCGGTTTTAATCTGTCCTTTTAATAAATCTTAAGCATAGCTTAAACATTTGTTAGAGTCTTTACGCCAATAATCAACTATAATCAGTAGGAAGCTTTTGCGACATGATGAATGAAATGGATTGCCGGGAAAGGATGAATGACGCGCTGGTAAATCTCTTTCGGGACATAAATTCTCTGGAGGAGAGAGCCATAGAAGGGTCGGGCTTCGATGACCTGACCATAAACGACGTCCACGTTATAGACGCCATCGGCTTGGGAGAGCCCAAGAACATGACGGCTATATCAAGGGAGCTTTCCGTGACGGTAGGGACACTCACCATAGCCATGAACGGCCTTGTAAAAAAAGGCTATGTGGACAGACAGAGAAGCGAAAAGGACAGAAGGCGGGTGAACATAAGCCTTACCGAAAAGGGAAGAAGGGCTTTTGAGAGCCATGCGGGATTTCACCGGGCGATGGTAGACAGGATCGCGGGAAATCTCAGCTTGGAGGAGATGGAAAGTCTGATGAACCTCCTCACAAGGCTGACGGATTTCTTCAGAGGCTTCGGAAAATAACCGGAAATATTCAGGAGGCTGATTTCAGATGAAAATTAAATTTTTGGCCGTTATATCTGCGGCTGCAATGCTGGCGCTTTCGGCGTGTACGCCCTCTCACATAGTGGTTCAAAGCGACGAGAACCAAAAGACCGAGGCGGAGTCCACCACAGAGGAGGCCGCGCAGGAGACGGAGGAGACTAAGGAGACCGAGGCTCAGACGGCCTACACAGGAGAGGTCCCCACAGGAGTAAACGGAGGGCCGGGGCTTATCCCCACCACTACGGCGGATCAGTCGGATCTTCCTCCCGATAAGAGGAGCACGGCAGCACAGGAGACGGAGGAAGTGGTCGGAATATACTGCGTGGATTCCACAGGAGTGTTCATGCAGATGGACGTGGTGCCGGAGATAAATGCGGACACACTCTTGGAGAGGCTTATAATGAATCTGGTGCTCTCCCCCGAGACTGAGCTTGTAGACTTCACGGATAACGGGGACGGGACTGCGGTTCTGGAGCTTTCCGAGCTCACAGCGGTATATACGAAGGCAAAGGAGGAGCAGGTCCTCGCATGCATCACTGACACCTATACCGAGAACCTGGGCCTTACCTCCATCACCATAAAGGCCGGAGGCAAGGATTACGGAACCTTCGAATTTACAGAGGAATATGACAGGACATAATATATTTTGTTAAATCAGAGATTTTATGCTAAAATACAGTAGCAGACAAGGGCTGCTGTATTTTGTTTATAATGATTTTTAAGGAGAAGGCGAGAATGGGAGAGAATAAAAACAGAGGAATTCCGTACTATATCACTACAGCTATAGCATACACCTCGGGAAAGCCCCATATCGGGAACACCTACGAGATAGTGCTTGCGGACGCCATTGCGAGATTTAAGAGGGAGCAGGGCTACGACGTATTTTTCCAGACAGGAACAGATGAGCACGGACAGAAGATAGAGCTCAAGGCCGAGGAGGCCGGAGTGACACCCAAGGAGTATGTGGACAAGGTTGCGGCGGAGGTAAAGCGCATCTGGGATAAGATGGACACCTCCTACGACAAGTTCATCCGCACTACCGACGAGGATCACGTAAAGCAGGTCCAAAAAATATTTAAAAAGATGTACGAAAAGGGCGACATCTACAAGGGAAGCTACAAGGGATGGTACTGCACACCCTGCGAGTCCTTCTGGACGGAGTCCCAGTTAAAGGACGGCTGCTGTCCCGACTGCGGAAGACCTGTGAAGAAAGCCGAGGAGGAGGCCTACTTCTTTAGGATGAGCAAGTATGCCGACAGGCTTATAGATTATATAAACGAGCATCCTGAATTTATTCAGCCTGTATCAAGGAAGAATGAGATGATGAACAATTTCCTCCTTCCCGGGCTTCAGGACCTCTGCGTGTCAAGGACCTCCTTCACTTGGGGAATACCTGTGGATTTCGACCCTAAGCATGTGGTGTACGTGTGGCTTGACGCCCTCACAAACTACATAACGGGCCTTGGCTATGACGTTGACGGAGAAAACGGGGAGCTCTACCGGAAATACTGGCCTGCGGACCTTCACCTTATAGGAAAGGACATCATCCGCTTCCACACCATATACTGGCCTATATTCCTTATGTCTCTGGATCTGCCCCTTCCCAAGCAGGTCTTTGGACATCCATGGCTTTTGATGGCAGACGGAAAGATGTCAAAGTCAAAGGGGAACGTACTCTATGCGGATACCCTTGCGGATTTCTTCGGAGTGGACGCGGTGCGTTACTTTGTACTCCATGAGATGCCCTTCGATAACGACGGCAGCATAAGCTGGGAGCTCATGGTTGAGAGGTACAATTCGGATCTCGCCAACATCCTCGGAAACCTCGTCTCAAGAACAGTATCCATGACGAACAAGTATTTCGGAGGCATCGTCGAGACCAACGACTGCAGCGAGGACCCCGACGAGGAGCTCATAAACACTGTTCTTGACTGCGCCGAGAGGGCAGAGAAGAAGATGGACGAGCTGAGAGTTGCCGATGCCATCACCGAGATATTCAATATATTCAGGCGAAGCAACAAGTACATAGATGAGACCATGCCCTGGGCTTTGGCAAAGGAGGAGGATAAGAAGGAAAGGCTTAAGACCGTACTTTATAATCTGACAGAGGCCATAACCATAGGAGCTTCTCTTCTCTCAAGCTTCATGCCCGAGACCGCGAAGAAGATACTCTCAGAGCTCAACACGGAAAAGAGAGATATGTGGGATATGGACACCTTCGGCCTTTACCCCAACGGAAACAAGGTGGCGGAGAAGCCCGAGATGCTCTTTGCACGACTTGACCTTGAAGAGGTAATGAAGAAGGTGGAGGAGCTGATGCCGAAGGCAGACGACAGTAAGGCGGAGAGCGGCGCCTCATCCGAAGACTCGGAGGCAAAGCCCCTTGTCCACAAGGAGCTTATAAGCTACGATGATTTTGCGAAGCTTGAGCTTCGCATAGGAGAGATAACGGCCTGTGAGGAGGTCCCCAAGTCAAAGAAGCTCCTCAAGGAGACTATAAAGATAGGAAGCGAGACGAGGACAGTCATAAGCGGCATCAAAAAATGGTACAAGCCTGAAGACATGGTGGGGAAGAAGGTAATGGTAGTCACCAATCTCGCTCCCAGAATGATAGCGGGAATAGAGTCTCAGGGAATGGTGCTTGCGGCGGAGGACGAGACGGGAGAGCTGCTCTCCCTCATGACACCCGACAAGAAGGATATGCCCTCGGGCTCAGAGGTATGCTAAAGGGCTTTAAGGCTTATGGCGAGAGGACAGCTTAAATTTAACAAGCGAAGGATAAGAGGGTTTACCGGCAATGAATTAAAGCTCATTGCCGTCCTTTGTATGCTCTGCGATAATATCGGATATATGCTCATAGAAAACAGTATGCTCTACGGCTACACCCCGGAGTATTGGTCTATGGCCATAGCCACCCCAGAGGGAGAAAGGTTATACCTTGTGGCGAGGATATTGAGGATGATAGGCCGCATGGCTTTTCCCATCTTCGCCTTCCTCTTGGCGGAGGGATTTTCCCACACGTCAAACCTCAGAAATTACATGCGAAGGGTCCTGATACTTGCGCTCTTTTCAGAGGTGCCCTTTGACCTTGCGGTATTCCACAGGGCCTTTGAGTTCTCCTACCAGAACACCTGCTTTACCTTTTTTTTGGGGCTGTGCGCCATGTATTTCCTTAAAAGGTTTCGAAGAAGCCGGATACTTTCTCTTTTCTTTGCGGCCTTCTTTGCAGCTGCGGCTTGGTTCATACGCTCTGATTACGGGGCCTTCGGCGTTATCATGATATGTGTATTTTATCTTTTGAGGAGAGACCCCTCGGCAAGGATATTTACGGGAGTTTTGATGTCGGCCTTTGAGAGCTTTCACTATTACTGCACGGCGGTGATATCCTACATACCGCTGGCGTTTTACAACGGAAAAAGGGGAAATCTAGCCTTGAAATATTTCTTCTACGCATTTTACCCTGTGCAGCTTTTGATATTTTACGGAATAGTATATTTAGGAAACAGGTAAGGATATGATTTTTGACACCCACGCCCACTATGATGACCGGGCCTTCGACTCTGACAGAGACGAGCTCTTAAACTCCCTGAAAGCGGCGGGAATAAACAGAGTTTGCAATGTGGGGGCGAGGCTTGAGGGCTCGAGAAACAGTATAGAGCTGGCTGAAAAATATGACTTTTTCTATGCCGCAGTTGGAATACACCCGGACGACTGCGGTGATATGACAGAGGCATGGACAGAGGAGCTGAGAGTGATGGCCGCTCACCCGAAGGTAGTCGCCATAGGGGAGATAGGCCTCGATTACCACGGCTTCGGGGTGTATGAGGACAAGGTAGACAAGGAGACTCAGAAGAAATGGTTCATAAGGCAGCTTGAGCTTGCCATAGAGCTCGCCCTGCCTGTGATAATACACTCCAGAAACGCTGCAGAGGACACACTCGATATGATGCGTAAAGCCCACGAGGAGGGGCTTAAGGGAGGAATAATCCACTGCTTCTCCTACAGTCAGGAGACGGCAAAGGAGTATGTGAAGATGGGCTTTTATCTCGGCTTCGGAGGCGTGGTGACCTACGAGGGCCAGAGGAAGCTCACAAAGGTGCTCTCCGTGGTCCCCATGGAAAACATAGTCCTTGAGACGGACTGCCCCTACCTTGCCCCCGCACCTCACAGGTATGAGAGAAACTCCTCTCTGTACCTCCCTTTGGTGAGAGATAAGATCGCACAGATAAAGGGCATAGCCCCGGAGGAGGTGGAGGAGATCTCCTTTAAGAACGGGTCAAGAGTCTACGGGATCGAAAATAAAAAACAAATACCGGTATAGGTAATTGTCTGTCAGACAGACTGTAAAAGGATCTTTGCTTTTTGCGAAGGTCCTTTTTCGGTTTTACAAAATGTTAACTTACATTTGCGTATTTTATGATAGTCGGAAAAAGGAATATAGAGTATTCTCAAGTCGAAGCTGTCAGACAGCTTGACTTAAACGACGAGGAAAGAAGAATGAAGAGAAGCCTGTATGAAGAGTTAGCGGAGCGATTTGTCCGAAAGATAGACAAGGAGGAATGGACAGTGGGAATGAGAGTCCCCGGAGAGATCGAGCTTGCCCGCATGTATGGAGTCGGCCGCTCCACCATAAGGGAAACGCTGAATCTTCTGTGGCAGAGAGGGCTTGTGGAAAAGAGAAACGGCGTGGGGACATTTATAAAATCAAAGGACCCCAAGCTTGAAAACCCGCTGCTCGAGCTGACCTCTGTCGGGCAGATGATAACCGAGGCGGGATTTGCACCACAAAGTGTCGGATTTAAAAAGGAGATCTTACCACCGTCGCCTGAGCTTGCAGAGATTTTTTCCCTTGATGAGGGCGACATGGTGACCTTGATAAGCAGAGGCAGACTTGCCGGTGAGACGCCGGTAGCATACTCTTACAATATTTTTCCGGAAAAAGAGGTGGGAGATATGTTTGACGGAGGATTCAGCGGAAGAATGCTTATCGAACTGGAAAAAAAGGGGATAAAGATAAAATATGCCGACACAGAGATAAAGGGGATAAGCCCGGATAATATCTATGCCGACAGGGCGCTGAAATTTTTGGGATCCTCGGCTGTGCTTTTAAAGCAGCTTCACTACGATGAAAGGGGGAGAGCGATATTTCTCTCCTATGACTATTTGAACACAGATATCATGAAACTGAATATCAGGAGAACAAAAAAATTTGAAAAATCTTTTGTGGAGGAAAACTATGAGAAAGAAAATTTATAAGGCAGCCTTACCCATCGCAGTTATGCTTGCTCTCACAGCCTGTTCACAGGCAGAGGAGCCGGAGACCGCCGAAGCTGCGGGAACAACTGCAGCGACCTCAGGAGCTATGAATGAAGAGCAGGCTTCGGCAACTGAGGAGATCGCGCCTGAGGATTTCACAGGCAGCGTTATGCTTTACACATCCTCAAGCGATGATTATATGACGGATATAGCCATGATGTTTAACGAGAAGTACCCCAACATAGAGTTTGAGTACTACAGAAGCGGTACCGAGGAGGTAGTCAGCAAGATACTCACTGAGGAAAAGTCCAGCGGAGTTCAGTGCGACGTGATAATGCTTGCGGATACGCCCACCTTCGAGATGTTTAAGGAGGATGGAATGCTTATGAAATATGACTACCCCGAGGTAGATATGATGTATGAGGAATTTGTGGATCCCGACCATATGTACTTCGGAACAGCAGTGGCCTCCACCGGCATAGTCTATAACACAAATCTTGTGACAGAGGCGCCTACATCGCTTTCGGTATTTACCGACCCCGCCAATGCTAACAACTGCGTGATGCCAAGCCCCCTCTATTCCGGAACAGCGGCTTATAATCTCGGGGTATACACAAGGACTGACGGCCTCGGTTGGGATTTCTATCAGCAGATGAAGGATAACGGAATGCAGGTGGTAAACGGAAACGGCGGAGTTATCGATGCTGTGGCAAACGGAGAGAAGGCATACGGAATGTGTCTTGATACAGATACGAATGTCGCCATCAATAACGGCTCGCCCTTAGGCTTTGCTTATCCTGAGGAGGGATGCTCGTCCATCTGCGACCCTATAGCAATAATCGAGGGAACCGAGAACGAGGAGGCTGCAAAAATATTTGTTGACTTTATGCTTTCCAAAGAAGTCAGAGAGTTCGCTTCCGAGAATTACTTTAAGACAGCTCCGAGAAAGGATGTTGAGCCTCAAGAGGGGATCCTTTCAATAGATGAGAGGACCATTATCTCTGTGGACCCCAAGGAGCTTAACGAGACGAAGGAGCAGGATAAAGAAGCTTTCGATACAATGTATAACGGCTAAAATTAAAAGCAAAGCCGGTTGTTAATAAATATTTATCGGGGACTGAACTTATGAAAGCTATTGTAATTAAGAATAATGCTGTAAGGACCAAGCTTCCGGTGAAGGCTGTGATAGGAACTGCAGCGGTCATAATGATTTTCTTATGGCCGCTTTTAAAGCTCTTTTCCGAGGCCTTTATCGGTCCCGAGGGCTTTACCCTCGGATATTTCACGGAAATATTCGGTGATGCGGGGTTTTATGAGGTGCTCCTTAACTCTCTTTTTATAAATGCGCTTTCAACTGTAGGAGCGGCTATACCGGGGGTCCTCTTTGCCTATATTATCGCGTACACGAATATACCGTTAAAAAAATATTTTCATACTCTGCTTCTCATGCCGGTAGTCATTCCGTCCTACATAGTGACCCTGGCGTGGATGCAGATGCTCTCAAAAAACGGGCTTATATACAGCCTCACCGGGTTTGAGCTCTACTCATATGCAGGTATCATATTGATGTTTTCCGTGTGCGAATATCCGATAGTATATCTGCTTTCCTTAAGTCATTTCAGAAAGATACCGAGGGAGCTGGAGCAGGCCGCCGATATATCAGGCTGCGGCAAATGGAAGAGCTTTCGCACTGTACTTCTTCCCATAATGAAGGGCACTCTTGCCAATGCGATGCTTCTTGTATTTCTCTCGTGCCTCGACAATTTCGGCATAGTCGCCTTTATAGGAATACCTGCAAATATTCAGGTGCTGAGCACGGACATATACAAGACGGTGATATCGGGAACGGATGACAGCTTTCAGCTTTCGGCGGCAAAGGCTATAATCCTTTCCGTAATAGCTGTTCTCGTCATGCTGGTGTCAAAGAGAGTGGCTGAAGACGCCCATGCCGGCAACAGTGAGAAGGAGGATATGAATCCGAGGATATGCCTTGGGAAGGCAAGATACGCGGTGGCTGTCTTCATGGGGACATTTATATTTTTTGTGAATATATTTCCCATGATAACGCTGGTGACCTCGGCCCTCACAAAGGCGAAGGGGGTGGCCTTTTCCCCGGAGACAGCGAGCTTTGCGAATTTCGATAAGGTGCTTCACAATTCAAAGTGTATGAACGGGCTTACAAACAGCCTGATGCTTGCACTGGGCACAGTCCTTATATGTACGGTGATAGGAGTTATGCTCGCATACCTTTCGGAGAGAAGGAAAAATACTGTTGCAAAAAGCATACAGATGATAGTGACCTTCCCCTATTCCATACCGGGTATCATATTGGGCCTTGCCCTTATACTGACCTATGCAAAGCCTGTTGCCGGAGTCACGATATACGGCACCATATGGATACTGCTCCTATCCTATGTCATAAGATTCACCTCCGTGGTATTAAGATCTGCAAACACCGCTTTTTCGCAGCTGGATCCCGCTATGGAGGAGGCGGCGGAGGCCGGAGGATCGGGAAACATTGCCAAATGGAAAAAGGTCATTCTTCCTTTGACTGCAGGCCCGGTGATCTCGGGAATGGGCATGGTCGCGATAAGCAGTATGATGGAGCTCACCACATCAAGCCTTCTGTGGTCAGGAGGATCCGAGACAGTGGGAGTGGTTATTTTCAATTTTACCTCTGCGGGAATGTCAAACCTCGCCTCGGCATACTCATCTGTTATACTCATAATGATACTTGCCGCATTCGTGGTTTTTCAGCTCCTCGGGTTTTTCATTACGAAGGGAGGAAAAAAATATGTCAACGATAATAAGTGATCTGAACATGAATTTTCAGGATTATCAAGCTCTCAAAGATGTGGATCTCGAGATCAAAAAAGGAGAGTTTGTGGCAATATTAGGGCCCTCAGGCTGTGGAAAGACCACTCTCCTCAGATTGTTGGCGGGCTTTTTGAAGCCCACATCAGGAAAGATAGAGATAGATGGGATGACTGTGGCCGACAAGGACAGTGTTGTTGAGCCCAACAAAAGAAATATAGGAATGGTATTTCAGTCCTATGCTCTGTGGCCTCATATGACAGTGATTCAGCAGGTGCTCTTTCCGCTTCAAAACAGCAGGTTTTCAAAATTCAAGTCTGCGGATGAACAGAGGAAAAGAGCGGAGGAAGTGCTTGAACTCGTGGGTATGCTCCAATTAAAGGACCGATATCCCTCTGAGCTTTCAGGAGGGCAGAAACAGAGGGTCGCCATCGCAAGAGGCATAGTCAATGAGCCTGCACTTCTTCTCATGGATGAGCCGCTCTCAAATCTTGACGCGGAGCTCAAGATAGAGATGAGAAGAGAGATATCGAGGCTTCACAAGGAGATAGGGGGCACCATACTTTATGTTACTCATGATCAGGCTGAGGCTTTGGGAATGGCGGATAAGATAGTGGTCATGAGCAAAGGAAGGATACAGCAGGCAGGAACGCCCGGAGAGATATTCAATAGCCCCGCCAATCCCTTTGTGGCAAAATTTGTGGGACAGAGCAATCTCATAAAGGGAAGATGGGAAGGCAATGTATTTATTTGCGGAAACGGAGAGACAGCCGAGAGAAAGAATATTGCCGAAATCTTCCTTGAGGAGAATCTCTATCCTGTGAAGGCTGATAATTTGAGCATAGTAGATGCCGAGGCTTCCAAATTCCGAGGCAGGATAAAGGAAGTGGAGTATCAGGGCTTCAAGAACAAGATCATAATGCTTATGGAGGACGGAAATACTGTCCAGGTAATGGCAAACAGCATGTACGACTTTCCCCAAGAGAAGGAATATGGTATAAAGTTTGCATAAAGCTACAGAGCCGAGGAGAGGAAATATGAAGTATGATCTGCATGTCCACAGCAAAGAGGTGAGCCCCTGCGGACAGATGAGCATAGAAGAGATGACAGACGCCTATAAGAAAAAGGGATATTCCGGATTTTGGCTCACGAATCATTTCCACAGAGAGTTTCTTGAACTCACGGAGGGCCTTACTTGGAAGGAAAGGATAGATTTTTATCTGAGCCCTTTAAGGAGAGGGCGAGAATATGCCGGGAAGGAACTCTTTATAGGGTTGGGAATGGAGATCAGATTTCTTTCGGACCCGAACGACTACCTGTTGATAGGTATAGATGAAAAAATGCTCTATGAGGAGTCCCATATGTGGCTTGAGATGGATCTGAAAAGCTTTTACGAGAGCTATAAGGACAGGCTTTTGATAATTCAAGCCCACCCTAACAGGGAGGACGGCTCACAGCCTGCAGATACGAGATACCTCCATGGGCTGGAAGCTCTGAATACAAGCCCGAGACATAATAACAACAACGGACGGACACAGCATATGCTGTGTGTGGAGCCGCGCCTTATTCCCACTGCAGGCAGCGACAGCCACCGTCCCGAGGATGTGGGGAGAAGCGGAATACTGACGGAAAAAGAGATAAGAGGAAATGACGACCTCAAGGAGCTCCTTAAGAAGAGAGACTATAGGCTCATAGACCATGAGGCGGATATACTATGATACGTTTAAAGGCTCTCAGCTTCGGCCAAGCGGACTGCCTTTTGTTAAGAGAAGGCTCCAAGGTCTGCCTTATTGACTGCGGAAGCAGAAGACACTCGGGGGAAAGCCTTCCTGAAAAGCTGGAAAGGCTGGGGGTAAGGAAGATAGACATCCTCATCGTAACTCATCCCCATCAGGATCACGTGGGTTATCTTTTGGAGCTTACAGATCTGTTTAAAATAGAGCGTGCGGTATTTCCCGGAAACCCGGAGAAAGTGAAGAGTACGAGAATTTTGGAAGATGAGGAGACGAGGGAGCAGCTGGAGATACTTCGCCAAGGAGGGAGGAGGCTTTCAGATAAGGGAACAAAGCTTCTCTTTGCAAACGAGCTTCCGGATTTCGCGGAGATAAACTTCGGGGGAAGTGTCCTGAAACTCATATTTCCTTCCCGAGAAAGTCCTCCTCCCTTTTACACAGCTCTGAAATCGGGGAACTTTTCTGAGGAGAAGGATATATTGAGATTGATAAACGGGGACAGCTCGGTTTGGCTTTTGGAAAGAGGAGGAGAGAAACTGTGCCTTTTCTGCGGCGACTGTTTTGAGGAGAGCTTCAGAGGCAGATATGAGGAATACTGCGCGGGCAATCGGTCAGAAAGAAGGGTGAAGGCACTTAAGCTCTCCCACCACGGAAGGAATGACAAGGGGCATGTATATTTTACCGGGGAATTTGTGTCTGACATTGCTCCGGCGACTGTACTTATTACCAACACAGATGAGAATGCGGCTATATACGGAAATATGTGGGAGGGCTTTCCTAATGAAAGTCGGGTCATAGTGACGGGAGAGTCAGAGCCCGAAATATGTCTGTAAGCTTGACTATCTTCGCACTTTTATATATAATTAAGTCTCACGCAGCCGGGGAGTCAGCGGTGCCCTGTATCTGCAATCCGCTTCAGCAGAGGTGATATCCTGCCGAGGGCAGCTCATCGCACAGCAGTCCGGCCCTTTGAGCGTTGAAGCCGGGGTCCTGCGCAATAGAAATCTGTGAACCGTGTCAGGGTAGGAATACAGCAGCACTAAGCAGAGCCTTCTATGTGCCGCGGGGAAGCCTTGGCCGAGCACATTCGGTCGCAAACGTGTGTCTTGACTGTTCGAAGCAGGATGCGTGTTTTATAAGAAACTTTAAGAAGAACCAAAGAGGTTTTGCAAATAAGAGCGGAATTATTTGCAAAGCCTCTTTTTTTCAAGTATTATATTTCAGAAGGAAGAAACAAAGCCGGCTTTCCGGCATTATTCAAAACTCAGGCCAAAACCGGGAAAGGTCAAAAGAGATAAATATGGAACAGAAAGATAAACTTATAAACCCTCAGAAAACCATAGAGCTCATAAAGGAATACGGCTTTGACTTTAAGAAGCGCTACGGCCAGAATTTCCTTATAGATGAGCATGTGCTCAATAAGATAGTATCGGGAGCAGCCATAAGCAGGTCCGATACGGTCCTTGAGATAGGCCCCGGCATAGGAACCATGACTCAAGCTCTCTGCGAGGCTGCGGGGGAGGTCATTGCGGTGGAGATAGACAGGGAGCTCATACCCATACTTGAGAGGACACTCTCGGACTACGACAACATAAGGATAATAAACGAGGATATACTCAAGCTCGACTTAAAGGCATTTCTTAAAAAGCCTGTCAAGGTGGTGGCAAACCTGCCCTACTACATTACCACGCCAATAATAATGGGCCTTTTTGAGAGCGAGGCCCCCATAGAGAGTATAACCGTAATGGTGCAAAGGGAGGTGGCCGACAGAATGAGAGCCCTCCCCGGAGGGAAGGACTACGGAGCGCTGTCCCTTGCGGTGCAGTATTACTCGGAGCCTGAGATAATAGCAAACGTGCCTCAAAACTGCTTTATCCCGAGGCCCAATGTGGGCTCTGCGGTGATAAACCTTGTTGCCCACAAAACTCCGCCTGTGGAGGTGAAGGACAGGGAGTACATGTTCTCCCTTATAAGGGCCGCCTTCTCCCAGAGGAGAAAGACCCTCTCAAACGCTCTGAAAAACGACAGCTCACTGGGCCTTTCAAGGGAGGACGTGACGGGAGCCTTAAAGGAGCTTGCCCTTTCCGAGGATATCAGGGGAGAGAGGCTCTCCCTTGAGGATTTTGCGAGACTTTCGGATATATTGGGGAAGAGAAAATAATGATTAAATTTCGGAGGCCTTTTTCTCCTCTTTAAGCCTTTTTCTCAGATCCTTGAAGAAGTTCTTGAGCATCTCGCTGCACTCATCGCCGAGTATTCCTTTAACGCATTCCACCTGATGATTGAAGCCCTCCACCGAAAACATATCGAGCACAGAGCCGGCGCAGCCGGCTTTAGGGTTCATACATCCGATATATACCCTGTCTATCCTTGCCTGCACAAGGGCTCCCGCGCACATGGGGCAGGGCTCCAGGGTCACGTACATGGAGCAGCCCTCCAGACGCCAGTCCCCAGTCTTTTTACAGGCCTTGTCAATGGCCTTTATCTCAGCATGAGAGAGGGTGTTGCCCTCTTTTTTTCTTTTGTTGTAGCCTCGGGCGATTATCTTCCCGTCCTTTACTATCACGCAGCCGATGGGCACCTCGCCTATAGCTCCGGCCTTTTCGGCCTCCTTTATGGCCGCCCGCATGAATTTCTCGTCCTCGGTCAGACGCCTTCTGATTTTTATCATAAAATTAATCTCTTTTAAAATATTTATCACAAAAAATATGGTATACTTAAAGTTCAATAAAAGCTGTATTTCACAGATATTTATAACACAGACAAATTTAAAAATCAAAAAATTCTTACGGCGGAGATACTGTTTATGAAGATATGCGGACTTATGAAAACAACGCTTTTGGACTATCCGGGACATTTGGCCTGCACCATATTTACAGGAGGGTGCAATTACAGATGCCCCTTTTGTCATAATTCGGAGCTTCTGGATCTGAATATGGAGAGCGAGTACAGCGAGGAGGAGATATTTGATTTCCTGAAGAAAAGAGCGGGGACACTGGAGGGGGTGGCCATAACAGGCGGCGAGCCCACATTGCAGCCCGATCTCAAGGATTTTATGAGAAGGATAAGGGAGAACTACCCGCTTAAGATTAAGCTGGACACAAACGGATGCAATCCCCCAATGATAAGAGCTATACTTGAGGCGGGCCTCTGCGACTATATTGCCATGGATATAAAGGCCTCTCCCGAGAATTATCCCAAGGTATGCGGAGTAAAGCATGTGGACATGGAGAGAATAAGGGAGACAAAGGATATGATAATGTCCTCCGGGGTAAGCTATGAATTTCGCACGACAGCGGTCAAGGGCCTCCATACAAGAGATGATTTTTACGGCATAGCGGACTTCATAAAGGGCTGTGAGGACTACTATATACAAAACTTCAAGGATTCCGACAATGTCCTCGACAGACAGCGCGGCTTTGCTGCGTTTACGGGGGAGGAGCTCAAGGAATTTGCCGAGATAGCGAAAAGGGGAGCAAAGCGCGTGGGAATACGAGGCACTGACTTTTAAACCTTGAATTAATATATGTAAAATGATAGACTTAAAAGAGTATTTAAAGCAATGAATCGAGAGGAGGTTTCTTATGAAAAAGGTGGGATTACTGACCAGCGGCGGGGATTGTCAGGCTTTGAACGCTACGATGAGAGGCATAGCAAAGACTCTATACAATTTGTACGGCGATGAGGTGGAGATAATAGGCTTCGAGGAGGGTTACAGAGGCCTCATATATGATGACTACAGAGTCATGAAAAAGGAGGACTTCTCAGGTATACTCACTGTGGGAGGCACGATGCTCGGAACCAGCAGGACTCCTTTTAAGCTTATCCGCGAGCCTGACGAGAACGGACTCAACAAGGTGGCGGCTATGATCCACACCTACAAGAAGCTCAAGCTCGACTGTCTTTTTGTGTTGGGCGGTAACGGAAGCTTAAAGACCGCAAATCTTCTCTCGGAGGAGGGACTTAACGTGATAGGCCTTCCCAAAACCATAGACAATGACCTCTGGGGCACAGACGTGACCTTCGGATTTCAGTCGGCTGTGAGCATAGCCACCTCGGCTATAGACAGCATACACACAACAGCGGCTTCCCACGGGAGAGTTTTCATAGTTGAAGTGATGGGACATAAGGTGGGATGGCTCACTCTCTATGCAGGCATTGCAGGAGGCGCGGATATAATACTCCTTCCGGAGATACCCTATGACCTCGACAAGATATGCGACGCTCTCAAGGAGAGGGGAAAGGCCGGAAAGCATTTCTCCATAATAGCCGTGGCGGAGGGAGCAATATCAAAGGAAGATGCAGCCCTCACCAAAAAGGAGCTCAAGAAGAAAAGAGAGAAGGGGGAAAAGTACCCTTCTGTGGCCTATGAGCTTGCGGCAAAGATAGGTGAGAAGACAGGGCAGGAGGTAAGGGTGACTGTGCCCGGACACATGCAGAGAGGCGGAGCGCCTATCCCCTACGACAGAGTCCTTTCCACAAGGCTGGGAGCAGAGGCCGCAAGGCTTTTTGACAAGAAAAAATTCGGGCTGATGGTGGCCGCAAAAAACAATGAGATCACAAGTATCCCCTTGAAGGAGACAGCGGGAAAGCTAAAGACGGTGGACCCCAAGTCGGAGATAGTGAGAGCCGCAAAGCTTACCGGAATAAGCTTCGGAGATTAAGACCTTTATGTCATATACCGCATTATATCGCAAATGGCGCCCCATGACCTTCGACGACGTGAGAGGGCAGGACGCCATTGTGAAAACCCTTAAAAACCAAATAACCACAGGCAGGATAGGCCACGCTTACCTTTTCTCGGGTACCAGGGGTACAGGAAAGACCTCCATAGCGAAGATATTTGCGAGGGCTGTAAACTGTGAAGACCAAAGGGAGGGCAATCCCTGCAATGAGTGCGCCTCCTGCAGCCATATCCTGGAGGGGAGCTCCATAAACGTGTTTGAGATAGACGCGGCCGGAAACAACGGCGTGGATAACATCAGGGATATCAAGGAGCAGGTGGAGTATCCCCCCACAGAGGGAAGATACAAGGTATATATCATAGACGAGGTGCATATGCTGAGCACCGGGGCCTTCAATGCGCTCCTCAAGACCCTGGAGGAGCCGCCGGAATATGTGATATTCATCCTTGCCACCACGGATCCCCAGAAAATACCTCAGACCATAATCTCCAGATGTCAGAGATATGATTTCAAGAGGATAAGCACTGAAACCATATACAAAAGACTTTTGGAGATGAAGGAGAGGGAAGGATATAACGTCGAGGACAGAGCCTTAAGATATATAGCCCTGAAGGGAGACGGCTCCATGAGGGACGCTCTGAGCCTTTTCGACAGATGCCTCTCTTTCAAATCAGGCGAGAGCCTGGGCTATGAGGACGTGCTGGACATTTTGGGCAGCTCTGACGCAAGCGTTTACTCGCGGCTTTTCAATGCTGCGGCGGACCGGGATGCGGCGCAGGCCCTGAGAGTCATTAACGATATTATCTCCGAGGGAAAAGAGGTCATGCAGGCCCTCTCGGAGTTCATACTCTATTTAAGGAACCTGCTCATTGCGATGAGCACGGGAACAGGGGACGAGGATATATTGGACGTGTCTCAGGAGGAGGCAAAGCTCCTCTTTGAGGACAGTAAAAGGGCGGACAAGGACGAGCTTTTGAAAATGATATCAAGGCTTTCTCAGCTCATGAACCGTATGAGATTCGCCCCTCAAAAGAGAGTTCTCTTCGAGGCGGAGATGATAAGCCTTATTTATGAGGCGGAGGCAGGGCCTTCGGAGCGCCATGCTCAGGATGTGCTCTCACCTCGAGAGCCCTCGGGGCAGACCTTAATGACCGGGACAAGGCACATGCCTCCATTAAGAGGACCGGAGCCCGAAAAGCGAGAGGAGAGGAAAGCTCCCGAGGCTTCGGAGGCTTATGAGGAAAAGCCTAAGGAGACTCCGGCTATGGATATGCCAAGGCTTAAGGAGTGCAGGGATACTCTGAGCTCCATAAGGGAGAACTGGCCGCTTCTGGTGAGGGAGCTCTCCGGCTCCAACAAGGTGGTATTTCAGGATACGGAGCTTGCGGCGGAGTCCGAGGGAGTAATAACGGTTATATTTACCAACAGTATAAATTACAAGCTTGCGGCTACAAACAAGAGTGAGAACGGGCTTAAGAAGCTTGAGGAGATATCAAGGGACAGGCTTAATGCAAACGTGAGATTCACTGCAAGGCTCGCCTCCCCGGAGGTGAGCAGAGCCATTTCCGACAAAAACAAAATAACTGAGGAAGAACTCTCAAAAATACATTTTCACGTGGACAGACAGGAGGAATAGACCATGGCAAAAAGAGGAGGTTTCCCCGGAGGCATGATGCCGGGAAATATGAATAATCTTATGAAGCAGGCCCAGAGGATGCAGAGGCAGATGGAGGAGCAGCAAAAGGAGCTGGAGGAGAAGGAGTACACAGGAACCTCAGGCGGCGGAGCGGTCTCCATCACCATATCCGGCAAAAAGCAGGTGACGGCGGTAAAGCTTGATCCTGAGGCGGTGGATCCCGAGGACCCCGAGACCCTTGAGGATCTCATAATGACTGCCGCAAACGAGGCGTTGAGACAGATGGAGGAGGCTAACTCCGCATCCCTCGGAAAGCTCACGGGAGGCCTTTCCGGATTCGGATTTTAATTATGGATTACTACGGAAAAAAGATAGGAAGTCTCATAGAGGAGCTCTCCGCTCTTCCCGGAATAGGAATAAAGACTGCCCAGAGGCTTGCCTTTTACATTGTAAATATGCCAAAGGAGAGGGCGGAGGCTCTGGCCTTCGCCATAACGGACGCGAAGAACAATGTCCATTACTGTAAGGAGTGCTTTACACTCACGGACAGGGAGCTCTGCCCCATATGCTCCAGCGAAAAGCGCAATCACAGGCAGATAATGGTGGTGGAAAACGTCAGAGATCTCGCGGCCTACGAAAAGACGGGGGAATACAACGGGGTCTATCACGTACTCCACGGAGCCATCTCCCCCATGCTTGGCATAGGCCCTGAGGACATCAAGCTCAAGGAGCTTATGAAGCGCTTGCAGTCGGACACGGATGAGGTTATAATAGCCACTAACTCAGGCCTTGAGGGAGAGACTACGGCAATGTACATAAGCCGGCTCATAAAACCGACGGGCATAAAGGTCACAAGGATAGCCTCGGGAATACCTGTGGGAGGCGACCTTGAGAACACGGACGAGGTTACTTTAAAGAGGGCCCTGGACGCAAGGACCGAGATATAGGATTTTGAGAATTACCTTTTAAAGAGGAGATTTCAGATATGGACAAGTACGAGTTCAACATCAAGGTGGAACAGATAAAGAAGCTGATAAGCGAGGGAGACTATGTGACCGCTATGAAGATAGCGGACAGTATTGACTGGTCAAGGGTCAGAAACGCCAATCTTCTCAGCATGATAGCGGGAGTCTACGACAAGAACAACGAGTATCAGGAGGCAAAGGATATACTGCTTCTGGCCTTCGAGAGGGCTCCTGTGGGAAAGCGTCTTCTCTATAAGCTGACAGAGCTGTCGGTAAAGTCAGGGGAGATCGAGGAGGCGGAGGACTTCTACCATGAGTTTGTGGATCTGGCACCGGATGATTCGAGACAGTATCTCCTTAAATATCTCATACTTAAGGCCAAGGGGGCTCCTGCGGACCAGCTGGTAAATCTTCTTGAGCAGTTTACAGAGGGAGAGCCTGATGAGAGATGGCTCTTTGAGCTGGCGGAGCTTTATGACAGAGCCGGCAGGGGCGCGGAGTGCGTGAGGACCTGCGACAAGATCATGCTCCTTTTCGGCCTCGGGAACTACTCCGACAAGGCTATGGACCTCAAGATAAAGTACGCTCCCCTCAGCCGCTATCAGATGGATCTCATGAGAAATATGGGAAGGCGGGAGCCGGAGGAGCAATACCCCTACTATGAGGAGGCCGAGGCCAAGCCTCAGTATGAGGGATATGAGAGCGACGAGAGCTATGAGGATGAAGCCTACGGGGACACCAGCGAATATAACGAGGAGAATTATCCGGGTTATTCGGGGGAGACAGAGCACTATGATGATTACCACGAGGAGGAGGCAGCGGCTGAGCCGGAGATGCCTGATGAGCTCGGGCAGAGATACGAGGATGAGGACAGGGCTGCCGAGGAGTATTTGAGAAAGCATGAGGCGCTTCTTCAAAAGGCACCCAAAAAGCCTGTGGTATATGAGGACAGCTATATAGACGGATTTGAGGAGAAGCTGGGAGACGAGGTAAAGAAGATGAGCGCTGTCGTCACCACAGCCGAGGAGATAGAGAGCGCTGTCACGGAAAAGACAAAGGTCCTTGACGACATCGTGAAGGAAAAGCTGCGCAGGGTGATAATAAGAGACGCCGAGACCCTAGAGGAGGTCAAAGGCGAGACCGAAGATACAAAAGTCGAACAGGCTCTCCCCACAGAGGATATTCATGAAAAGGCTATTCCTGCGGAGAACCTTCCCGCAGAGGAAGAGGAAAAAGATACCGAAAAAAATACGGTGGAACCTCCTGTGGCAAAGGAGGTCGAAGAAAATACCTCCGAGTCTTCTGAGACTTTGGAGCCTGTAAAGCCTTCGGAGACTCCTGAAGCTTCCGAGCTTTCCGCTGAGGCACCGGAGGAAGACGAGGTTGAGCATTATCACATGATGATAGAGGCGGAGACGGCGGAGGAGGGCCTCAAGGCCGCCATCGAGGAGCTTAAGTATATACACAGCGAGAAGGGCATCAGAAATTCGGCCGCAAAGACCAGCGCCGCAAAGCTCAACAGCAGAGGCCTTTCGGCGTCAGCTGTCGAGAGGCTTAAGGGCAAGGATCTCATAATAGAGAATGCAGGAGATCTCAGCGATGTCCTCTTGGACTCCATAAACGACATAATAAAGACAGACAGATCCGGGATGATAGTGGTATTTATCGACACTCCCGAAAAGCTTGACGGGATAGTTGAGAGAAATCCCGAGCTCGCCAATCATTTCGATATAGTTTCCGAGGACTATGATGACGAGTCCGATGAGAGCTACGATGAAGAACCTGAGGACGAGGAGGTCTATGACGAGGAGCCGTCCGAAGATGATTATGACGAGGAAGGCTACGATGACGAGCCCTATGAGGAGGATGAGGAGGAAGCCTATACCGAGAGAGCTCCCCAAAAGGGAGGATTCAGCCTCAGCTCCGACCCTTCGGAGGAGCTTGACATAGACGAGTTCGCAAAGTATTGCTGCCAATACGCCTCGGAGATCGACTGCAGCATAACAGGGAAGAGCATGCTCGCACTATACGAGAGGATAGAGCTTATGGAGGAGGACAGCATCCCTCTGACAAGGGAGAACGCCGAGGCTCTGATAGAGGAGGCTGCAGACAGAGCGGAAAAGCCTCCCATAGGAAAAAGGATAAAAGGCATGTTCAACTCGAAATATGACAAGAACGGCCTGCTTATCCTGAGGGAAGAAGACTTTATCAATTGATGGATATTTTAAATTTTATAAGTGGAAGGGAAGTGTTTGTCATCGCAATAATAATTATTATTGCGATGACTCTTTACGGGCATAATCGCGGCTTTGTAAAAATGGCGCTGTCCTTTGCCTCAATAATAATAACACTTATCATAGTAAACACAGCCACACCTTATGTGAGTGAGTTTGTGAGCGAAAACAGGACTGTCAGGACTTTCGTTCAGGAGAGAGTCCGGGATTTTGTGGAGGACAGCATAACGGTGCCTGAGGGCGGAGCCATGCCTGAGGATGAGGAGAGAGCCGCCGCCATAGCCGAGCTGCCACTGCCGCAGATAATAAAGGAAAAGCTCGAAAAAGAGACCGGGGAGACAGGTCTTGTCCGCGAGGGGATGGAGAGCATATATGAATACGTGGCGGAGGGCCTTTCCTCTATGATAATAAAGGCTGTGGTATTCGCTGTATTATTTATAGCGGTGAGCATAGGACTGAGAGTTCTGATGCATGTCATGGATCTTTTTACAAGGCTGCCGGTCATATGCGGAATGAACCAGCTTTTGGGCGCGGGGATAGGCTTTTTGGAGGCGATATTTTATATATGGATATTTATGCTCTTGATAGCGTGGCTGCCTTTGGGGGAATACGCTGCGGAGATATTTCGGCAAATATCCGAGAGCGAGTTTCTTAGCTTCCTGTACACAAACAATATGATAAGCCTTTTTCTTTTGTCTCTGGTCGGCATCTGATACAATATATAGGTTGAAAATCCGGATATTGTGGGAGAAAAAATCGGGGTAAAAAGTTATTAAAAATAAAGTTAAAAAGTGCTTGACGGAATGAAAGCTTAGTGTTAATATCAATGAGCTGTTCAAAACGGAAGACGGCAAACACGATAAAATAAAAAAAGTGCTTGACAAAGAGTTTTCCATGATGTAGACTTGAACGGCTGTCTCAAAAGAGACAGGAAGCAGCATGAAAAGAGAATAAGGACGGATTAATACACGGACCCCGAAGATTCCCGAGAAGAGAGACCCCGAAAGAGGCGAGGAGCCTTGGGAGGGGAGGGAAGATTCGGAAGAAGAACGAACCTGAAAAACAGTAGAAGAAGGAACGGAAGCCAAAAGAGAAGTTGGCGTTCGAACCGGGAGTAAACGGTGAGAAGATAACCGAGGTAGGTGTCAAAGCTTACGGAGGGAATCATTGAGAGAGTTTGATCCTGGCTCAGGATGAACGCTGGCGGCGTGCCTAACAC